>NZ_JAXFXH010000004.1:0-147029 GCF_034091795.1 Suipraeoptans intestinalis | reverse complement strand
TAACAATCCCGCCGGTTGTAACTTTTCCTTCCCTTGGATCCCTCTTGCACACCCCAATAATCTTCTGAATGATTTCTTCGTCAGCGGTTTCAACCGTTGCACTCATCCAGTTTGTCGCCTCAACATCACTACAGAAATTCTTCGGGTTCCCATACTCCCCGTTCTTGGCCTGTGCAGCTATATTTTTCCACAAATCCCACGACTCGCCCTCTCCATTCCTGATATTTCCAAGATCCGGCGCCGTATTCTGGTCCCCGTAGCAAGAGGTATCTGTACAGCAGCCATTGGTTATGAATACCAGGTCGTCCTCTACAAGATCGATCGTGTCTGTCGCTCCCTCTTTCTCGTATACAATCCGGGTTGCAGTTTTCTTCCCATTTTCATCCTTTATGATAACATTTTTTACATCTATTCCAAATTCTACCGTTACGCCATGATTTTTGAGATATTCTATCAAAGGTAAAATCATGCTCTCATACTGATTGTATTTTGTGAATCGAAGAGCTGTAAAATCCGGCAGTCCATCAATATGGTGACAGTATCTGCACAAATATCTCTTCATCTCAAGAGCAGAAGACCATCTCTGGAAGGCAAACATGGTCTGCCAGTAAAGCCAGAAATTTGTATCCCAGAAGGAGTCCGGAAGAACTTCACTGATCTTCTTGCCCTCCAGATCCTTTTCCGGCGTCATAAATAATTTGGAAAGTGCCAGTGCGGATTTCTTATCCAGAGAAAATTTTTTGTCCGTATGCGCATCCTGCCCACACTTCTCTGATGCTCTGCAAAGAGAATAGTTTGGATCGTGCTTGTTCAGCCAGTAATACTCGTCAAGTACAGAAATGCCGGGAGTTTCTATGGATGGAACGTCACGGAACATATCCCACATACATTCAAAATGGTTATCCATCTCCCTGCCGCCTCTCATGTAAAAGCCCTTACGAACATCCTTTCTTCCATCACAGCTGCCACCTGCAAGATCCAGCTTTTCAAGAAGATGTATTCTCTCTCCTTTTACCTGCCCATCTCTAACCAGGTAAAATGCGGCGGAAAGTCCTGCAAGTCCTGTTCCGATGATATACGCTGATTTTCTGTCAGCTCCCTCCGGTTTCTCCGGTTTTGCAAATGCCTCATAAGTTCCTGCTGAATAGTACATAAAAACACACTCCTTTTCTTTTTCCGGAGCCTAAACTCTTTATTTAGGTCGCTAGTAGATTCTACGCACTTAGTATATTGACAAAAAACCAGAATTAAAATGAACAAAAACAGAAAACTGTCAAAAAGAACGACAGTTTCTCCCTATTGAACAAAAATACGACAAAACACTCTCTTTGTCGTATTTCCCACCATATTTTCAAACGCTCTATTTTTTGTTTATTTTAGCATTATTAAGCGCATGGAAAAAGGTTCCCTGAATTAGAGAATTCAATCTCTCTACGATCCGTTTTGGATCCTCCTTCATCCCGCCATCGATCCATTCCAGTACAAGACCCACAAACCCATACTTATAAAAGTTTGCAATAAAGACCTTGTCCTCTTCTCTGATGACCATTCCTTCCGCCTTTTCTTCCAGTACGTTGTAAAGCAGCTGGTAAGTAACCCTGTACAAATAGCGATATAAATAGTCCTTTGGGACATTGCGGTAAATGTTTATGATGAAAGCCTTATCTTTTTTTATCATGTCGAAAATGGACAGGAATCCCTCCTGCCATGTGTCGTACGTTCGATTTTCCTTTAAGGCCTGCTCTGCATCCTCCTCGCAGATCCATTCGGTGAGTTCTAAAATATCATGAAAGTGATAATAAAATGTCTGACGATTTATCTCACATTTTTCGGCAATATCACTCACTGCTATTTTGTCCAACGGTTTTTCTAATAACAATTCTTTAAAAGCAAATGCAATCGCAAGCTTTGTAGTTGTTTTACTCATAGTCCCTTTCTCCTTTTCCCGTTTTGCACCAAATTTGTTTCGGCAAACCGCATCGCACACTCTGGCATACCGCCTACAGCAAGATACCGTCGCTAGAACTGCATTGCCGCATCGTGCAATGCGGACGACATCGGGTTATAAGTTCTTCTGACCTGTCTTGCTCCCTACAAAATAAAGAGTTTGCGGTATTCATTTCCTTTTCACGCTTCTAAAAAGCTTCTTTTTTCTATGGATCGTTCGCCTGCCGGTAAAGCAAGCAAAATCATCCGCCTTCATGATCTGTATTTAAAGTACTGGCTGTAATACATGGAATTATCCTGTAAAAATCAATGGTTTTTAGATTGGTATCTGTACTTATAATCTGGTTTTCACAAACGGATATTCTCGTGCCCTGGTTGACAGGGTTAGTCTGACCAGTCCTGCCTGATATGTCCGGAAACTGCATCATAGTACAAACAAAGGCAGAACCTCAAAAAATTAGCTCTGCCCGAAGTAACTAGCGACATGTCTTATATCTGTTTTTCAATTTACACAAAACTTGAACCGGTCTTGAGAGAACTTTTTAAGTTCTTCTTTGAAAAAACACCATTTTAATAATTCGGTTGTGTTGCCACAACTCCATTCGTCATTGATTCAAATAATTCAAAAGGAATTCCTACTGCCATATCGTTTTCACTCCATTTACATAGCATTCTTGTACTTGGACATAATACACTAACATTTAATTCACCTGATAAATATGGCGATACAGTAACTTCTGAACACATTCCTTGCATTGCTCCCATATCAATTGCAGGTTTTTTACCTGTATTATACTCATATCCTTGCACATATCGCATTGCTTGATATACATTACAAATGCTTATAATAACGTCCGGAGTCTGCACACACTGACTTAATGGCACGATTGCCACACCATAATTACGCACTGGCATTCTATGTAAACTTCTTATCGAATTCCTGAGTCTTCTTGCTGTAGCAACCGATGAATACAATTTATATGAAAAATATTCTCTCCCGCTTTCGATTTTCTCTGTGCTCGGTTCCAACGCCAAAGCAGTTGTTGCGCCATCGCATTTATGATGTTCCAACCTACTTTTAATTCCTTTAGAGTGTAAAGTAGCTTGTTTCACCATCACGCAATATGGCATTGCTGTTTCAATCTCTTCTACTGGATAATTATCATAGTCCTCTTGTGTAAACAAAAATGTAATTGCAACAGGCTCTTTGTCTAAGCTTATCACATTTTTTAGTTCTTCAAGACATTGATTAATAATTTCTCTTGGATACTGCTCATGTGGCAAGCCATATTCAATATTTTTATGTTTAAATGGCATTTCTATTTCCTCCCAACAAATCACTTTATTTGATTGCAGCAAAATTTAATCTAAACAAATCATATTTCACTAAAACTGCAATAATTATTGTATAAATTATAACTCCTGCACCCAAAAACAACCAGTCATTCTTAACAATTTCTGTCGTTTTATAATATGTTCTATTTTCACTCTTTCCGAGTCCTCTGCTCTCCATTGCACACGCTACTCTTTCGCCCCTTCTTGCAGCTACGCATAGCAAGGGTAGCACCACTCTAAAAGGTGATGTAAATCTTGATACTATCCCTTTGTTCCAAGATATTCCTCTAATTTCCTGCGCAAGATGAATTGAATCAACCTGTGCTTGCAATTCAGGTAAAAACCGATATGCCGCCATTGTTGCGTAACCATGGACTGGGGATATATTGCATTGTAAAATAAGGCTAAGTATTAAATCTCGTGGTCTCGTAGTCAAAACAAATCCCATTGACATTGTAACTAATGCCAGGATGCGGAATCCTAAAGAAATAGAGTGTATTATATCTTTCGCTGTCCATCGAAAAACCCACAGGCGATAAACAATTCCTGACTCGCCATTTAATCCACGCAAAATCATCATCGATATCATAAAAAGCAAACTAATCACTATAAACATTAAAAGTCTACGCAAAAGATTTTTCAAAGGAATTTTTCCTGCAAGCCAAGTGGTTGTAAATACAAGAAAAAATGTTATACTCGGTAATACTGGAAAATAGGAAAGACATACAATAATCGTCATCATTACAATTAACAATAGCTTAATCATCGGATTTCTCTGATGTAAAAAAGAATCTTGTTCAATATAAGCAAACATCAAGCATCTCCTTCCATAAGCTTTTCCTTCACCACATGTCCATTTGCAATCACTACTTTTTTTGTTGCATACTGTTTTACTAAATGCATGTCATGCGTAATCATAATAATTGTTACACCCTCGTTTCGTAGCATTTCCATATCGTTCATTAATTCTCGACGATTTTCATAATCTTGACCGTATGTTGGCTCATCCAAAAATAGAATTTTCTGATCCGTCAGCAACATACTTGCAACGCTTAATCTTCTTTTTTGCCCCTGACTCAGTACAAATGGACTTTTTTCCTTTTCCGTTTCAAGATGAAAACGTTCTAGCATTTTCTTTACTTTTTCTTCTTTTTCATTCGGATTCATCTTTACCTTTTTCAAACTAAACATCATTTCATCCCATACGGTATTCGTTACAAATTGTTCTTCTGGATTTTGAAACACTAATCCGATCGTATTGTACAGTTCCTTCTTTTTATAAGATTCTATTGGCTTCCCATATAGCAAAATACGACCTTCATTTTGCTTGAAGATTTGAAAGATCACTCTCAGCAATGTTGTTTTTCCTACCCCATTTTTACCTGTTATGGCTAGGAAATCTTGCTTATTTATCCTTAGATTCAAATGACGTAATATGTAATTATCTTCACTCAATATCCTTTTCCGGAATCCCTGTTTCTGATATGAAAAGGAAATATCACTTAGCTCTAATATACATTCCTGCGATAATTCAATTTTGGAAACATTACTCTGATTTCGTTTTGCAATCTGTGGTTCTGACCACGCTCTAAAATTCTCCACAACGCTTTTCCCATGAACATCACAAAACTTTCTACCTTGTAAGTCTAAAATAACCAAGTGATCAATTTGTTCTATAATTTCCTCTACATTATGTTCCACCAAAATAATCGTTATATTCTTTTCTTTAGCTAACTTTAAAATCAAGTCGAAAATTTGTTTTCTACTTTCCGGATCTAAATTTGCTGTAGGTTCATCTAACAGTAACACTTCCGGTTCTGTAACAAGAATTGATGCAATGGCTATTTTTTGTTTCTGTCCTCCTGAAAGATTATTCAAATCACATTCTTCGTAACCAGATAAGCCAATATACTCCAACATTTCCGAAATCTTCTCTTTCATGATTTCTTTAGGTATTTCTAGATTTTCCATTCCGAATGCTAATTCTTCTTCAACTGTAAAAGTGCAAAACTGGCTTTCTGGATTTTGCATAACAAACCCTATTTTATCACAACGCTCCTTTGGAAGCATTTCTGTAATATTCACTTCATTATACAACACTTTTCCAGTTAATTTTCCTTCATACATATGAGGAATCAATCCATCAATTAAATAAAGAATAGAACTTTTTCCACATCCACTTGGTCCGCAAATTGCATGAACTGCTCCTTTATAAAAACAACAAGAGAGATGCTCCCAAACCGGAAGTGTCTCTCCTTCATAACAATATGAAACATCCTGTAATTTAAGACTCATTTTGTCATTTCCTATTTTGCACATACAAATCCTTTCAATACGCCAGTTTTTACCAGTGCTGCTGTAATTACTTTCACAAGCACAATACCAATTACCACAGAACTTAACAGACGTACCACTATTACTCCTAATGCAATTGTCACACCGTAACACATTGGTGATCCCCAGAAAAATGCATCTCTTCCAAACACAAAGACTGCTCCAAGAATCTGACCAACAACCAGACATTTAAGGTTTGCCTCTCTCTTAAAAAGAATATAGGCGATTTCTACTCCAAGTGCTTCTAAAATTCCGGCTAAAACCAACTGTAAACCATACGGACTACCAAGAAGCAGATTAACACCAGCAGTAACTAAAGCTCCGAAAACTGCTACTCCTGGTTTGCGTACTAAATACATGGGAAGAGCTGCTGATAACATATAAATGCCAAATGTTAATTCCATAAATACCGTTCCAAGAACTGCTGATAATGGCATATATGCATAATCAAGCAATGTAAAAACAACTCCCACTACTGCAGCAACCATAGCCACAACAACAACCTCTTTTGTTCTGATTTTTTTGTTCATTCTCATCCACCTCGTACAATAATTTTTCAATATAGCAGTATAAATTATATTAGCTATATAAAAAAAAGTAAAATAGCTATTATCTATGCCGGTTTATTTATAGGCAATATCTATTGCTAAATTAAGTTCTGACAAGCAATGAATTGCATCCATATCGCTAGCTGTATCGGTGAAAGTAACGTCGTCGCCAAAGTTTCTTAAAAGAGTTTTTCTTTTTAGGCATGATTTTAAATGACTGTGATTATTTGAAATCATGCCTGAAAAGAAAAATGCAGTAATAATTGAAATCAATTATTACTGCAAAAATGACCGTTCCCTGCGAGAATCGAACTCACAACTAGTGCTTAGGAGGCGCTTGTTATATCCATTTAACTAAGGGAACTTAAATAGGAAAGCTATAATGCTTTCCCATTATACTGCAAATCTACTCAACTGTCAAAGTTTATTCTTCCCTGCAGCCATATAATCGCTTTCAATCTACGTCCTGCCTGCGGTTCTCCTAATACGTGCTTTTTGGGAACACAGACATCGAAGATCAATCCATTCACTTCTACCTGCAAAATATACAGAACCACTCCCGTACTTTCATTCTCCACTTCCAAAAAGTTTCGGATCTCCCCCAGAATAGAATATTGATCACATTCCAGCCCGTAGGGCATGATATAAGTATCTACAATGCTGTAGACGTCTTCCTTCATCAGCCGCTTTGACATTAATGTATATGTATTCCATTCTTCCTTTGTGAGATGTTCAATGGCAGTGGTATCTCCACTTCTTGCCGCCTGCATCAGGGATGTTCTGTCGGTCGCTTCTTTCTGCTGTCTCTGCCTCTGTCCGGAATCCTTGCTTACCGGCAACAAAATAGTTCCCTCCCTGCAAAGGCCCGATAAGGTTACAGACCTGCAGGGAATTTCCTTTCGGGAGAGAAGTCTTCTGTTTTTAAGGGAAATAAGATTTTGCAGGTGAAAAATCAAGCTGATCCCCACTCTCATATCTTCGCAGATTCCGATATAAGCTTCTTTATCCAGTCGCCTTTCTGCAAAAATCTCTCCTCTGGCCGTCTCTCCTGTTCCTTCAAAAAAAGGCACATAGTATTCCCGGTGATAGCTTTCATCCGTCCTCCCAAAAGAGGAAATCCCAAATCCCGCGCCAAACTCTTTTTGATATTCACAAAAATTTTCGTCCGCAGCGCAGTGATGCGCTGAAAAGATATGTTCGGTCTGCCGCAGCAGCTTTTCCGGCAGACCGTCTTTTCCACTTGTTTCAAACCCGATTGCTTCTAAATATTGGTGCATAGTCCTCCTATTTCTTTGGGATCAGCACTTCTTTTCCTCCCATGTATGGGCGCAGGACTTCCGGAATTTTTACGCTTCCATCTTCCTGCAGATTGTTTTCCAAAAATGCGATCAACATTCTCGGAGGTGCCGCTACCGTGTTGTTCAATGTATGGGCAAAATATTTTCCTTCTGCTCCCTTTACGCGGATGCCCAATCTCCTTGCCTGTGCATCTCCCAGGTTGGAGCAGCTTCCGATCTCAAAATACTTTTTCTGACGGGGAGACCACGCCTCCACGTCGCAGGATTTTACTTTCAGATCTGCCAGGTCTCCGGAACAGCATTCCAGCGTGCGTACCGGTATGTCCATAGAGCGGAACAGATCCACGGTATTCTGCCACAATTTGTCATACCATTCCATGCTTTCCTCTGGCTTACATACTACGATCATTTCCTGTTTTTCAAACTGATGGATCCGGTAAACGCCTCTCTCCTCGATCCCATGCGCTCCTTTTTCCTTTCGGAAGCAGGGAGAATAGCTGGTCAGGCTCTGCGGAAGCTCCTCCTCCGGCAGCATCGTATCAATAAACTTTCCGATCATGGAATGCTCGCTGGTTCCGATCAGGTACAGATCCTCTCCCTCGATTTTATACATCATGGAATCCATCTCTGCAAAACTCATAACGCCTGTTACCACATTGCTGCGGATCATGAAAGGTGGAATGCAGTAGGTGAAGCCTCTGTCGATCATAAAATCTCTTGCGTAAGACAGTACGGCAGAATGCAGTCTTGCAATATCTCCCATCAGATAGTAAAATCCATTTCCTGCCACTCTTCCCGCACTTTCCAGGTCGATCCCCTTAAAGCTTTCCATAATTTCTGTGTGATAAGGAATCTCAAAAGCCGGTACGACAGGCTCTCCAAACTTTTCGATTTCTACGTTTTCGCTATCGTCCTTTCCTATGGGAACGCTGGCGTCAATGATGTTTGGGATCGTCATCATGATCTTTTTGATCTTCTGCTCTACTTCTTTTTCTTCGGCAGACAGCGTCTCGATACGATCTGCATTTTCCTGTACCTTTTGCTTCCATTGTTCTGCCGCTTCTTTTTCCCCTCTTGCCATACACCCGCCGATTTCTTTGGAAATCTTATTTTTATCCGCCCGAAGCACTTCTACTTCCTGTTTGATTTCCCGGTTTCTTCTGTCCAGTTCTAAAACTTCATCTACCAGAACCAGCTTTTCCTCCTGGAATTTCTTCCTGATGTTTTCCTTCACTGTCTCCGGGTTGCTTCTGACAAACTTAATGTCTAACATATTTTTTTCCTCCTTCGTTCCTTCTATGATCCTTCTTATTGTTTTTTCGCTTCCAGTTCATACCCATCGCTGAAAATCGCCTTGTCTAATGCCTCTGCCTCTTCTTCAGACAGTTCTACATAACTTTCCCCTTTTACAACCTCTTTGATATAGGTGTAACATCCTTCCCGGCTATGCATGGCGTTCATGACCCATCCATTGTGATTCCCATCCAGCATGGAGATCGCGAAGCTGAGTTTTCCGCCCATTTCATTAAATGCGTCGTATTTTACCACTCCAAGCTTCTGATAACTGCTGTTCTCTCTCTTATTGATCTCACGGATGTCTTGTCGGTTCTGCTTCACTACCTTCAAAACCAGTTCCAGTTCCTCAAACTTTTCTTTCATGCTCTCTTCCAGTGCTTTTCCGTCCTTCCCTTTCATGAAAGTGCTGTAGCTGCTTTTCAACCGATTATATTTCATCATAACATTTACATATAGTGCAAACAGTCCAATGATAAGCAGCAGCAGGATCACAAATAAGATCACCGGATCGATTCCCATTGCTTTCAGAAATTTGCTCTCCATTATGACTCCTCTCCTCTTTTTATACTCATAATTTTATAGAACACATGTTCTAGTTCTTCTTCCGAATAGTATTCAATTTCAATTTTTCCTTTGCCGGAACTTTTTGAATGAATTGAAACTTTGGTTCCCATCACGCTTTTCATTTTTTCTTCCAGATCTTCATAGAGAAAAGCATGTTTCTCTTTTATGATTTCTTTCTTTTTCTTCGGATTCTTCCATTCTTTTATCAGTTTTTCCACATCCCTGACACTTAATTTTTCATCAAAAATGCGGTTTGCAAGAATCTGCTGGTCCTCCTTATTTTCCAGGGAAAGTAACGCTCTTGCATGGCCTGTCGTCAGCATTTCGTCAATGATCATTTGCTGTACTTTTTCATCCAGTTTTAGCAGTCGCATGGAGTTTGTCACAACTGTCCTGCTTTTTGAAACCCTTTCCGCTACTTCGTCCTGCTTTAAGTGAAATTCCTCTATCAGCTTTTTGTAGGCCATAGCTTCTTCTATTGGATTCAGGTTTTCTCTCTGAATATTTTCAATCAATCCAATTTCCAGGATTTCCTGTTCCGAAAAATCTTTGACGATTACCGGAACTTCTTTTAGTCCCGCCCGCTTTGCAGCTCGCCATCTCCGCTCTCCTGCAATAATTTCATAATAATCCTTGTTTTTTCTTACCAAAAGGGGCTGCAATACCCCAAACTGTCTGATAGAATCCTCTAATTCCATCAGACTATCCTCATCAAAATGTTTTCTTGGCTGTTCCCTGTTTGGTTCTACCTTTGTTATCTTTACCAGTTGTTCTCCTGGTATTTTTTCTTCCTTTTCCTCAGGTTTCTTTGCTTCCTCTTTCTTTCCCTGAGTACTTCGTGTATTTGGAATCAAACTATCCAGTCCTTTTCCCAATCCTTTTTTTCTTACCGCCATCGCTTTCTCCCCGTCTGCCTTTAGCAGATCTTTTTTTGTTTTTCTAACCGGTGTTTGTCGTTTTTCTAAAATATTACAGTATATTTCTTATTTCTTTCAATCTTGTTCTGTTCTTAGTTTCTTTCCGATTTTTGTTTCTGCTTTTCCTTCTTATTTTTCTACTCTTTTACTCTTGCTTTTAATTTTTTAATCTTTATTGTTCTGTATTGTGCTTAATTACCTCGTCTGCCAACTTTCGATAGCTTTCTGCTCCTGCTGATCTTGGATCATACTGATTGATAGGCATTCCATAGCTGGGGGCCTCTGCCAGACGTATATTTCTTGGAATAATCGTTTGATAAATCGTCTGATTCAGATTTTCTTTTACATTTTCTACCACTTGAAGAGATAAGTTTGTTCTTGCATCATACATAGTAAAAACAATTCCTTCTATTTCTAATGCCGGATTCAATCTCTCTTTTACCAACTCCACCGTGTAGATCAACTGACTCAATCCCTCCAAAGCATAATATTCGCACTGTATTGGCACCAGCACTGAGTCTGCCGTTGTCATGGCATTTACCGTCAACATATTCAACGACGGAGGACAGTCTATGATCACATAATCATAGCGATCTTTTATCTTTTCCACTTCTTTTTTTACGATAAACTCTTTGTCTTTGATTCCAATTAATTCGATTTCTGCCGCAGATAGGTTGACTGTAGATGGAATAACATCCAAATTATCCATTACACTTTTGTGTATAACTTCTTCTACCGTCATTTCTCCAATCATAAGGTTATAGATGGTTTTCTCTGTATTGGATTTCTCTATTCCCAGCCCGCTGGAAAGATTTCCCTGTGGATCCATGTCTATTGCAAGAACCTTTTTTTTATTTTCTGCCAAGCATGCTGCTAAGTTTATGGAAGTCGTCGTTTTCCCCACTCCTCCCTTTTGGTTTGCAACAGCTATAATTTTCCCCATTTGAAACCATCCTTTCTTTTTTATACGTAGTTTCAGTATAACACCTTTTCCCTTCTGAATCCAGTAATGTTTCACGTGAAACATTCTATCATTCTATTTTTCATACATAGTCTGGGTCTGTTTGTTTTTTATCTTTATTTTTACTTTCCATCCTTCTACTTCTCACAGAGGTTCTATCTTATCACTCTATGATACTTGTATATTTTAGTATGTTTTAGCATATTTATAGTAAAAATTACTTTTTCTCTATTTTATAGGTTCTTTTGTAGGTATTCCTGCCTTTCTCGGATATTTTTTTGCTGTAGGATGCTCTTTTAATATGGTGACTAGTGTTCTATTGATTTCCGTCTCCGGAAGCTGGAATTCATGAATAGACTGAATTTTCCCTCCCAGAATTTTTATCGCCTTTCTTGACTCTTCTATTTCCTTTTTAGAATCTCCTGCTTTGTAGGAAATAAAGGCCCCTCCTTCCCGTACAAAGGGAATACAATATTCACTTAAAGTGGAAAGATTTGCTACTGCTCTGGATACGCACAGATCGTACTGCTCGCGATATTCTTTCTTTTTTGCAAAATCTTCCGCTCTTCCATGCAGCGTTTCTATTTCATGTAATCCCAGTTCTTCTATGACTGTATTTAAAAACTGAATTCGCTTATTAAGAGAGTCTAACAGGGTAACTTTCACATGAGGAAACATAATTTTAATCGGGATACCGGGAAATCCTGCACCAGTTCCTATATCTATCAGATTGCTTATTTTTTTCAGATCTGTTACCTTTACAATACTCAAGCTGTCTACAAAATGTTTTTCTACCACTTCTTCAAAATCTGTGATTCCTGTCAGATTCATTCTTTCATTCCATTCGATCAAAAGCTGATAAAACCGAATGAATTTCATTTTTTTCTCTTTATTTATCTCTATATTTAGATTATTTATCTTATTATTCAGAAAATTTATCATATTTATTCTTTTTTCGCTCCATTTAAGTAAATAAGAAGGACTGAAATGTCTGCCGGAGAAATTCCGGAGATCCGGGATGCCTGTCCAATTGATTCCGGTCTGTATTCTTTCAGTTTTTGCCGTCCTTCCAGTCTCAGACTCTTTACCTGGTCATAGTCTATATTCTGCGGAATCTTTTTCTGCTCCAGTTTTTTAAACTGCTCCACCTGTTTTTTCTGTCTTAGAATATATCCTTCATATTTGATGAAAATATCTATCTGCTCCTTTATTTCCTCTGCATATCTTTGTGGCAGCTCCGGTCTTTTCTCATCCATTTCCTTCAGGCTGTCATAGGACAATTCCGGTCTTCGTATCAATTCTGCCAACGTAATACCGGAAGAAAGCGGTGTGCTGTTATTCTGCTCCAAAAGCTTCTGCACCTTTGGCGATGTTCCCACATGTGTGGATCTCAGCCTTTTTACTTCCTCCTCGATCCACTGTTCCTTTTGTTTCAGGCTCTGATATCGCTTTTCGCTGATAAGTCCCAGCTTATACCCTTTTTCTGTCAGGCGTTGGTCTGCGTTGTCCTGCCTTAACAGCAATCTGTATTCTGCTCTGGATGTCATCATACGATACGGCTCATGACTCTCTTTCGTCACCAGATCGTCGATCAGTACTCCGATATAGGCCTCCGATCGATCCAGTACAAATTCTTCTTTTCCCTGAATTTTTCTCACCGCATTGATCCCCGCCATGATACCCTGCGCCGCAGCTTCTTCATACCCGGAGCTCCCGTTCATCTGTCCTGCGCTGTAAAGGCCTTCTATCTGTTTAAATTCTAATGTCGGTCTTAGCTGTCTGGCGTCAATGCAATCATATTCGATGGCATATGCATTCCGTATGATTTTTACCTGTTCTAGTCCCGGAACTGTCCGGTACATTTCATACTGCACATCTTCCGGCAAGGAACTGGACATTCCCCCTATGTACATTTCATTTGTTTCCAGTCCTTCCGGCTCAATAAATACCTGATGTCTGTTTTTATCTGCAAATTTCATGACCTTATCTTCTATGGAAGGGCAGTATCTGGGTCCGGTCCCCTCAATCATTCCTGAAAACAAGGGAGACCTGTCTAAATTTTTCCGTATGATTTCATGCGTCTTTTCATTTGTATAAGTCAGCCAGCAGGATACCTGGGAAATCTGTATCTCTTTCGGATCCGTTCCAAAAGAAAACGGCACGATTCTGTCGTCCCCTTTTTGTTCTTCCATTTTTGAAAAATCCACCGAACGTCTGTCGATCCTGGCCGGCGTACCGGTTTTATAACGTCTCATGGAAATCCCCAATTCCATCAGACATTCTGATAATTCATTTGCTGCAGAAAGGCCATTGGGTCCGGTGTTTTTGCTCACATCTCCGTAGATACATCTTGCTCTCAGGTAAGTTCCTGTACATAAAATCACTGCTTTGCAGAAATAAACGGCGCCGGAACAGGTCTGTACTCCCGTTACTTTTCCACCCCCCACAAGGATGTTTACCACTTCATCCTGCCTGATATCCAGACCTTCCTGATTTTCCAAAACGCGGCGCATCTTTCTGGTATACTGCTCTTTATCTGCCTGTGCCCGCAAGGAATGTACTGCCGGACCCTTTGATTTGTTCAACATTTTGGATTGAATAAATGTCTGATCGATCACGCGGCCCATTTCTCCACCCAGCGCATCGATCTCTTTTACCAGATGTCCCTTTGAACTTCCTCCTATATTGGGGTTACACGGCATCATCGCAATACTTTCAATATTTACGGTAAATATCAGCGTTTTCTGCCCCAATCTCGCAGAAGCAAGCGCTGCTTCACATCCTGCATGCCCTGCTCCCAGTACGATCACATCATATTTTTCTCTATTTTCCCATGCAGAACTTGCTGAAAATTTCATGAATGACATCCTCTCCTGTTGTTTCTCCTGTAATTTTTCCCAAGGCATCGCAGGCTTCCATCAGATCAATAGAATAGAAATCCTCCGCCAATCCGGCATGGATACTTTCTTCTACCCGGCTTAAAGCCTCTTCTGCTTCTCTTAATGCTTCTTTCTGTCTTACATTTGTCAGATACACTTCGTTATTAAAAGAAAGCTCTCCTCTAAAAAAAATCTTTTTTATTTCTTCTTCTACTTCTTCTATCCCTGTGCGGTTTTGTGCAGAAATGGAAATGATGGAAATATGTTCTGTAAATAATAATTTTATATCTTTCTCATTGATCCTGCTTTCTAAATCCGTCTTATTCAGAAGAACCAGAACGTTCTTTTCCTTACAGATTTCTGCAATTTCTTTATCATTTTCATTGAGAAGCCTGGAAGCATCTGCAATGTATATGATCAGATCCGCCTCTTCTGCCAGTTCCTTTGCTTTCTCCACTCCTATTTTTTCCACTGCATCTGCCGTATTTCTGATACCTGCCGTATCCATGACCTGCAAAGTGATCCCCTGAAGATTGATTTCCTCTCTGATCACATCTCTTGTGGTTCCTTCCACATCTGTAACAATGGCGGACTCTCTTCTTGTCAAAGCATTTAAAAAAGAAGATTTTCCTGCATTTGGTTTTCCCAGGATGACTGTTTTGATCCCTTCTTTTATGATTCTCCCATTATCCCAGGTTTTTAGTAATTTATTTATTTCTTTTTTTATTTTTTGGGTGGTTTCTCTTAATTGTTCTTGATAGCCTTCTATACTGATGTGTTCCGGATCATCCAGAGCCGTCTCTATAAAAGCGATTTCATGAATGATCCTTCCTCTTAATTCTTTGGTTCTGTGTCCCAACTCTCCCAGCATCTGGCGCATAGAATTTTTTAAAGCGTATTCGTTTCTTGCAGCGATCATATCTCCCACAGATTCCGCCTGAGACAGATCCATTTTTCCGTTTAAAAAGGCTCTTTTTGTAAATTCTCCCGGCTCAGCAGCAGAAGCTCCATTTTGCAGCAAAAGCTCCAATACTCTTTGTACCACATAGACGCCTCCATGGCAATTGAATTCTACTGTATCCTCCCCCGTAAAGGTATGAGGCGCTCTCATGAGCATTACCAGAACTTCATCCACCAGTTCCTTTTGATCTGCTACATATCCGTAATGTATGGTATGAGACGGCTGAGAAGACAGCTTTTTTTCTTTTTTCCCCCTGTAAATACGATCTGCAATTTCAAAAGCCTGCGCCCCGCTTATTCTCACGATTCCAATTCCTGAATCGCTCATGGCCGTCGCCACAGCCGCAATCGTCTTTTCGTACTGATTTTCCATATGTTTTAACCTCTGTTTATATGGAAAAAAATAGGGGCTTCACAGTCCACCCCTATTTCTGTCCTCTTTATTTTCTTGATAAAGTTACAACCACTTTCCTGTAAGGCTCTTCCCCTTCACTGTGAGTTGTGATAGCCGGATCTCCCTGAAGAACAGAATGAATGATTCTTCTCTCATATGGGTTCATCGGCTCCAGGATCACTTTTCTTCTTGTCCTTTTTACCTTTCCTGCAATATTTTTTGCAAGATGCTCCAGCGTTTCTTTTCTTCTTCTTCTATAGTCTTCTGTGTCCAATTTCACTCTTACATAACTTTCCTGCTCTTTGTTCGCAACTCTGTTTGCAAGATATTGGATGGAATCCAGGGTCTGTCCTCTTTTCCCGATAAGAACGCCCATGCCTTCTCCCGCTACTTCAATAGCCAATGCTCCCTCTTCATCTATTGAAGAGGTTACGGTTGTCTCTTTCATGCCCATGGCTTCCAAAACATCTTTTATGAATGTCTCACAAGCTTCTATTGTTTTTGCTTCCACCGGAGCCAGTTCCGGTTCTTTTTCCGGCTGTTTTTTTGCAACTGTTTCTTTTTCTTCTTTGCTTTCTCCTACAGTCTCTTTTTGGAAGGATTCCTTTTTTCTTTCTTTTTTCTCCGGTTTTTCAAACGATTTCTTTTGAAAGGAGGATTCTTTCTTTTCTTTTTCCAAATTCTTTTTTGGACTTGTTTTTTTGCGGGCTTTTATCACTGCCTGCTTCATGCCTATTCCAAAGAAACCTGCGCTTCCTTTTTCAATGATCTCATAATCCAGCTGATCACTGGTGATCCCCAGTTCTACCAAAGCTTCTGTGATCGCATCATCGACATTTTTTGCTGATACAGTAATATATTCCATCGTAAATGCCTCCTAATTATTTTCGTTAAATTTCTTAACCATGTTTGCTTTACTGGAAAGGCTTCCTTCCTTTGCTTTATCTGAAGAAGCACCTGCTTTCGTATCCATTTCCAGAGAAGAAGTACTTTTTGAAGCGGTTTCTCTCATGCTCTTCGTATTTCTCTGAGCCATTTCATTGATCTTTCCGGCTCTTTCTCCTCTTCTTTCTCTTTTTCTTTCTGCCTTTTCTTTATTTTTTTCAATCAGATCTTCCACAGAAATACTGGATAAATGTCTGTTAATAAAAATCTGCTGTACGCAACGCACAATAGCACTGACGATCCAGTAAAGACCAATACCGGTAGGTAAGGTAAATACCATGAATACAGAAAACAGAGGCATTGTCATATTCATTGTCTTCATCGTACCTGCCATCGGATTATCTTCCATTCCCTGTCCTGAAATAGACTGAGACAGCTTGATGCTGAAATACTGGGTCACTCCCGAAATAAGCGGAAGAAGAATCGCCGTTATGATGACCGCCACAGAAGGATGGCTCTTTATCATTGCAATAGGAGCCACTGTCAGATTCGGAATGGTAAGAAATCTGTTTGCTTCCGTTGAAATAGACGGTACATAATCCTGAATATTATAAATAACCGGATACAGGGCAAACAGGAACGGCATCTGGATCAGAAGAGGAAGGCATCCTCCCGCCATGGAAGTTCCATATTTGTCATAAACCTGACGCATCTCTTCCTGCTGCTTCATCATGGAAGCCTGATCCCGTTTATTTTTATACTTTTTCTGAATTGCCTGAATCTCCGGATTCATGACAGAAGACATTTTTGACGTTCTCTGTTGCTTGATCGTCAACGGCAACATCAGTGTATATACCAGAATGGTATATATGATAATTGATAATCCTACCAATCCTGTATCACTTGGAAGGACGTTATCCAAACTTGTATAGATAAAGTTCATCACCTTACCTAACAGCCAGCAAAGCTGTCCTACGATAGGCCAGTTTGCAGCGCTTAATAAACTTAACGACATTCTGTTTTCCTCCGCATATTTGTATTTATGGAACCGGGTCATATCCTCCCTTTGCAAAGGGGTGACATCTCAAAATCCTTTTGGCTGCAAGAAAGCTTCCTTTTAAAGCTCCATACTTTTCAATGGCTTCTGCCGCATACTGCGAGCAGGTCGGGTAGTAGATGCAGGTAGAGCCTCCCTTTATTCCTGATAGATACCTTCTGTAAAATCCTATCATCCACAACAATGTCTTTTTCATAGTACCTACTCCACATTCATAATCTTATGAATATTACCCAGATGAAAAAAAGAACTTTCTATCTCTTTATAGCTTTTATCTTTTGCATTTACTCTTGCCAGAACTACGATATCCAGTCCTTTTTTGACGTCTGTTTCATTTTTTCTGTAGATTTCTCTTACCAGTCTGGTGATCCTGTGCCTTACGACACTGTTCCCAACTTTTTTACTGACGGAAATTCCAAGTCTGTTTCGCTCCGTCCCATTCTGTAAAATGTACATCACCAGATATTTGTTGGCATAAGATTTTCCTTGCCTGTAAACTTTCTGAAAATCTTTATTCTTTTTCAACGACTCGGAATACTGCATACCATCTCCTAATTTTCAGAGAAGAAAAGGCCACATATATGCGGCCTACGCTGATAATTTCTTTCTTCCTTTTAATCTTCTGTTCGCAAGAACTTTTCTTCCGCCTGCTGTGCTCATTCTTGAACGAAATCCATGAACTTTTGCTCTTTGTCTTTTCTTTGGCTGGAATGTCATTTTCATGTATATCCACCTCCTTATATTCTAATGGTCAACTCCCACTTTTTCTAAAGACATCATTTTTGATTATATGCAATAAAAGCCTTAAAGTCAAGCAAAAACGTAAATACTGTGATTTATCATTATTCGATTTCATACATTGCTTATATTTCTTTTTTGATGTAGAATAGATGAGAGTGGTTTTTTATGCCATCTCTTAGATTATGAAAGCTTAGGAGTATGTAAAAATGGACGTTGTTGCAGAAAAATGGGAGGAGATCATAGAGCATCTGAGAGAGGAACACGAATTATCCAGTGTTTCTTTTAAAACGTGGATCAAACCTTTAAAAATATACAAAATCACAAATTCTACCGTTTATCTTCTGGTCAATTCCGCTGCAAGTGTGGAATATATCGAACGAAAATATCTTCTTCCTCTCAAAGTTTGCATCGCAGATATCGTCAATGAAGAATATGACGTTGTATTTCTTTCCGAAGACGACGAGCAACTGGACCGGTTCAAAGATCTGTCTACAGAATCTGTTTCCAAAAAGAAAGGAAGATCTGTGGCAGAGATGGCAAATCTGAATCCCAGATATACCTTTGATACTTTCGTGGTAGGAGGAAACAATACCTTTGCGCATGCGGCGTCTCTTGCAGTAGCGGAATCTCCCGGAAAGGTCTATAATCCTCTTTTTATTTACGGAGGAGTAGGACTTGGCAAGACGCATCTGATGCATTCCATTGCCAATTACATCTTAGAGCAGGATCCAAAAAAGAAGGTTCTTTATGTAACCAGTGAAACCTTTACCAATGAACTGATCGAAGCGCTGAAATCAGGAAAACAGTCCAACAACAAATCTTCTATTTCTAATTTCAGGGACAAATACAGGAATAACGACGTGCTTTTGATCGACGATATTCAGTTTATTATTGGAAAGGAAAGTACTCAGGAGGAATTTTTCCATACCTTTAATCACCTTTATGATTCTTCCAAGCAGATTATTATTTCCAGTGATAAACCGCCTAAAAATATAGAAACTTTGGAAGAACGGCTCCGCACACGTTTTGCATGCGGGATCGTGGCGGATATTTCCGCTCCCAATTATGAAACACGTATGGCAATCCTTCTGAAAAAAATAGAGGTGGATCATCTGGGACAATACAATATTCCTAATGATGTACTGGACTATATCGCCACAAACGTAAAGAGCAATATCCGGGAGCTGGAAGGTTCTTTAAATAAACTGATCGCTCTCTACAAATTAAATAACCATGGAAGCATTGATATCATGCTTGCCATGGAAGCATTGAAAGATATTGTTCTTCCAAAAGATAAAAGGGAAGTGACCCCTGAATTGATCCTGGACGTCGTATCGGAACACTATAATATTTCCGTAGCGGATCTGAAAAGTAAAAAAAGAAATTCTCAGATCGCCATTCCCAGGCAGGTAGCAATGTACCTGATGAGGACTCTCACCGACGCTCCTTTGGAGGGGATCGGCATCATTCTTGGGGGAAAAGATCATACTACCGTCAAATATGGTGTGGATAAAATCACCTCTAATATAGAAGAGGATGAAATCCTCTCCAATACCATCAGTATCATTAAGAAAAAGATTAACCCATTATAAACAAAGAGCTGTTAGTTCTATGTGGATAAGTATGGGATAGGATATGGATAACTTTTTACAAGGTTTCTTTTTCCTCTTTTGCTCCTGGTTATACACATTTTTTCTACAGTCTGTTCTGTTGATATCCACAGAGATTTCATTTTTAAATCTTCTTAGTTCTCAAGGAAAAACAGGGTTTTCCTCTTTTCCACAGTCTCTACTACTAAGAAGACGAAAATAATATATATATTTATATACGTTTTATCGCGAAAGGAGTTTTTCACATGAAAATAATCTGTAAGAAATCAAACCTTCTAAAGGGAGTTACTATTGTAATGAAAGCTGTGTCTTCCAGAACCACCATGCCTATCCTGGAATGTATTTTGATAGATGCTTCTTCTGATGTGATAAAGCTGACTGCCAATGATATGGAACTGGGGATTCAGACAGAGGTGGAAGGAACAATAGAGGAAACGGGAATGATCGCAGTCAATGCCAAAATCCTGTCTGAGATCATAAGGAAGCTTCCTGATAATGATGTTACCATCAGAAGTATGGAAAACAACCAGACTTCTATTACCTGTGAAAAAGCAAAATTTGATATTCCCGGAAGAGAAGCGGAAGAATTTTCTTATCTTCCCAAAGTGGAAAAGGAAGGTTCTATATCCTTGTCCCAGTTTGTTTTAAAAGAAGCCATCCGGCAGACGATCTTTTCTATTTCTGACAGTGAGACCAACAAGTTGATGACAGGAGAGTTATTTGAGATTAAGGAAAATTACTTAAGACTGGCTACGTTGGATGGTCACAGGATCTCTATTCGCAGAATAGAGATGGAAGGAAATTTTGAAGAGAAAAAACTGGTAATCCCCGGAAAAACTCTGACGGAGATCAGTAAAATCTTGTCGGGAGAAATTGAAAATGAAGTGATCATTTCCTACACAGATAATCATGTTGTGTTTGAATTTGATAAAACCATCGTGGTCTCCCGTCTGATCGAGGGAGAATATTTTAAGATTGATCAGATGCTGTCAAAGGATTACGAAACAAAAGTGACCATCAATAAAAAAGAATTTTTAAATTGTATAGACAGAGCTACTCTTCTGGTAAAAGAAGGGGATAAAAAACCTGTGATCATCCGGATAGAAGATGAGAGAATGGAACTTCAGATCAATTCTCAAATGGGTTCTATGAATGAAGAAATTCTGATCGAAAAAGAAGGAAAGGATCTTTTGATCGGATTTAATCCTAAATTTTTGATAGATGCATTAAGAGCCATTGACGAGGAAGAAATCACGATTTATCTGATGAATCCAAAGGCTCCCTGCTTTATCAAAAATGAAGAGGAGAGTTATCTGTATCTGATTCTTCCCGTAAATTTCAGCACGGCAGTGTAGGAGGTTTTCATGAGCAGTTTAAAATTAAGAGAAGAGTATATTAAGCTTGGACAGGCTCTGAAAGCGGCGGGACTGGTAGGATCAGGCGTAGAGGCAAAAGATGTAATAGCAGACGGACTTGTGAAGGTAAACGGGGAAACAGAATATAGAAGAGGAAGAAAGCTATACGGCAAAGATGTCGTAAGCTTTCAAGGAGAAGAAATCAACATTGAAAATTAAATCTTTGAAGTTGAAAAACTTTAGAAATTATCCGTTTTTGGAGTTCTCTTTGGAAGATGGCCCCACCATTTTTTACGGAGACAATGCCCAGGGAAAAACAAATATACTGGAAGCGGCCTATATTTCCGGAACAACAAAATCCCATAGGGGAACAAAGGACAGAGATGTTATAAAATTTGGGGAAGAAGAAGCTCATATAGAGTCTGTCATTGAGAAGAACGGACTGGATTATAAAATAGACATTCATTTAAAAAAAAACAGTCCCAAAGGTATTGCCATCAATAAGTTCCCTATAAAAAAGGCTTCGGAATTATTTGGAATCGTTCATTATGTCTTTTTTTCACCGGAAGATTTGAATATTATAAAGAACGGTCCTTCCGAAAGAAGAAGATTTTTGGATATGGAACTTTCTCAGTTGGATAAGATCTATCTGAATCACCTTTCAAATTATAACAGGATCATCAATCAAAGAAACCACCTGCTGAAAGAAATCTATGGAAAAGAGTCAAAAGATAAAAAGGATATGCTGGATGTCTGGGATATGCAGCTTGTCCGGCACGGGACTGCCATCATAGAAAGAAGAAAGAAGTTTGTAGAAGAAATAAATTCTATTATTTCTTCTATCCATTATAACCTGACAGGAGGAAAGGAAAGTATTTATATTTCCTACGAACCCGGAAATGGGAGTCTGCCGTTGGAGAAGGCTCTTTTAAAAAACAGAGAAAGAGATATCCGGTTAAAAAGCACGTCTGTGGGACCCCACAGGGACGATCTGTGTTTTATGATGGAAAAGATCGATATTCGAAAATTTGGATCCCAGGGACAGCAAAGAACGTCTGCCTTGTCACTGAAGCTGGCAGAGATAGAAATCGTAAAAAAAGAAATCGGAGACACTCCCATCCTTTTGCTGGATGATGTATTGTCGGAGCTGGACAGTCACAGACAGCAATATCTGCTGGATAGTATTCACGGGATCCAGACGTTGATCACCTGCACGGGAGTGGAAGAATTTATTAAGCATCAATTCAAAGTAAATAAAATATTTTATGTAAAAGAGGGAAGTATCAGTCGAGTCAATTAGGAGGAACAGAATGAGTACAGAAAAAGTACAGCATGAGTACGGTGCAGATGAAATTCAGATATTGGAGGGATTGGAAGCGGTAAGAAAGCGTCCCGGTATGTATATAGGGAGTACTTCCCTTAGAGGACTTCATCATCTGGTATATGAGATCGTAGACAATGCAGTGGATGAGGCTCTGGCAGGATTTTGCGATACAATTTTTGTCAGCATCAATCCGGACAACTCTATAACAGTCATAGATAACGGGCGTGGGATTCCTGTAGGGATCAATCAGAAGGCAGGACTTCCTGCCGTAGAGGTGGTATTTACCGTTCTTCATGCCGGAGGAAAATTTGGAGGAGGAGGATACAAGGTATCAGGAGGACTTCATGGAGTGGGAGCTTCTGTCGTAAATGCTCTTTCCAATTGGCTGGAGGTAGAAATATTCAGTGAAGGAAACATCTACAAACAGAGATATGAACGGGGAAAAGTCGTTCAGAAACTGACGGTAGTGGGAACCTGTGAAGCAGAAAAAACAGGAACAAAAGTAACCTTTTTACCGGACAATACCATTTTTGAAGAGACGGTATTTGACTATGATACATTAAAGCAGCGTTTCAGGGAAATGGCATTTTTGACAAAGGGATTAAAAATCATTCTCTGCGATGAAAGGCTGGAAGAAAAGAAAGAAAAAACATTCTATTATGAGGGCGGTATCAAGGAATTTGTAACCTACCTGAACAGGAGCAGGACGCCTCTGTACGAAAATGTGATCTACTGCGAGGGAGTGATCAACCATGTGTCTGTGGAAGTTGCCATGCAGCATAATGATGGCTATACAGATAATACCTATGGATTTGTAAACAATATTACGACTCCGGAAGGGGGAACCCATGTAGTAGGTTTCAGAAATGCGCTGACAAAGACCTTTAATGATTATGCCAGAAAAAATAAGCTGTTAAAAGAAAGCGAGCCGAATCTTTCGGGAGAGGATATCAGAGAAGGACTGACTGCTATTATCAGTGTCAAAATAGAAGATCCTCAGTTTGAGGGACAGACAAAGCAGAAATTGGGAAACAGTGAAGCAAGAGGAGCGGTAGACAACATCGTCAGCAAACAACTGGAAATCTATCTGGAACAGAATCCTTCCGTGGCAAAACTGACCATTGAAAAATCCGTAATGGCACAGCGGGCAAGGGAAGCAGCCAGAAAAGCCAGGGATCTTACCAGAAGAAAATCTGCGCTGGATGGGATGTCCCTTCCGGGAAAGCTGGCAGACTGTTCCGACAAAAATCCCGAAAACTGCGAAATTTACATTGTAGAGGGAGATTCGGCAGGAGGTTCTGCCAAAACGGCCAGGGACAGATCAAAACAGGCCATCCTTCCTTTGCGTGGAAAAATCCTGAATGTAGAGAAGGCCAGATTGGATAAGATCTATGGCAACGCGGAGATCAAGGCGATGATCACAGCATTTGGAACGGGAATCCATGATGACTTTGATATTTCCAAGCTGAGATATCATAAGATCATCATTATGACAGATGCGGATGTGGACGGAGCTCATATCAGCACTTTGCTTCTTACGTTCATGTATCGGTTTATGCCGGATCTGATCAAGGAAGGATATGTGTATCTGGCACAGCCTCCTCTTTATAAGCTGGAAAAAAACAAAAAGGTTTGGTACGCATACAACGATGAAGAACTGGATTCTATTTTAAGAGAAGTAGGACGTGACGGAAATAATAAGATCCAGAGGTATAAAGGTCTGGGAGAGATGGATGCAGATCAGTTGTGGGAAACCACCATGGATCCGGAAAACAGAGTCCTTTTGAGAGTAACGATGGATGAGGAAGCAACGTCGGAGCTGGATATCACCTTTACGACCCTGATGGGAGACAAGGTGGAGCCGAGACGTGAATTTATTGAAGAAAATGCTAAGTATGTGAAAAATCTTGATGTTTAACAGGAGAACAAAAAATGGAAGAAAATGTATTTGATAAAGTTCATGACATAGACTTAAAAAAGACGATGGAGACCTCCTATATTGATTATGCCATGAGCGTCATCGCATCCAGAGCCCTTCCGGATGTGAGGGATGGTCTGAAACCGGTTCAAAGAAGAATCTTGTATTCCATGATCGAACTGAATAATGGTCCGGATAAGCCCCATAGAAAATGCGCCCGTATCGTTGGAGATACTATGGGTAAATATCATCCCCATGGAGACAGTTCCATTTATGGAGCGCTGGTCAATATGGCGCAGGAATGGTCTACCAGATATCCTCTGGTGGACGGACATGGAAACTTTGGTTCTGTGGATGGAGACGGAGCAGCGGCCATGCGTTACACGGAGGCAAGGCTTAGCAAAATATCCATGGAACTGACGGCAGATATCAATAAAAATACGGTGGATTTTTCTCCTAACTTTGATGAGACGGAGAAAGAACCGGTGGTGCTTCCTGCAAGATTTCCCAATCTTCTGGTAAATGGAACATCCGGAATCGCAGTAGGAATGGCCACGAATATCCCTCCGCATAACCTTCAGGAAGTGATCGACGCAGTCGTAAGGATCATTGACAATCGTCTGGAGGATAAAGAAGAGACGACGGTAGAAGAAATCCTGGATATCATAAAAGGGCCGGACTTTCCTACGGGAGGAACTATCCTTGGAAAGAGAGGGATTGAAGAGGCCTACAGAACCGGAAGAGGAAAAATAAGGGTTCGCGCCGTTACCAATATCGAGACCATGGCAAACGGGAAAAGCCGTATCATCGTGACGGAACTTCCCTATATGGTAAACAAGGCAAGACTGATCGAAAAAATGGCAGAGCTTGTTCGGGATAAAAAAATCGACGGAATCACGGATCTAAGCGACCAGTCCAGTCGTGAGGGAATGCGAATCGTTATCGAATTAAGAAGAGACGCCAATGCAAATGTGATCCTGAACCAGTTGTATAAGCATACCCAGTTGCAGGATACCTTTGGAGTAATCATGCTGGCGCTGGTAAATAACGAACCCAAGGTTATGAACATTCTGGAGATGCTGCACCATTATCTTCGTCATCAGGAGGAAGTTGTTACCAGAAGAACCAAATATGAGCTGAATAAGGCAGAAGAAAGGGCGCACATTTTACAGGGACTGCTGATCGCTCTGGACCATATCGACGAAGTAATCAAGATCATCAGAGGATCCAAAAATGTGCAGATCGCAAAGCAGGAATTGATGGAAAAATTCCAACTGTCAGAAATACAGGCACAGGCGATCCTGGATATGCGTTTTCGTGCGTTGACCGGTCTGGAAAGAGAAAAGCTGGAAAAAGAATACGAAGATCTGATGAAGCTGATCGGAGAGTTGAAGGCGATCCTGGGGGATGAAAAACTTCTTCTTGCCGTGATCAAAAAAGAGATTCTGGTGATCCGTGACAAATATGGAGACGGAAGAAGAACGGATATCGGATTCGATGAGTTTGATATCTCTATGGAGGATCTGATCCCAAGAGAAGACGTAGTCATCACCATGACAAAAAGAGGATATATCAAAAGAATGTCCACGGACAACTTTAAATCCCAAAACAGAGGCGGTCGTGGTATTAAGGGAATGCAGACTATCGAAGAAGATTATGTGGAAGAGCTGTTTATGACAAACACGCACCATTATATTATGTTCTTTACCAACAAAGGGCGGGTGTACCGACTGAAGGGATATGAGATCCCGGAATCCGGAAGAACATCCAGAGGAACTGCCATCATCAATCTTTTGCAGCTGATGCCGGAAGAACAGATCAGTGCCGTGATCCCCATTGAAGAGTACAGGGATGGAGAATACCTTTTCATGGCAACGAAAAAGGGACTTGTAAAAAAGACCTCTATCAAGGAATACGCAAATGTCAGAAAGACGGGGCTTGCGGCCATTACACTCCGGGAAGAGGATGAGCTGATCGAAGTAAAGTATACAGATAACAACAGCGATATTTTCCTGATCACACAGTATGGACAATGTATCCGGTTTGATGAAAAGGATGTTCGTTCCACAGGAAGAACCTCCATGGGTGTTAGGGGAATGAACCTGGCTGACGGAGATGAGGTGATCGGCATGCAGTTGGATTCTCAGGGAGAGCAGCTTTTGATCGTTTCTGAAAAGGGAATGGGAAAAAGAACTTCTATCGACGAGTTTACCGCACAAAACAGAGGCGGGAAGGGTGTCCGCTGCTATAAGATCACAGGAAAAACGGGAAATGTAGTAGGCTTTAAATCCGTCAATGAAGATGATGAAATTATGATCATCAATACAGACGGGATCATCATCAAGATGAGATGCGAAGGGATTTCTGTTCTTGGTCGGGTTACGTCAGGCGTGAAGCTGATCAATCTTCCTGAGGGAGGAATGGTTGCAAGTATAGCAAAGGTAAGAAAAGACGACTCAGAGGAAGAAGCGGAAGAAATGACAGAAAAATAAATAAAAACAGGGCCGGGCAGAAGCATCTGTCTGGCTCTGTTTGTTCTAAAGAAAATAACATATGATGTTACCTTGGCAAAATCAAGAGGGCAGGGATTGACGACAGACAGACCTGTTACTGGTTACAATAATTTAAAGCTGCCAATAACAATTCAGCTCCATGGAGGGTGGTATGCAGGGGGCCTTTTTGAAAATATTGATTAACAAGAAGATAAGATTTAAAAACAATAAAAAAATATTGATAAACAATAAAAATTATGATATGGTAAGGAAAAATAAAAGGAAGGCATCGTCATAAGTGATGAAAACCCTTCTACAAATTTTAGAAAAAAGAATGAATGGAAAAGGGAGAAACAGGATGGATAAAAAGCTTGCAACATTTACAAAATATTTGCTGGATTTTATGCTGATTTCCGGAATCGGGATCGTTGCCACACTTCCATTTAGTTTTCGCTTTCTGGGGGAAAGGTATATCAGGCCGATACAGAAGGAATATCTGCTTTATCTGATCGTTTTTGGAATTGCGGGAATTTTTGGGATTCTGATCGTGTATGAATTGAGAAAAATGATAAAGTCTGTCCTGGCTGAACATTGCTTTGTAAGGGCAAACGTAAAAAGCTTAAATGCTATGGCGGCATACAGCATGGGGATTTTCGGATTGTTTCTTGTAAAACTGCTTTGGGTCCCCACCTGGGCTACAGCCATCATCCTGCTGGTATTTTTTATTGCAGCCGTCTTTAGCAGAGTGCTGTCACAGGTTTTTCTACAGGCCATTTTGTACAAAGAAGAAACAGATTTTACGATATAGGAGGTTCTGCAATGGGAATCAGAGTTCGATTGGATGTAGTAATGGCACGGAAAAAAGTGGGAGTATCTGAGTTGGCGGAACGTATTGATATTACAACTGCAAATTTGTCCATCCTGAAAAATGAAAAGGCGAAGGCGATCCGTTTCTCTACGCTGGAAGCAATCTGCCGGGAACTGGACTGTCAGCCGGGAGATCTGTTGGAATACTGCCGGGAAGAGACAGATAGGGAAAAGCAGAAGGAAAAAGACAGGGAAATACAGGCAGAACGTAGTAAACCGGAAACCATAAGCCAAAAATCATAACCTGAAAGGAGGAAGATCTCGGATGAGGAAAACCGAGATCGAGGAAATGATGGAACAGACAAGAACGGAATATATGAAAGAAAAATTTGCTTTTTTTGGAGGGATGAGCCTTCTGTATGGACTGCTGTATACCCTGTTTTTTTATCAGAGTAAAATGGGGATCAACAACATTTTATGGGTTCTTTCTATCATAGTCATAGGATCATTTCTACTGAAAAAAACAGGAATACCAAAAAAGAAACGAACAAATATCTATTTAGCCGGAATGATTCTTTTGGGAATTTCTTCCGCACTGACGACATCCATGTTTTTCTATGTGTGTAATACTATCGGAATATTGTGTTTGTATATCCTGTTTATGATACACCAGTTCTATGACAAAAAAGTGGGAGGCAGTCTGACTTATGTAAAGGGCTTTTTTGTAATAGCAGGAAATATGTTTCTTTCTACATTCAAGCCTTATTCCCATACCATAGCGTATTTTTCAGGGAATACGACTGCAAGAAAGAAAAAATGGACGGCAGGCCTGATAGGAGTCCTTTTGGGGATCGGGATCCTGGCTGTTATTCTTCCGTTTCTTTTGAACTCAGATGCAGTCTTTTCACAGATGGTAGGACGTCTGTTAAAGTATGTAAATATCTGGGACGGAATCCAGATCGTATTTTCTGTCCTGTTTGGCTTTCATATCTGTTATACGTTTTTCTTCAGTCTGTGTAAAAACAGTGAGATCCGGGGGAAAGAGGCCCATCGAAAAAAAGGGAATCCTGTCATTGGGATCACCTCTCTTACCGTAATAGGCATCATCTATCTTCTGTATGTAGCCATTCAGATCACGTATCTGTTTTTGGGGATCGAGAAGGGGCTTCCTCAGGGAATGACCTATGCACAATATGCAAGAGGCGGATTTTGGGAGCTTTTGTTTGTAAGTACCGTCAACCTGTTTCTTGTGATCATCTGGTCCCGCTTTTTTGAAAAGCATAAAGTGCTGTCCGTTCTTCTTGCCCTGATTTCCGGGTGTACATTTGTTATGATCCTGTCGGCAGGCTACCGGATGCTGCTGTATATCCAGGTATATCATCTGACATTTTTGAGACTGTTTGTGATGTGGTTTTTGGTAGTTCTTGCGCTTATCATGGGGGGAGTGACCATAAAGATCTTTCGGGAAAAATTTCCGGTATTCCTTTATACGACGGCGGTGGTCAGCGTCTGCTATCTCCTGTTTTCCTTTTCCAGACCGGATGAGATCGCGGCAAAATACCTGGTAGCGCAGGAAAAGCAACTGAAAGAAGAAGATGTTTACTATCTTTTGCGAAGACCTTCTCTGGACGGAGCAGAGGTTCTGACACAGTTGGATTATGAGAGGTACAGTGACAGAGTGAAGATGGATGTGTTCCGCTACTTCTCCAACATTTCAGAAAAAAACAAGGAGATGGACATCAGAAGTACGAATTATATGCGAAACCGGACAGTGAAAGCGGCAAATGCCTTTTTGGAAGAACACCGGGACTGGAAAAACCTTACGGAACCCTATTTAGATTTTTAGGGAACCTGTGATATACTGAGGAAGAATAAAAGAAACGGGAGATTCGGGTATGAGAAGGCTGCAGGTAGAAGAGATTACAAGGCACATTAAGGAAATGTGCATCGAGGTCAATTATTCTTTATCCAAGGATATGGAAGATGCTCTGAAAAGGGCAAAGGAAGAGGAAACAAGCCCTTTAGGGAAACAGGTTCTGGAACAGCTACAGGAAAATCTGGAGGTGGCAAAAAAAGAACAGATTCCCATCTGCCAGGATACGGGAATGGCTGTTGTTTTCCTGGAAATCGGGCAGGAGGTGTTTCTGGAAGGCGGGGATCTGAAGGAAGCGGTCCACGAGGGAGTCCGACAGGGATATCAGGAAGGATTTTTGAGAAAATCGGTGGTAAGAGATCCCATCATCCGGGAAAATACCAAAGACAATACACCCGCTGTTCTTCATATAGATATCGTAAAGGGGGATGGGATCCGGCTCAAAGTAGCTCCCAAGGGATTTGGCAGTGAGAATATGAGTAAGGTATGTATGTTGAAGCCTTCCGATGGAAAAGAGGGGATCCGCCAGGCGATCCTGACGGCTGTGAAGGAAGCAGGTCCGAACGCCTGTCCGCCGATCGTGGTAGGAGTGGGAGTGGGAGGAACCTTTGAAAAGTGCGCTTGCATGGCAAAGGAGGCTTTGCTTCGGGAAACGGGGAAGGCTTCTCCTATCCCCTGGGTAAAACAGATGGAGGAGGAAGTGCTGGAGGAAATCAATCGACTGGGAATCGGACCGGCAGGACTGGGAGGAAAAAAGACGGCGTTGGCTGTACATATAGAAACCTATCCTACCCATATAGCAGGACTTCCGGTAGGGATCAACATTTGCTGCCATGTAAACAGACATTGTACAAGGGAGATATAGACGGTGAAAAAGAACATACAGATGCCGATTTCACAGGAAACGGCAAAAACGCTGAAGGCAGGAGATTATGTATCTCTAAGCGGAATCCTTTATACAGCCAGGGACGCTGCCCATAAAAGACTTTACGAGACTCTGGAGAGCCATGGAGAGCTTCCTTTGGATATCAGGGGACAGACCATTTATTATATGGGGCCTTCACCGGCCAGAGAGGGAAGGGTCATTGGATCTGCAGGTCCCACAACGTCAAGCCGGATGGATGCATATACGCCCAGACTGATGGAAGAAGGGCTGATAGGGATGATCGGGAAGGGAAAAAGAAGCCGGGAAGTTCTGGATGCCATCATAAAACACCAGGGAGTATATCTGGCTGCGGTAGGAGGCGCCGGCGCACTTCTGTCAAAATGTATTGTGGAATCGGAAGTGATCGCATATGAGGATCTGGGAACAGAGGCGATCCGAAAGCTGCGGGTAGAAGCGTTTCCCGCCATTGTGGTGGCGGACTGCCGGGGGGGAAATCTATACGAAATGACCGGACATCCGGAACAGATGTGAAGGATCGACAAAGGATGAGAGGATTTTAAAGATGAAGAGAATCTTATACATGGTACTGCGGAATATTTTCCTGATCCCGTACCTGTGGATAAAGCTGTGCTATTATGCGGGGCATGTGGAAAAATATACGGAAGAAGAACGATACCGTCTGCTGCGCTATATTACCTATCGGGCGAACAAAGGGGGAAATGTGCGGGTGGAAAGCTATGGAACAGAGCATCTGCCAAAAGAGGGAGGGTTCATGTTTTTCCCCAATCATCAGGGCCTATATGATGTTTTGGCCATCACGCAGGTCTGTGAGATTCCTTTTTCGGTGGTCGCGAAAAAGGAGGTTGCCAACGTTCCCTTCTTAAAACAGGTATTTGCCTGCATGAAAGCATATATGCTGGACAGAGAGGATGTTCGACAGGCCATGAAAGTGATCCTGGAAGTTTCCAAGGAAGTAAAAAACGGAAGAAACTACCTGATCTTCCCGGAGGGGACCAGATCAAAAGAGGGAAACAAGGTGCAGGAATTTAAGGGGGGAAGCTTTAAGGCTGCAACCAAGGCAGGCTGTCCCATCGTTCCGGTTGCCCTGATCGATGCCTTCGTCCCCTTTGACAGAAATACCATTCGCCAGACAACGGTACAGGTTCATTTTCTTCCGCCTCTGTATCCGGAGGAATACGAGGGAATGAGTACCAATGAGCTTGCACGGGAGGTGAGGGAAAGGATCGTAAAGACCATTGAAGCCCATAAGAAAGAGGAATAAGGGGAAAAAGAATTTCTTGACAGAAGGAAAAAAGTCCTGTAATATAGGGTTTCGATAAAAGGGAGTAACTGGCGCCGATTTTTGGCGTTTGCGATGTCGTCAATACGATGGAACCCATCCGGTATCGCGATGAAATGGTGAGACTTTTGTTGTATGGTTCATACAGCAGGAGTCTTTTTTTGTTTCGCAGGAAATTCCTTCAAATTTTCATTAGAGTTTTCATTCGAAAAGCTCTTGAGTGGACATTTAAAAAGCACTGTTGTAAAAAGCCTCTGACAGGTGCTTTTAAAAAGTAGGATCGCAGGATAAGAGGCTGTTGTCAAAACGAAGTAGTTGTGTAAAAACAGGCGGTATCACAAAGAAAGGAAGAAACAGATATGCTGACGAGTGAACAGGCAAAGCGTCATCAGGAAACGTATGGATTTAACGAACTGACGGAGGGAAAAAAGAAAAGCACCTTTGTTTTATTTCTGGAGCAGTTCAAGGACTTTTTGGTCATTATTTTGATCTTGGCGGCGATCATATCAGGATTTTTGGGAGATATGGAAAGTGCGGCTGTTATTTTTGTCGTTATTACCATCAATGCCATTTTGGGAACGGTACAGACCATTAAAGCGGAGCAGTCCCTGAATAGTCTGAAGCAGTTGTCGGCGCCGGAAGCGAAGGTGCGAAGAGACGGGCATTTGATGCAGATTCCATCCAGAGAGGTTACCATCGGGGATGAAGTGATCGTGGAGGCGGGAGATATGGTCCCTGCTGACGGGAAGCTTCTTACCTGCGCCAGTCTGAAGGTGGATGAAAGCGCCCTGACGGGAGAGAGCCTTTCGGTAGAAAAATCCCTGGACGAGGTGGAAGAGGGAGCCGCACTGGGAGACCAGACAAACCGAGTGTTTTCAGGGGGACTGGTTACCTATGGAAGAGCTTCTTTTGAAGTGACAGCCATTGGGATGCAGACAGAAGTAGGGAAGATCGCAGGCCTTTTGGAAAGCACCAAGGAAAAAAGAACGCCTCTTCAGATGAGTCTGGACGATTTTGGAAGAAAACTTTCCATTGCCATCCTGGTTTTTTGCGGTCTTTTGTTTGGGGTCATGGTCGTTCGGGGCGGAAGACCAATGGATGCGTTTCTCTTTGCGGTAGCGCTGGCAGTGGCAGCCATTCCGGAGGCATTAAGCTCTATTGTTACCATCGTCCTCTCCTTTGGAACACAAAAAATGGCGAAGGAGCATGCCATCATCCGGAAGCTTCAGGCGGTAGAGGGTCTTGGAAGTGTATCTATCATCTGTTCGGATAAAACAGGAACCCTGACACAAAATAAAATGACGGTAGAAGACTACTACGTGAATGAAATCAGAATCCCGGCAGAGAAGATTTCCATAGAAGAGGAGAATCAGAAGAAACTGCTGTGGTACAGCATGCTGTGCAATGATTCCTCCAACCGGAACGGAAAAGAGATCGGAGACCCGACAGAGACAGCGCTGATCAATCTGGGGGATCGGCTGGGAGTTCCGGCCGCCAGGATCCGGCAGCAATTTCCAAGGCTGTCAGAGATTCCCTTTGACAGCGACAGAAAGCTGATGTCCGTCTCTCACAGGGAGGACGAGAAAGTAGTAATGGTGGTAAAGGGAGCCGTGGACGTCCTGCTTCACAGAGCCGTTTCTATACAGGTGGGGACGGATATCCGGTCCTTGACAGAAGAGGACAAACAGAAGATCGAAACCCAGAATGAAGAATTTTCTAAAAACGGGTTGAGAGTACTGGCTTTTGCCTATAAGACTCTGAACGAGGAGAAAGACCTGACGCTGCAGGATGAGGCGGAACTGACCTTCCTGGGGCTGATCTCTATGATGGATCCGCCGAGAGAGGAATCTAAACAGGCAGTAGAAGAATGTATCCGTGCAGGGATCAAGCCTATTATGATCACAGGAGATCATAAGGTAACGGCAGCGGCCATTGCAAAGAGGATCGGGATCCTGAAAGAAGAGTCGGAAGCCTGTGAGGGAGCCGTCATTGAAACGATGACGGATGAAGAACTACAGGAATTTGTGGAAGGGATCTCCGTCTATGCCAGGGTGTCTCCGGAGCACAAGATTCGTATCGTAAGGGCATGGCAGGAAAAAGGAAATATTGTATCCATGACGGGAGACGGCGTCAACGATGCGCCGGCGCTGAAGCAGGCCAATATCGGAGTGGCCATGGGGATCACCGGAAGCGAGGTCTCCAAGGATGCAGCGGCTATGGTGCTGACAGATGACAATTTTGCTACGATAGTCAAGGCGATTGAAAACGGACGGAACATTTACCGAAATATCAAACAGTCTATTCAATTTTTACTTTCGGGCAACTTTGGGGCGATTTTGGCAGTGCTGTATGCCTCTGTCGCCAACCTTCCGGTTCCTTTTGCACCGGTACACCTGCTGTTTATCAACCTTTTGACAGACAGCCTGCCTGCCATTGCGCTGGGGCTGGAGCCGCACACCAGTGAAGTGATGCAGGAGAAGCCAAGACCGGTTGGCCAGTCTATCTTAAACGGGGCGTATTTGAGAAGGATCGGAACAGAGGGTCTGATCATAGGAGGAGCTACCGTAGCCGCCTTTTTGCTGGGACTGCGGGAGGGAGGAAGTCTGTTGGGAAGTACCATGGCCTTTGGAACGCTGTGTATGAGCCGACTGGCCCACGGATTTAACTGCAAATCAGAAAAGCCGGTACTGTTTACCAAGATGTTTTTTAACAATCTGTTTTTGATCGGGGCCTTCTTGTTAGGTACCGCGTTGATCACCGCCGTGCTGTTATTACCGGTGCTACAGCCGATTTTTAAGGTACAGACGCTGACGCCCGGCCAGTTGGGGATTGTTTATGGATGTGCGCTGGGAAGCTTCCTGGGAATCCAGGTATTAAAGGGAATCAAAAGAATCTTTGTAAAATAGATCGCATCTTTTCAGGGGAGGCATTTCTGTGATGATTGCCGGAGCAGTAAGATTGCCGGGACGACAGAAAAGGCTTCCGCCGCGAAACAGGAAAAAAGAAAACTTATAGGACAAAAAGAGAGTATTTCTTCCGGTTTTTTGCCGGAGGGAATACTCTCTTTTGACAGGATCAACCAATGACCTCTTCGATGACCCGATGCCAGTTTTTATAAGCGATTTTTTCTATTTCGTCCGGATGGAATCCGATCCGCCGCATTTCCTCGATCACGCCGGGAACCTGGGAGGCATCCTCCAGTCCGATGGTATAGGGAGTGGACTGGCTGCTGAAGGAACTGAGGGTATCTCCGCAAAGAAATTCTGCAAAGTCAAAGCCAAAGCCTACATGGTCGATTCCCATGACCTCCACCATATGATCCAGATGCTTCACGAGATTTTCCAACGTCTGCTGACTTTCGATGTCATGGACAAATTCGTTGAAGGAATTTAGTCCGACGACACCGCCTGTTTTTGCCAGCTCTTTTAACTGCGCATCGGTCAGGTTACGTTTCTGATCGCACAGCGCGCGGCAATTTGAGTGCGAGGCTACAACAGGGCCGTTTGCCACTCCTAAAAGATCCCAGAAGGAGGCATCGTTCAGGTGAGAGACATCCAGAAGCATTCCCAGATCCTGGATTTTCTTTACAGCCTGCCTCCCCACGTCTGTCAGACCTCTTTTAGGATCGCCCTTGATTCCCGTGGCAAGGGGATTGGCCTCGTTCCAGGTCAGGCCGGCATGGCGGGCGCCAAACTGATAAAATTCCTCAATGAGAGCCAGGTCTTCCCCGATACTTTTCAAGCCTTCCAGTCCGATCAGGGTGTACATTCGCCCCTCTTTTTTTGCCGTCTGGATATCCCGATAGGATCGTGCGATCGTCAGGATATCCGCACACAGGGGTTCTTCTTGTGCGATGGCTTCCATCATCTGCCGGGTGCGTTTCAGAGGGTCTTTGTCAAAAGGCGGGTCGTTCCAGATAACGAAGATTCCCCCTTCGATGTCTCCCTTTTTCAGTCGTTCATAATGGTATTTGCGAAAAATGTCAGATTCCCCCCTCAGGTAATGGTGGGTCACATCTGTCCAGATATCGCAGTGTGCATCAAAATTCATAAGAAACTCCTTTCTGTCCGGGTGACTTGTCCTGCTTATGCAAAATAGCAGAGCCTTATAAAATCCCTGCAAATTACGATACAAAAACAGGAACGGAAAAAGGCTCCGTCCCTGTCTGAACTTTTTCTAACTGAGCCGCAGCTTTTAGAGTCCTAAAATGCTTCCGACGATCAATCCAAAATAGGTTCCCAGAACATATCCCAACGTTCCCACCAGCACGATGGGGCCGATCAGATCGGTCCATCCTTTTGAAACAGCCATAGCGGCAGCCGTAGTCGGACCTCCGATGTTGGCGTTAGATGCCAGTATGATATCCTCCAGGTTGAATTTCAACAGTTTTCCTGCAACGAAGCTAAACAGCATATTTACAAACACGACGATCGCGGCAAACACCAGAAGCAGCGGTGAATTCTTTACGATCATAACGATGGAAGCGGGAACACCGATCACGAAGAAGAAAATATAGATGAGGAAAGTTCCCAACTCGTTCGTTCCCTTGATCTCTCCAAAGAAACCAGGCGCAAACGTAGCGCAGCACATGGCGATGGTAGTGATCCACAGATACTTGTTGCCCATCAGAGTATTCAGGATTCCCAAAAAGGCGTTGCCTGTAGGAATGATGCTTGCAAAGATGGTAGCGATAATGTCGGACAGGGTAACGATGGTGAATGCGGTGGCAGCACCAAGCGCGATGTCCTTCAGGGAGATTTCCTTCCGTCCCCAGAATGCGGCAGCATTCGTCTGATTTTTATCAGCGTGGGCGCTGGAAGCCTCTACAGCGTCTACATAAGGATGCTTGAAGTGCTTCCGGAAAAATCCGATGGAAGGAATGGCGATCAGCGCAAAGAAGTAAAGCGCCATCAACAGGTTGTCTGCAACGGTAGCGGCAGAGATCATCTCTCCGGATACGTCGAAGGCAGCGCCAAGTGCGGCAAAGTTTACCGTTCCGCCGATATAGGTCCCGGTGAATACGCCGGCAAGTCCTGCCAGTTCAGGAATGAACTTGTGAAGCGCTGCATAAGCAAGAAGAGCGCCGCAGGCAGTTCCAACAGATCCAAAAAGGAAAATGATCAGGATGCGTCCTGCTTCTTTTCCGATCTTGCGCATGTCACACTGCAGCAGCAAAAGCGGGATGGCGAGAGGAACCACAAAGCCCCATACATTATCCCAGGTTGGCGCATCCATAGGAATGATACCAAAGTTAGAAAGAACGATTGCAAGAACAAGAGCGATGATGGCACCGGTCAGTTTCGCCGCCCATTCATACTTTTGTTCCAGGTAGATGGCAATGGCCGCTCCCAAAACGCAGATCGTCCAAAGCATCCAAGTGTTTTCCGCTCCTACCAGCGGGTTGTTCAGATCGAAAATATGTCCCCACATACTCTCTTGGCCTCCTTTCAGAAACAAAACATATTGTAAAATAAATTGTGAAATAAATCTCACTTAAGTATATAGAGATTTGTAATAAAAGTCAATAATCTACCGGAAGCAATATCACAAAATGTGCAATATGCACATCAAAATCAGATATTTCAGAGAGGTAAACTTTCTTTATATCGGAGCGTCTTAACAAAAATTTTATACGGTGTGTGGTAGGATAAACAGCAAATGAGAAAGAAGGAGAAGAATATGCAAAAACAATCGGATATCAAATGCAACTGGAAATTTCAACTGGCTTTGTCGGTAGCCATCTTTGCTATCTTTAGTATTTATGTTCCTGCTCTGGGAGCCCTGGGATTAGATCTGACAAACGGAACGTTATTGTCGGAAGGGAGCAGACTGTTTGTCAGTGTGGCTTTGGCGACTGTCTGCGGATGTTTGATCCGGGAAGAGCTGGAAAAAAAGAACCCCTTACATCTTTCCGGCCGGACAAAGATACTACTGGGGCTGTTGGGGGCAGTCTTCCTAATAGTGGCGTTTCAGATAGGGATGTTTTTTAACTGGATGGATGTGCTCCAACTGGATCCGGTCTCAATCCTGAAGTGTTTTTTCATAGCAGTGGCAGCAGCGGTATTTGAGGAGCTTTTGGTGCGGGGGCTGATCCTGTCGGCGCTGGAAAAAGCTTTTCAAAACAGCAGACACCGGCTACTGTTGGCAGGACTGATTTCTGCCTTGATATTCGGAGCGCTGCATTACTATAACTTGTTTCAAAACGCATCTTTGGGAGAAATAAATCAACAGGTGTTCTATGCGGCGGCGCTGGGTGTGATGTTCGCTGCGTTTCGGATCTGCTTTCAGAATCTGTGGCTGCCGATCCTCATTCATTTTGCCATAGATTTTCAACCGTTCATCGGAGAAGGCGGAGGGGGAGGAGGGCAAAGCCCCTGGACATTTCTGCTTTTGCTATTTGTCCCGCTGGCACTGATGGCAGCCGTCACACTTTTTAGTGCAGAAAGGGACGCAGGTATCTGCCGGAAAGAAGAGGAAAAAGAATAGAGAAAAGAGGAGAGAACGAGACTGTCCCGGCAAAAAGACCTGCCGGGACAGTCCTTTCCTTTTTTATGGAAAATTCGGGCCTCTGTGGTCTATACGATAAAAATATTTTGCGCAGGCCGCGCTGCGGCGCTATAAAGCTATGTGATGAAAGCGACTGGCTGCAAGGAGAAACTTTCATATCGCAGAAGGCGTTTACCTGACTCGACGGTCGGGAAAAAGAGACAGAGAGAAACAGACAGAGAAAAATAGAGAAAAATATTTTAAAATTTCAGGAGAGGGCTTGCGAAAGAAAAAAGAATCTCGTATAATGTCCCCACTGGAGAATGGATTTTGATAGCTGTGTTTTACGTAAAGGAGGACAGTTTCTATCATTTTTACCAATCGTCTGAATTCTAAGATCAGACCGAATCAAATCAAGCGTTGCAGATACCTGCAGCCGTAACGCCGATTCAGGCAATTTTTCAAAAAGTACGAAACAGAATCTGCAAAATCAAACAGTGACGGGAAGTCGGATGTCAGAGGAAACCTTGTCCGTAGGATTTTTGTGGAAAAAAAGAAAAAAGAGAAAAAAGACCGTGAATTTCTTCAGTAGGAGCAGCTGCGACTCAGGAAATCTCCCGGGTGGGCACTGTGTCACAGCACCTTCGATGCCGCCGCGGGACACAGCAGCCACGGCTATCGACGGCAAAAGGAGGAAAAATGGAAAGGGAGGTGCAGATGCGGCATATGTTTGAAGAGCTGACGGGATATGAGTCCAGGGATATAAAGCTGAAAATGGACGGATATCCGGCAAGCCCCATGCAGATCGTCCAGGCGCATATGCTAAGAGAAGAGACTGTCTATATGAGAGACTACATTTTGGACGAAAGGGGCAATGTGAAAGAGCTGTGCTTTCATCGTGTAACAAATAAATAAGAAACTTACCCCGCAAACGTGAAAATGTCGAAATAATTAATGACGTGGATCAGAGCTTTTGCTATAATGGAGTCCGAGTAGGAGGTGCAGTATGGATCAAAAAGAAAGAAGACCCCGCACAGCTTCGGGACGGACGACGGCAGAAAGAAGAGTCCAGCGAACCGGAAGGCCCCAGGGAGACGACGGCAGGAAGCAGTCTTCCAGAAGGAACCAGAAACGAAGAAGACGGAGAAGACTGAGGATTTATGCATTTCTTCTGGTGGTTTTGGCGGTTTTGGGACTGCTGGCGGCGGTACTTTGGAAACGCTACAGCCCCACGAAAGAAAAATATGATTTGAAAGCATACTATGGGATTCAAAGTGAGGAGCAGGTGGCAGTTACAATGGACAACCAGGTCGTTGAGCCAAATGCCAAAGTCTGGGACGGAAAGGTCTACCTGCAGTACGAGACTGTCAGAGACTATGTAAACAGCAGATTTTACTTTGATCAGGGAAATAACACCTTGCTGTATACCCTTCCAAAAGATATCGTTTCCGTGGAAGTAGGAAGTAAGGAATATACCATATCCAAGGAAAAAAAGAGCGAAGATTACGTCATTTTAAGAACAGAGGGAAGCACAGCTTATGTTGCGCTGGAGTTTGTCCAGCAATATACCAATATGGACTATGAGGTATACGATAACCCCAGCCGTGTGGCGGTAGTGACCAAGTGGGGAAAAAAGACGGTGGCTTCTGTCAAGAAAGACACGCAGGTACGCTATCAGGCAGGAGTGAAGAGTCCGATCCTGACGTCGGTGAAAAAACAGGACGAAGTGACGGTCATAGAGACGGAGGGAAGCTGGAAAAAAGTGAGGACGAAGGACGGGTTTATCGGTTATGTCAAAACCTCCGCACTGCGGGCGCCGGAAGAAAAGACGGTGTCCAGAAAGTTTGAAGAGCCTGAATTTACCAGCATTTCCAAGGACTATACCATTAATATGGCATGGCACAACGTGACGAACCAGGATGCCAACAGCGGAGTCCTGCAGATGATCGCAAAAAGCAAGGGACTGAATACCATTTCGCCTACCTGGTTCCATGTTTCGGATACATCGGGAAACATAAACTCCATTGCATCGACGGAATATGTCGGCTATGCGCACCAGGCAGACGTAGAGGTGTGGGCGGCAGTAAGAGATTTTGACGGAGGGATCAATTCCTATGAGGAATCCCTTCAACTGCTGAAGAGCACAGAAAGCAGGGCGACACTGATCAACCAGCTGATCTCTGAGTCCCTTCGCGTAGGAGTGGACGGGATCAATGTGGATTTTGAGAAGATCTCGGAAGAGTGTGGAGAGCACTTTATCCAATTTGTAAGAGAGCTGTCTGTCCGCTGCAGGCAGAACGGTCTGATCCTTTCGGTAGACAACTATGTACCCAAGACCTTTAATACCTATTACAACCGGAAAGAGCAGGGGATCGTGGCAGACTATGTGGTCATCATGGGATATGACGAGCACTATGCAGGATCTCCCGAAGCCGGATCGGTTGCGTCATACAACTTCGTAAAAGAAGGGATCGAGGAGACGCTGAAGGAAGGTGTTCCGGCCAACAAGATCATTAGTGGGATGCCGTTTTTTACCCGCTTGTGGAAAGAGACGGCCAAGACCAAGGAAGAGCTGGCAAGCCAGAAGGGAACGGAAGCGGCAGAATATACGATGAACGTGACCAGCGAAGCTTTAGGCATGGACAGCGCTCAGGCAGTGGTGGATCAGTCAGGAGCAGAGGTTACCTGGGATGAAACAGCCAAGCAGGATTATGCCACCTGGAGCGACGGAACCACCACATATAAGATCTGGCTGGAGAACGACAAATCTATCGAACCCAGACTGCAGCTGATGAAAGACAATAAGCTGGCAGGGACCGCCGCATGGGCACTGGGACAAGAAAGTGAAAGTATCTGGAACCTGATCTTCAAATATGTAAATTAAAAACAGAGATGCCCTGGAACTGCAGACCACATGGTTGGCAGACGGGGCATCTTTTTTGCGGAAACAACCGGACAAAACGACAGAAAAACATTTTTTCAGCCATAAAACCTTGTAAAACAGAGGGTTTTTGCAGGTGAGCCGGATTTTCCGGGCAAGGAAACTTGTAGGACGAAATAGAGTATAGTATAATGAAAAAATGAAAACAAAAATGAAACGATTAGAAACGTTGGAAACAGATAATTCCATATTGCAGGAAGCCGGACGGATCCTAAGAGAGGGCGGACTGGTAGCGTTTCCTACAGAAACGGTATACGGACTGGGGGCAGACGCCCTTAATGAGAAGGCGGCGGAAAAGATCTATGCGGCGAAGGGAAGACCTTCCGACAATCCGCTGATCGTCCATATTGCAGAGAAGGAGGCTCTTGACCGGATCGCAAAGGAAATTTCTGCGGAGGCGACAAAGGTGATAGAAAAATATTGGCCGGGTCCTCTGACACTGATCTTTGAAAAGACAGATGCCGTTCCGGAGGGAACGACGGGAGGACTGGATACGGTGGCTGTCAGGATGCCGTCCCATGCACTCGCAAGAGCGCTGATCCGGGAAGGGGGCGGCTATGTGGCTGCGCCCAGTGCCAACACCTCCGGAAGGCCGAGTCCCACCAGTGCGGAGCATGTCCGGGAGGATCTCTGGGGCAAGGTGGATCTGATCATAGACGGAGGAGAGACGGAGATCGGAATTGAATCGACCATTCTGGATGTGAGTGTAACGCCTCCGGTGATTTTGCGCCCGGGAGCCATTACAAAAGAAATGCTGGAAGAAGTAGTGGGCAGGGTGGAGATGGATGAAACTCTTTTTTCCGGAGACAGCAAGGAACCGCCCAAAGCTCCGGGAATGAAGTATCGCCACTACGCACCGAAGGCAGAGATGACAGTCATCGACGGAGAGATCCAAGACGTCATAGAAGAGATCAACCGGAGAGCAGAGGAAGATCTCAGACAGGGAAAACGGGTGGGGATCATTGCGACAGAAGAATCCTGCCTGCAGTACCGGAAAGGATCGGTAAAAAGCATCGGTCTGAGGACGGAGGAGGCAACCGTAGCCAACGGTCTGTACCGGATCCTGCGGGAGTTTGATGCAGAGGGGACAGACTGCATCTACAGCGAGGCGTTTGGTTCGGAGGGAATTGGGAATGCTATTATGAACCGGCTCTTAAAAGCGGCCGGCCATCATATAATAAAATTATAAGAAAGAGAGAGGAAAAACTATGTCAAACGTTTATGTAATGGACCATCCATTGATTCAGCACAAGATAAGCTATATCAGAAGAGAGGACACGGGATCCAAAGATTTCAGACAGATGATCGGGGAAGTGGCGGCGCTGATGTGCTATGAAGCGACGAGAGATCTGAAGCTTCAGGATGTTAAGATAAAGACACCAATCTGTGAGATGATCGGAAAAGAGCTGAGCGGGAAAAAGATGGCGGTGGTTCCGATTCTGAGAGCAGGGATCGGGATGGTGGATGGAATCCTGAACATGATACCGGCGGCAAAGGTAGGACATATCGGTCTGTATCGTGACCCGGAAACCTTCGAGCCGGTAGAGTACTACTGCAAGCTTCCGGCAGACTGCGGCGAGAGAGACGTGTTTGTGGTAGATCCTATGCTGGCAACGGGGGGCTCCTGTGTGGCAGCCATCCAGATGCTGAAGGATAAAGGCGTGAAAAACATTCGGTTCATGTGTATCATAGCAGCGCCGGAAGGAGTCGAAAGACTTCAGAAAGAGCATCCGGACGTGGATGTATATGTAGGGGCTTTGGATGAATATCTGAATGAGCACAAGTACATTGTTCCGGGACTGGGAGACGCAGGAGATCGTATTTTCGGAACCAAATAGACAGGAAGAGGAAGTGCGTATGGGAAATAAGAGAAGCGATTATATAAGTTGGGATGAATATTTTATGGGAGTGGCAAAGCTTTCGGGTATGCGTTCCAAAGATCCGAGCACGCAGGTGGGCTGCTGCATCGTAAGCCAGGACAACAAGATCCTTTCCATGGGATACAACGGGTTGCCCAGGGGATGCTCCGACGATACGTTTCCCTGGAGCAGAGAGGGAGAGGACCCGCTGGAAACAAAGTATGTATACACGGTACACAGCGAATTAAACGCCATCTTAAATTACAGGGGAGGGAGTCTGGAAGGGGCAAAGCTGTATGTATCCTTATTCCCCTGCAACGAATGCGCCAAAGCCATTATACAAAGCGGGATCAAGGAAGTAATCTACGCAGAGAACAAATATGAAGATACTCCGGCAGTACAGGCCTCTATGCGGATGTTCAACGCAGCGGGGGTATCCTATCATCCATATCAGGCAACAGAAAGGGAAATCTGTATCAGGCTGTAAAAGGCAAGGAGGGCGTTATGGACTGGACAAACAGAAAAGAAAGCTTTTTGAATCTTCCCACACCATTGGAATATCTGGAAACGATATCAAAGGAACAGGGAGTACACTTCTATATCAAGAGAGATGACGTGATGAATCTGGGATTTGGAGGAAACAAGCTGCGAAAACTGGAATACATCCTGAAAGATGCCAGAAATCAAAATGCCACCATGATCATCACAAGAGGCGCAGTCCAGACAAACCATGGGCGTTTGACGGCGGCAGCGGCAGCCAAATACGGGATGAAATGTGCGATCGTATGTATCGGGGAATATCCGGGAGAGCTTTCTGCCAACCTGCTTTTGGACAGGATTCTGGGAGCAGAAGTGATCATCAAAAAACCGAATGGACGGCCGATAGAAGAGCAGTATAAAGAACTGATCAAACAGGTCTGCAGCCGATATGAGGAGCAGGGAGAACGGGTTTACTACACTCCGATGGGAGGCTCGGACGAAGTGGGATCATTGGGGTACTATGAATGTGCCAAAGAGATCGCAGCCCAGACGAAAGGAAAAGAGTTTGAAAATGCCCGGCTGTTCTGCAGTGTGGGAAGCGTAGGCACTTACATGGGACTTTACTGTGGCCTGCAGGAGGTGGAGAATTCCCTGCATTTGACCGGAGTCGCCATTATGCCGTTTGACGAGGAAAAAGATAAAGAAGTGGGAGCCCTATACAAAAGGGTAAAAACACTTCTGGGAAAAGAGACAGGAGATCTTCCGGAGTTCCATATAGAAAAGGGATATGTCAGGGGAGGATATAATCAGCCTTCCCCGGAAGTAAGAGAAGCCGTGTACTATATGGCAAGAAAGGAAGGGATCTTTTTGGATCCCTGTTATACGGGAAAGTGTTTTGCGGGGATCCTGGAAATGATCCGGGAAGGAAAGATAAAGAACGGAGAAACGATTATATTTCTTCATACAGGAGGAGGTCCCGGACTATTTACCAGGCATCACAGAGAGGCATTTGAAGAGGAACTGATGGCAGGTGTACACCTGCTGGAAGAAGACGGGGAGTTTTAGCAGCTCCCGGGAGAAAAAAGGAGGATGACAGGCTTGCTTTCAGGAAAACGGCCGTCATACTGCTTTTTTCTTCTGTAAGGGCAAGCATCAGTCAAGGCAGAGAAAGTTTTGATAAATCAGGAAAGGCAGGAAATGGAGCGCAAAATACGGGAATATTTCAGAGAGCTGGGACAGATTTTCTTCCCGGCAAAAAAAAGAAGATATTGGGGCTGCTTTCTTCTGATCTATCTGGCTGCGTTGGTGTTTACAGCAAATGATGCCTGGCTGTACCAGACGCCGATCGTAAGGATCACGGAAGTACAGACAAAAAAAGACGGCGTTTCGGAGTCAGCACGGGGAGGAAAGGAACAGCATTACAGGCAAAAACTGAAAGGAATCCTGCTAAATGGAGAAAAGAAAGGAAAAAGTGTTATCCTGAAAAATCAATACACTTACTCCAATGTGTTGACGCAGAAATTTCGGAAAGGGGATCAGATCCTGATAGGACTGAATACATCCTCCATGTCCGGCACAGTAAAGGTGTTAAAAAGGGATGTATACCTGGTGGGTCTGGCAGGGGGATTACTCCTTTTTCTGATCCTGGTTTCAGGAAAAAGCGGAATCCTTACGATCGCCACTCTTCTGGGAAATGCTCTGATATTTGGAGTGGGATTTTCACAGTATCTGAAGGGGAGAGATATCCTGCTGATCTGTAATTTGATGGCCGTTTTGTTTGCAGCGATAACGCTGCTGATCCTGAACGGATGCCACAAAAGAACATGGGCGGCGCTTCTTTCTGTGCTCTGCGTGCTGGGGTGCATCATGGGACTGTTTGATCTGCTATCGGCGCATACAGAAGGCTTCGACTATTCTACGATGGAATATTTGGGCAGCCTGGACGATCCGGACCATCTGTTTCGGGCAGAGATCATGCTGGCGGGATTGGGGGCCATCATGGATGTGGCGGTGACTATTTCCAGTGCATTGGGGGAGATCGTCCAAAAGAAGCCGGATGTGTCGTTTGGACAGCTGTTTCGGTCTGGAAGAGAGATCGGGTATGATATTATGGGAACCATGATGAACGTACTGCTGTTTGTGTTTGGCTGTGGTCTGATCCCGACCTTTTTAATACGCATGAATAATGAAGTGGGATTCCTGACGATCGTGAAACTGCATATTCCCTACGAGATCTGCCGATTCCTCATAGAAAGCATCGGGATCGTCTTGACCATTCCGGTTTCTATCCTGGTAGCTTCTATATTTATGAAAGCAGGAGGAAGGAGGAAGAGTGGATGATCGGGATATTAGCACTTGTGCTTTTTGTACTGCTTTTGGCGGTAGGTGGAGAGAGAGGGGCCTCTTCTATTTTGACCCTGGCGGGGAATATTTTCGTACTGACAGTGACGATCTTTCTGTTGGCGGGAGGATTTCCGCCGATCCTTCTTACCTTTCTGGCAGGGACCGTGATCAGTTACCTGACGCTGATCAAACAAAATGGAAAAAATAAGAAAACAGGAGCGGCATTTTTAGCTACGGCGGCAGTCATGCTGCTGTTGCTTCCGGCAGTGTATCTGGTGGTATGGAAAATGAACGGGGGCGGACTGAATGAGATCCAGGCGATACAGGAGGATGTGATGTATTATTATAATGTGGATCTGCGGATCCGTATGCTTTCTATCGCAGTCTGCATCAACCTGCTAAGCGTGCTGGGAGCCGTTCTTGATACGGCGCTTTCTATTACATCTTCAGTGCATGAGGTGGCGGTCCACAGACCGGAGCTTACCAGACAGGAGCTGTTTTTTTCAGGAATGCGGATCGGGAAAGAGATTACGGGCACCACAGTCAATACGTTGCTGTTTGCCTATCTGGGAGGATCGCTGCTGCTGTTTGCCTATATCAAGACCGGGAAATATACAGTGGAGACGATCCTGAACTCTAAATTTTTGTTTCAGGATCTGTCGGTGATGTTGTTTGGGGGGATCGCCTGCCTGGCAGCAGTTCCGGTTTCATCCGTTTGTGGGGCACAGATGACGGCAAAAAACATCAAGAAAAACCAGGTGCAGAATTGACCTTTATTACCTACTTTTAGGGTGGGTAATAAAAACGAAGGAGAGGCGGGCAAAAACCCTTGACACCGGAGAAAATAGGGTATAAAATGACAAACTTACAGGACGGATACAGAGCGGATGTAAGTGTTTTCAGAGACATCAAAGATGGCGAACAGATTAAAAAACGCAAATCAGATAGAATAAAGCAAAATCCCGTATGACAGAATACCCACATAATAGAAGAACTTGCTAAGAAAAGGGAACAGGAAAACGACAGGTTCCCTTTTCTTGTCTGATGATTTTGAAGAAGGGAAAGAAACGGGCAGATCGGGAAAGACGAGGATGAAATGATAGATATACATTGCCATTTACTATACGGAGTGGATGATGGCGCAAAAACATGGCAGGAATCCCTGGAACTGCTGCAGGAAGCAAAGGCACAGGGAGTTGAAAAGATAATCTGTACTCCGCATTACCGGGAGGGAATGTTCATATACCGCCAGGAGTCTATGAAAGCACGGTTTCATAGACTGAAAGAAATAGGGGACAGACTGGGAATAGAGTTATTTCCGGGTATGGAATGCTATGGAGATGACAGACTCTTGGTGTATCTTCAACAGGGACGGTGTATCACACTGGCCGGGTCGGATTATGTTCTGGTAGAGTATTCTCACGATATCACAAAAGAAGAGTTGTGGAGAAGCTGCGGGAATCTGACTGCTCATGGCTACATCCCGGTAGTAGCGCATGTTGAGCGTTATCACAGAGTTTGTAAGGATACAGAATTTTTGAAAAAACTCAGGGAGCTGGGGGGACGGATCCAGATCAATGCAGGATCTGTGATCGGACAGCACGGCTGGAGTTGTAAAGGGATCTGCAGAGCGCTGCTGAAAGAAGGCGTGGCGGATATTGTGGCCAGTGATACACATGGAGTAAAGCACCGCAGAAATCATATGAAACAGTGCCGCACTTATCTTGCAGGAAAATACGGAGAGATGTATGCGGGGGATCTGATGGAAAGGATACCTCAGGAGATTTTAGAGAATCGATAAGCGTTTTGGAAGAAAGAGGACAGGTATGGGAGAGAAGAGACGGGATCAGGGGGAGCAGGAAATCAATCTGCTGGAACTGACGATGGAGCTTGTGACAAGATGGAAGAGAATTGTGATCCTGGTGATCCTGACGGCAGGAATCGGATTTGGAGCCAGTAAATTTCTGATGGAAACCCGCTACCAGTCTACCTCTCTTTTATATGTATTTACAAAGAGTACGTCTATTACCAGTTTGGCAGATCTACAGATGGGAACGAACCTGACAAATGATTATAAAGTGGTGATAACCGGACGGCCGGTGCTGGAGCAGGTGATAGAAAACCTGAAGCTGGAGGAAACCTACCGGAGCCTGCAGGAGAGGATTTCTGTGACAAATCCTCAGGATTCCAGGATCCTGGAAATTACAGTGACAGACACCAGCTCTAAAAGAGCAAAGGCCATTGCGGATGAACTGGCAGATCTGTCTGCCGGATTTATTTCCGACAAGATGGGACAGGATGCACCCTCCGTCATTCAGTACGGGTATGCGGACGAAAATCCAGCCGCACCAAACATAAAAAGGAATACACTGATAGCCGGGCTGCTGGGATTTCTTTTGGCAGTGGTATCGATTGTCCTTCCGTTTATCTTCCACGATACGATCCTGACGGAAGAAGACGTTCAGAAGAAGCTGGGACTTCAGATATTGGGCGTGCTGCCGGAGGAAGAGGCAGAAGCGGACAGGAGACGGAATTATCGAAAGAGATAACCGGACGAGGGATAGGAGAGCAGGAATGCAGACGGTAAGATTAGAAAAAATCAAAAAGCAGAGTTATGCGTGGCAGGAATCTTTGAGAGCGCTGCGAACGAATCTTCAGTTTTGTGGAGATGACAAGAAGGTGATCCTGTTTACCAGCGCCATGCCGGATGAAGGAAAGAGTACGGTCGTGGTAGAGCTGGCCAGATCCCTGACAGAATCCGGGAAAAAGGTTCTGGTGATCGATACAGATATGAGAAAATCCGTGCTGGCAGGGCGCCTGCGGGTCAAAGTAAACAAAGGGGAGCTGCTGGGATTGTCTCATTATCTGTCGGGACAGAGACCGGCTGGAGAAGTTTTGTACGGGACGGATGTCTCCGGACTGTTTATGGTCTTTGCGGGACCGACAGTGCCCAATCCTACGGAAATCCTGGAAAAAGAATATTTTCAAAGATTGATAGAGTTTGGACGGGAAACCTTCGACTATGTTTTGATCGATACCGCGCCGCTGGGGGCTGCCATTGACGCTGCGCTGATCGCAAAAAAATGCGACGGGGCAGTCCTTGTGGTGGAACAGAAAAGAGCGGGAAGGCGACTGCTGCAGGGAGTGATCAGGCAGCTGGAACTTTCAGAAGTAAAGATTTTGGGCGTGGTGCTGAATAAGGTAAAGAAGGGATTTCATGGGTATGGCAGCTACTATGGCCAGTATGGAATCGACAATAAGGGAAGAGGAGAATGAAAAAGCAAGAAGCATCCGGACGGCGAAGAAGAATAGCGGCAGCAGCAATAGCAGTAGCCTTGCTGGGAGGGATCCTGTTGGGAAGCTATCTGCTAAAGACAGCGGGAGCAAAGAGAGAAGCAGAAGACACCCCTTCTTCCCCGGAAACGAAAGGAAAGCAGGTAACAGTAAAACGCTCCGAGGAAAAGGGAGAGCAGGAAGAGGATCAGAAAGGATCGGAAATGTTTGCCATCTTTGGAGTGGACAGCAGGGAAAATGAGCTGGGAGAAGGCACCCGGTCCGATTCCATTATGCTGGTTCAGGTGGATCACGAAAAGAAGACGATCCGGGTGGCATCCGTGTACCGAGACTGCCTGGTATGGATCGAAGGGCATGGATTTGAAAAGATCACACATGCCCATGCTTACGGAGGCCCGGAGCTTGCAGTGGATACGGTCAACAGGAATTTTGATCTGCAGGTCTCCCAATACCTGACGGTAAACTTTCAGGGAGTGGCAGAGGCAGTAGATGCTGTGGGGGGAGTGGAGCAGACGCTGGACGAGGAAGAAGCGGATGTGATCAATTCCTATATCAAAGAAGTAAACACCATCCGAAAAACATCTTCCGGAAAGATCGAAAAAGCGGGGACGTATGTGCTGGATGGAACCCAGGCAGTTGCCTTTTCCAGGATCCGGTATACAGAAGGCGGCGACTATAAGCGGACGGAAAGGCAAAGGACGGTTCTGTTTCAACTGTTTGAAAAGGCAAAGTCTCTTTCGGCAGACAAGAAAAGACAGCTTCTGGAAAGGCTGGGAAAAGGGGTCCGTACCAATTTCTCTGCGGAAGATCTGTTAAAAAGAATGAAGCAACTGTCAGAATATCAGGTAGAAGAAATGAATGCGTTTCCACAGGTGTTTTATGGTGGGATCATAGAAGGAGCCTGGGTGGAAGCGCCGGTTACATTGACGGAAATGAATGCAAAGCTGCACCTGTTTTTGCAGAAGGAGGAGAACTATCTTCCTTCCTCACAGGCACAGAAATACAGCGACGAGATTGCCGTAAAGGCGGGCGGCCAGGCGAATGTAGATCTGTCAGATCAATAGGAGAAACAGGGCATATACGCAGAACAAAGCGTTTTTCAAGGCCGATGTTACAGGCGGTCTGCGGGTGAAAGGATAGGGGCGCTCGCTGTATCAGAAGGAACACAGCATCCCGGCAGGCAGAGAACGAAGAAAACGGTGGGAAGAAAAGATAAAAAGCGGGAGAAGCCGAACAGGAGAGGAGAAAGAAGATGTACTCCAAAGCAAGAAGCGGATGGATGAAGCACATAGACTTTATCATGTTGGATCAGATCTGTCTGGGACTTTCTTTTGCCGTGGCTTTTTTTCTGCATGGCAGAGATTGGAGCAGGACAGTGGGAAAGCAGGCGTATTGGAAAATGTTTCTGGTCCTTCTTCTGCTCCAGGTGTTTGTGACGGTCTTCTTTGAAACCTTCCGGAATGTCTTGAAACGAGGCTATTACGAAGAACTGAAAGCTACCTTCAAGAACACGGCGCTGATCTTTCTGATGCTGTCGGCCTACCTGCTTTTGGCGGGAATAGGAGATGAATACTGCAAGATGATCTGGATCCTGACAGGAGGGATCTACCTGGCGCTGACTTATGGCGTCCGGAGCCTGTGGAAAAGACGGCTGTTTCACAAAAAAAAGAAGCAGATAGGAAAGCACTCTCTTTTGATCCTTACAACGAGAGAGCTGGCAGATACTGTGATTCAAAGAATCCGGGAAAACAACTACGGCAGATTCCGGATCCGGGGGATTATCCTGACAGACGACGGGAAGAAGGAAGAGCAGATCCAGGGGATCCCGGTGGTGGCAGAGATGGGCACAGTTCTGGAATATATCAGAACGGAATGGGTGGATGAAATATTTTTACATCTTGCAGGGCGGCAGGAAGCGTATCAGGATCTGATCGCCCAGTGTGTAAAGATGGGAGTCACCGTACACTGCAATCATCCGGAAATGGAGGAAAATGATTTTCTGGGGAAGCGGCTGGTGGAGCGGATGAATTCCTATACCGTGCTGACATATAGCGCCAATGTGATCACCTCCCGGCAGGCGGCGGTAAAAAGAGCCATAGACATCCTGGGAGGTACGGTGGGATGCCTGATCACCCTGGGACTGCTGCTGGTCATTGGACCCATCATCTACATCCAGTCTCCCGGACCTGTATTTTTCAGCCAGGAGAGAGTAGGAAAAAATGGACGAAGATTTAAAATATACAAGTTTCGCAGCATGTATCTGGATGCAGAAGGACGAAAAAAAGAGCTGCTGAAAAAGAACCGCAACAAGGAAGGCCTGATGTTCAAGGTGGAAGATGATCCCCGGATCATTGGAAACTACAAGGGACCGGGAAGAGGGATCGGAAGTTTTATACGAAAAACTTCGCTGGATGAATTTCCACAGTTCTGGAACGTGCTGAAAGGCGAGATGTCTCTGGTAGGCACCAGACCTCCGTTGGTGGAGGAGTGGGAGCGGTATTCCAAGCACCATCGGGCAAGAATGGCGACCATACCAGGGATGACAGGACTTTGGCAGGTGAACGGACGAAGTGAAGTGACGGATTTTGAAAAAGTCGTAAAGTGGGATGTGGAGTATATTGAAAACTGGAGCATGGAACTGGATTTCCGACTGATCCTGCAGACGGTGGGCGTGATGATCAGCGGAAAAGGATCCATGTAAAAATACTTGATGCCGTAGTTTAAAAGGCGGCAGAACGGAGAGAAAGATGGAAAAGCAGTACAGGATCGCAGTGGCGGGAACCGGATACGTAGGGCTATCTGTTGCCATTTTGCTTTATCAGTATCATCAGGTAACAGCGGTGGATATTGTCCGGGAAAAGGTGGATGCGATCAATCAGAGGCGATCGCCTATCCAGGATGAGGGAATCCAGAGATATCTGGCAGAGAAGAGGCTGCATCTGAGGGCGACCTGGCAGCCGGAGGAAGCCTATGGGGCTGCGGACTTTGTGGTGGTGGCAGTTCCCACAAATTATGATACTGCGACCCTGCATTTTGATACCTCGGCGGTGGATAAAGTGATCCAAACGGTTCTGGCGTGCAACAAAGAAGCGGCCATCGTGATCAAGTCTACCGTTCCGGTGGGTTATACCAATGCAGCTAAAAAACGGTTTCGGACAGAAAATCTGATATTTTGTCCGGAATTTTTGCGGGAGTCCAGAGCACTCTATGATAATCTTTATCCGTCCAGGATCATTTTGGGCGTAGAGGAAGAGGGGCCGGCCGGGAAACAGGCCGCCATTTTTGCCGATCTTTTGCAGGAAGCCGCTGTGAAAAAGGAAGTGGACACGATCTTCATGGGAGCCTCGGAGGCAGAAGCAGTCAAGCTGTTTGCAAACACCTATCTGGCTTTGCGGGTCAGCTACTTCAATGAACTGGATACCTATTGTGAGAGTAAGCAGCTGGATACTCAAAAAATCATACAGGGTGTTTGCCTGGATCCCAGGATCGGAGACCATTACAACAATCCTTCCTTTGGCTATGGAGGATACTGCCTCCCGAAAGATACGAAACAGCTTTTGGCAAATTATGAGGACGTTCCTCAAAATATGATGTCAGCCATCGTGGAGAGCAATCGTACCAGAAAAGAATTTATTGCAAAGCAGGTGCTGAAGCTGGCGGGATATCAGGAAGAGAAAGAAGGCGCAGGCACGAAGCAAAGGGGAACAAAGCAGGAACAAGAGGAAAGAGGCGTTGTCGGTGTGTATCGACTTGCCATGAAAAGTAACAGCGATAATTTCCGCCATTCTGCTATCCGGGGGATCATGGAACGGATCCAGAAAAAAGGCGTCAGGGTAATCGTGTACGAGCCCTCCCTCAGGGAAGGCAGTCTGTTTTCCGGCGCCAGCGTGGTAAACGACCTGACTGTTTTTAAAGAGCGGTCGGATGCCATTATCGCAAACCGGTACGATACCTGCCTGGATGATGTGAAGGACAAGGTTTATACGAGAGATATCTTCCAGAGAGATTAGGAGAAAGGAAAGCAAAATGAAGGGTGAAAAAAAGATCTGCTTTATTGCGTCTTCCGGCGGACATTTTGAACAGATCCGGCAATTGAAAGAGGTGGCAGAAAAATATCCACATTATTATATCGTGCCGAAAAATGCCAGCACAGCGGCTTTTCGGGAGAAAAAGTACCTGGTGGGAGATTTTTACAGAAAAAAGCGGGTTCAATTTTTCTTTCGATTTATCGGGACAGCCATTCAGCAGCTTTTTATTTTTTTTAAAGAAAGACCGGATGTAGTGATCACAACAGGGGCGGGGGTGGCGATTCCCACCTGTCTGTATGCTCATTTTTTCAGAAAAAAGGTGATTTATATTGAAAGCTTTGCAAGAATGAAGTCTTTGAATCAAACGGCAAAGCTGCTGCACAGGTATACGGACCTGTTTATTGTACAATGGGAGGAATTGTTAAAGCTGGCGCCGGGGTCAGTGTATGGAGGGTGGATCTATTGATATTGGTATGTGTGGGAGCGACAGAATATAAACTGGACAGATTGCTGCGCTTACTGGATGAATTATGTGAAGAGAATGTTTTAAAGGGAGAGGAGATCGTGGCACAGATCGGAAGTACAGATTACTGTCCCAGACATTACAGGAGCTTTCATCTGATCAGCCGGGAAGCCTTTCAGAAGTATATGGAGGAAGCGGAGTTTGTCATTACGCATGCAGGGACAGGCAGTGTGATTCCTCTTTTAAAACTGGGGAAAAAAGTAATCCTTTTTCCCAGAAGGGAACGGTACAAGGAGCATGTGGACGATCATCAGCTGGAGCTTCGGGATGCACTTACCAGGGAAGGGTATGTATTAAGCGCGGAAAAGAAAGAAGAACTGAAAAGGGCAATAGAAGAAATCAAAACATTTCATCCAAAGAAATTTCAGTCGAATAATCATAGAATAAATCAAATGGTCATAGACTTTATTGAGGCGTTGTAAAAGGCAGAAGAAAAGTCATGGTCTTTGTACCCTGAGATGGAAGAGAAAAGAGGATGGACAAACGTGGCAGAAAGCAGGAAAGAGCGGGAAATGGGAAGAGAACAAATATCCATCGTCATACCGGTATATGGGGCGGAAAAGTACCTGAAAGAACTGCTGGATAAGCTGCTGCGGCAGGAGGATCCGGAGGTAGAGATCCTGTGTATCGACGACGGATCTGTGGATAAAAGCCAGGAGATCTGCAGGGCATACGCGCAGGCACACCCGTGCATCCGGTATTATCGAAAGGAAAACAGAGGCGTTTCCCACACCAGAAATTTTGGGATCCAAAAGGCCAGGGGGACATGGATCTGCTTCGTGGACTCAGACGATTATCTGGAGAAGGGAGCGATCGCAAGGCTTCGCCCCTATCTGGGGCAGGAGACAGATGCGTTGTATTTTAATTACCACAGAGGAGAAAAAGACAGGGAGCTGACCGGCAGGGTAGGAGATTTTGAAGCAAAAGAGATCCTGAGGGCGACGCTGGATCAGACAGCCGGACAGTCAGAAATCCGGGAATGTTTTACGCTCCAAAGCGCGTCTCTTGCCATCAGCTGCGCCAAGCTGTACAGGCTGGACGTGATCCGGAAAAACGGGATACAATTCCCGGAACAGCTCCGGATAGGAGAAGATGTCTGCTTTAATCTGCAGTATCTTGGCAGAAGCAGGAAGGTACGGACGCTGGATGAGGCGCTGTATTATTATCGGAAAACTCCGGGTTCTACGACACAGACATATTCCGGGCAACATTTTCTGGAAGAGGAAAAACTGATCCGGCAGATGGCAGGATACCGGGAGGAAGCGGCAGAGTTTACAAAAGAGCTGCGGATCTATCTGCTGGGGGTGCTGCTGCATATCAATACGAATTTGGGGAAGCTTCCCGCACGGCGGCACAGGATCCGGGAGTACCGAAAACTTCTGAGGGATGCGGACATACGATGGATCCTGGAGAAAACAGAGAAAAAGGAAGCGCTGTCGCCGGGGAAGTACCAGAATCTTTACTACCATTTGGCGGTAAAGCTCCTGCAAAAAAACAGAATACATTTGGCTGTCTGCCTGGGAGATCTTTACAGAAACCTGCAAAAATTCTTTCGGACAAGGGACGGCAAATAAGGGCATTTCAAAGGGAAAGTTACGGGAAAGTGACGGAACCAAAAGGGGAATGCCCTTATTTTTGACAAGAACCCTTGAGGGAGAGACAGCAGAAGGTGCGGGTTTTATAGAGGAAAGATTCCCTTGTTGCCACCAGACAGACTACACAAACTGCACAAAATTTGAAGATTTTTAGAAAAAGGATGGACAAGAAGAAAGTGCGGTTATATAATCTCCCTACAAGCAAATCTTAGCTTGTATCAAACGATCTGATCGTCTTGCCAATTCGGCAGTTTTTTTCAATTGAAACAATCTATAAAGAATTCTGTTTTGCAGGGAACGGACTGTTTTTAAAAGCAGTCAGGTTTCAACACATCCAGTTTCAAAATGCGATGCCGGAAGACTCCAAAAGGCAATTTCAAAATGTGGGAGGATAGGAGGGAGAATATGTGCAGAGAAAGCGGCTGATCATCTGTGATGAAGAAGAGGGCTACGGGAAAGCGCTGGCATCATTTCTCGGTGGAAGAAAGGAGCTGTCTTTTCAGATACAGCTCTGTGAGGAACTGTCAGGGATCCGGGAGATCCGGCAGCAGGCGGGCATTGACCTGCTGATCATCAGCAGTTTTTTTGAGAAAGAAAAAAGAGAGGAATTTTCAGAACTGGTGGTCTGTGTGCTGCAGGAGACCGGAAGAGAGGAGCTGCTGCCTCATGAGGAAGGAGTCTTTCGCTATCAGCCGGGAGAAAGGATATGGGAAGCAATCCTGCACTGCTGTGAGGAAAGAAAGGTGGGAGACGCTTTGTTCCTTCCGGCAGCAGGGAAAAGAAGTATCCGTATCCTGGGAGTCTTTTCTCCCGTTGGCAGGACGGGAAAGACGGAATATGCCCTGGAGCTGGGGAAACGTTTAAGCCGGGACAGGAGTACCCTATATATCAACATGGAAGTGTATGGAGGGCGGAACGGCAGATTTTCCCAGGGAAGAAATACAGGGGATGCCCTGTACTACATCCGTCAGGAAAAAGGGAATCTGGGAAGATTTTTATCTACCATGGCAGGGCATCTGGAGGATCTGGATTATCTGGGACCGGTATCGGTCTCGGAGGATATCAAGAATGTTCCGAAGGAAACATGGCAGCTTTTATTGTCACAGATCGAGAAGGACAGCCTGTACGAAGCGGTTGTGCTAGATATAGATCCTGGTCTGACGCAGGTGTATGAGCTTCTGAGACTATGTACCGAAATCCATGTGCCGGTGGGAGAAGAGGGAGCAGAAAAACTGGCACAGATGGACTGGGAACTGAAAAAACTGGGTTACGAAGACATACAGGACAAAATGATACGAAAGAGAGGGACGGATGTCCAAAGCAGAGCAGCTATATGCAAAGATCCTGGCAGAACTGGATATGACGAGAGATCCGGAAGACGAGGAGCTGACCGACCTGATCTACCGGGTGCTGCAGGAGGTGTCAGAGCAGGAGCATTTGACTTTGCAGCAGAAGACAGATCTGGGCAGAGAATTATTTAATACCTTCCGCAAACTGGATATCCTTCAGGAATTTCTGGAGGATGACGAGATCACGGAGGTGATGATCAATGGAACGCAGCACATTTTTTACGAGAAAGCAGGGCAGCTCTTTCTATCGGATAAGCGGTTTGCCTCCAGGGAAAAGCTGGAGGACGTGATCCAGCAGATCGTGTCGGCATCCAACCGGGTCGTAAATGAAGTTTCACCCATTGTGGATGCGCGGCTTGCGGACGGATCCCGGGTTAATGTGGTGCTGTATCCGGTGGCCATCAATGGGCCTGCGGTCACGATACGAAAGTTTTCAAAACAGGGGATCACAATGGAGCAGTTGATCAAGTGGGGCTCTGTCAGCCCGGAGATCGACAGATTTCTGCGAAAGCTGGTGATAGCAGGTTATAACATTTTTATCAGTGGAGGGACCGGATCGGGAAAGACTACCTTTTTAAACGCATTGTCGCAGTACATTCCAAAGGATGAAAGGATCATTACTATTGAAGATAACGCGGAGCTGAGGCTTCAGGGGATCCAAAATCTGGTTCGTCTGGAGGCAAGAAATGCCAATCTGGAAGGAAAGGGAGCCATCACGATCCGGGATCTGATCAAATCTGCCCTTCGCATGAGACCGAACAGAATTATCGTGGGAGAGATCCGCTCAGAGGAGGCGATAGATATGCTGCAGGCACTGAATACAGGGCATAGCGGCAGTCTCAGCACCGGACATGCCAATAGTCCGGAAGATATGCTGAGCCGGATCGAGACGATGGTGCTGATGGGAATGGAAGTGCCGCTTTCTGCCATCCAACGGCAGATTGCTTCCGGAATCGACCTGATCGTCCATGTAGGGCGCCTCAGAGATAAGAGCAGAAAGGTATTGGAGATTACAGAAGTGATCGGATATCAGCAGGAAAGGATTCTGCTGCAGCCCCTGTTTTGCTATGAAGAAAAAGGAGAAAGGGAAGGGCGGATAGAAGGTGAATGGAAAAAGGTACACGACCTGGTTTTTCAGGACAAGCTGTTGGCGGCAGGATGTGACACAGAGGGAGATCCTGAGGCTGGCGGGTAAGAGCATGGGGATCGTAACGGCAACGGCATGGCTGTATTACAGGAGCCTTTGGGCGATTCTTTTTCTGACGCCTCTTTGGATCATCCGAATGAGGGAAGGGATAAAAAAGCTGGAAAAGAAGAAAGAAGCAGAATTTTTAAAGCAGTTTCAAAATTTGCTGCAGATGCTGTCCTCCTCCCTGATGGCGGGATATTCTTTGGAGAATGCCATGAAAGAGGTACAAAAGGAGATAAAAGTCCTCTATGGGAAACATACCAGGATTCAGAAAGAGCTGAATATTATGATCCGGCAGTTGAACATTCAGATGCCGGTGGAAGATATATGGAAAGAGATGGCCGACAGAGTCCGAACCGATGATGTAAATACGTTTGCGGAGGTATTGGGAGCGGCTAAGAGAAGTGGAGCCGGAATGCTGGAGATCCTTCGGGACACAGGCAGCCAGATCGGAGAAAAAATAGAAGTAAAGAGGGAAATTGACGGGATCCTGGCTGCCAAAACCTACGAGTTAAAGGTTATGACGATGATCCCCTATGGGATGATCGCATATATGACGGTAAGCTTTCCGGAGTTTTTGAAGGGACTATACGGAAGCGTTTTAGGGAAAGGGGTGATGACAGGTTGCCTGGCGCTTTATTTAGGAGCCTGCTGCATCGGGACAAAGATCTTAGAAATAGAAGTCTGATGCTTCTCCTGAGCGGACTGCTCTTTGTGGGAGGCCTGGTTGTTTTTGCCGGTGATTGGCGAAGGTCTGAAACGGCGATATCCAAAAAGGTTTTGCGGCAGGAAGGAGGGCATGGAAGCAAGCTACGGGAATGGGAAGTAAGGATAGAAGGGGAGAGGGCTCGATATCCGGTAAAAGTGGCAGTCTCAGAAAGGATTTACGATAAAAAAGAAATAAAAAAACTATTTTCCAGAGTCATAAAACGGATCGAGTCCGAAATGCTGGGGAAGAACCAAAATCCGGAGCAGATCGAGTATGATCTGAACCTAATGAACAGGATATCGGGGGAACCGGTAGAGATCAGCTGGACGACAGAAGATTTTCAGATCATAGATGCAAGGGGAAGGATCAAGACAAAGGGAATGGGAAGCAAAGGAAAACCGGTGGCGTTGAAAGCCAGGATCATCTATACGGGAAACAGGAAAGAGCAGATGGAGTACCGCCGCGCAGTGCGTGTAGTCCCTCCGGTATCGGACAAAAGAAGACAAAGAAAGCAGGACATAGCGTATGCTGTGGAAAAAAGGGAGGGGGAAAACCGGAAAGAAAAGGTATTTTGGCTGCCGGAGAAGATCGGCGGCAGGCGGGTGGACTACTATCCCAAAAGAGAGTCAAGAGGACTGGTGTTGGCAGGAATGGCAGTTCTGACAGGCGGGCTGGCTTACGGAATGCAGTACCAGACAAGGAGGGAGAAGGAAAAAGAAAGAAAGCGGCAGATGACGCTGGATTATCCGGAGATCCTCAGCAAGCTGGCCGTCTATATAGGCGCCGGAATGACGACCAAGCGGGCATGGAGGCTGGTGGCGTATGGAAGAAAGCGACAGGGACAGCCTCGATATGTTTACGGAGAGATGCAAAAAACGCTGCGGGAGATCGAAAGCGGAAAGACCGAAGGAAAAAGTTATGAAGACTTTGGGAAAAACTGCGGAACCCAGGAGTATCTCAGGCTGGGCGCCCTGCTTTCACAGAATCTGAAAAAAGGGACGCAGGGACTTGGAGGTCTGCTGCATGCGGAGGCGGTACAGGCGTTTGAAGAGAGAAAAGCGAGGGCCAGGAAAGCCGGAGAGGAAGCCTCCACAAAGCTGTTGCTGCCCATGTTCCTGATGCTGCTTACCGTATTGATCATTGTGATGACACCTGCCTTTTTGTCTTTACAGATATAGCAAGGTACAACAGAGAGTTTCGTGTAAAAGAGGGAGGAAAAATATGAAGCGAATCAAAAGACTATGGAAGACACTGCAGGAGGAAAGAGGGATCGGCGTAGTGGAAGTGATCCTGATCCTGGTGGTACTTATCGGACTGGTGATTATTTTTAAATCACAGCTGACCAGTCTGGTAGAGTCTATCTTTAATAAAATCGTCAGTGAAAGCTCGGGAATCTGATGAAAAAGGGTTCGATAACGGTATATCTTAGTCTGGTGCTTCTTCTTTTTATTGGACTGATAGGCGCATTACTGGAAAGCGCTTCCGTACAGGCGGCAAAAAACTGCAAGCGGGCAGATGTGAACAGAGGAATGGAATGCTCTTTCGCAGAATATCAGAAAGAGCTGCTGCAGGAATATGGGATCTTTGGCCTGGAAGGAACCTACGAAACGGGAGCCTACGAAGAAGCAAAAGTGTTAGATAGGATCCGGTGGTATGCAGGAGGGAACCTGACGCAGGAGATATCGGGGATCCGCTTTTTGACAGAGGAAGGAGGCGCTCCTTTTTTCAGACAGGCAACGGAGTATATGAAGGCCAAGATTCCTGTAGATTTGCCGAGACTGACAGAAGAAAAAGGACAGTGGGAGACACAAAAGGGAAAAGAGAAGGGAATCGTGGAAACAGAAACCCAGTCGGAAAGGAAGCTGGACGAGATCCTGGCAGAAGAAAAGACAGATCTGGAAAAAGAGGAAAACCCCATCACCCACATGAAACAGATAAAAAGCAAAGGGCTTTTGGAGCTGGTGATGCCCAGAGAACAGCAGATTTCTGAGAAGTGCCTGAAAAAAGAAGAAATGCTGCAGGGCAGAACAGTGAACAAGGGGTATGGAAGATTTTCGGAACGTCAGGAAAAACTGGATGAAATCCTGTTTAAAGAATACCTGCTGGAAAAGTTTCCGCCAATGACAGAGACAAAAGGAGGCGGGGCGCTGGACTATGAACTGGAATATATCCTTTATGGGGAGCCTCAGGACAGGGAAAATCTGAAAAAGACAGTACAGGCGATCCAAAAGCTTCGATTTGTCGCCGATTATCTGTATATCCAGGGAGACGGAGAAATGCGGGCAGAAGCAGAAGGGATGGCAGCAGCTTTGTGTACAGCTCTTGCCGTTCCGGTGGCGACAGAGGCAGCGGCACAGCTGATTCTTCTGGCATGGGCCTATGGGGAGACGATCATGGATCTGAGAACTCTGCTAAGAGGTGGAAAGGTACCTGTCGTTAAGACAAAGGCCACCTGGCAGCTGCAGTTGAGTCAGCTTTTAAAGCTGGGAACGGAGGAAGATCGCCTGGAGGGACAGGATTTTGGAGAAGGACAGACTTATAAAGGCTATTTAAGAGCAGTTCTTTACCTGAAGGAAAGAAAAGAACTTCCCTGGAGAGCATTGGACATGATAGAAGGAAATATGAAAGGACGACTGGGACAGTCCTTCTTCCGAAGTGATTTCTGTATCTCGGATCTGCAGATAAAGACAAAGGCGATGCTCCCGAGAGGGATCCGTTATACATTTGAAACAGAATATGGATATCGATAGGAAGTAAGCCCGGGTACCCTCCCGGCAGTCTGAAATACATCCCAAAACAAACCTGAAATTAAGAAAAGAAAGGAGAAGGATCCGTACGTGAATAGAAAAAAACTCCCCTCACAATCTCTCTATTCTAAATTTGCCGGGAGGGTACCCGGGCTTACTTCCTGCAGGGGTGCAATGACGTTAGAAGCAGCCTGTGCCGCCCCGCTCTTTCTGATCACAGTCATCACCTTCCTCTATTTGCTGGAGATCATGAGTCTGCAGATTGCTGTACGGGAAGGGCTTCAATATGCCGGCAGGAATGCGATGCAGGAGGCGGCAGAGATTCCCCTGTTGAATCCGGGAAAGGCAGAGGCGGATATTGTGGAATCCGTCGGAAGATCAAGGCTGGACGGGAGCATCCTGCAAGGCGGCAGCAGCGGCATTGATTGTAGCGGATCGACTCTTTCTCCGCTGACTGGAATCGGAAAACTGCAGGTAACATACAAGGTGAAGATTCCGATCCCCCTATTTCACATTCCGCCGATCCTGTTGACGGAACATATAAAAATAAAAGGATGGGTAGGCTATGAACCGGCGGGAGGAGACATGGACGGGGAAGAGGTGGTGTATGTAACGGAAACAGGGCTGGTGTACCATAAGGATCCCAACTGCACCCATTTGGATCTTTCCATACGACAGGTAGAAAAAAGTCAGATTTCCGGGCTACGCAATGAAAGTGGAGGCAAGTATTATGCCTGTCCTATTTGTAAGAAAAAAGGAAAGGCCTGCTATATTACCACTACGGGAGACAGATATCACAGGTCCTTATCCTGCAGCGGGTTGAAAAGGACGGTTTATTCCATCCCGCTCTCAGAGGCAAGGGGAAGGAGGAAATGCTCCAGATGTGGGAATTAGACAAATGTGTATGCGGCATACTGCTGGGGATCTTGGCAGTGCTCGACTATAAGAAAAAGCAGGTTCCCACAAGTCTGCTGGTGATAGGTGGAGTCCTGGCTTTGTGCTTTTGCATCGGAGAGGGACCGGATGGGCAAACATTGGCAGGCGGCGCAGTGGGAAGCGCCTGCCTGCTGCTCAGCAAAGTCACGGGAGAACAGATAGGATATGGAGACAGTATAGGTATTTTGGAAATGGGGATCTATCTGGGAGGATGGAACCTGCTTCAGGTGCTGCTGCTGGCTTTCTTTTTTCTAGGGATCCGGGCAGGAATCTGTATGGCAAGACGAGGATTCAAAAAAGAGATGTGTATTCCCTTTTATCCCTTTTTATGGATGGGATACAGCCTGCTGTGGGGCTTGGAAGGATTCCTGTGAAATCAGAAGGGGAGACCAGAAAAAGACAACGAAGAGGAAGAGATTAGGGAGGGAGCAAAGAAGAGAAACCAGCCATGGGCGGAAGTCAAATGAAAGCAGGAGGCGAAGATAGGAACTGGCAGGCAGAAAGACAAAAAGGGAAGACAGGGAGAAAGGCGGAGAATGGACAAAGGATCCGAGATGACAGTGGGACAGACCCGGAGGAAAACAGAAAAAATTTTATGGATAAAAGGCGGATTTACGATAGAAATGTCCCTTTTAATGCCGCTGCTTCTTTTTATGGGGATGCAGTGTGTATTTCTGATGTTTTTCTTTCATGACAAAAATATAGTGGAAGGAGCAGTGTATGAGGCCCTGGCCTCTACCGTCACAAGAGGAAAAGAGGCGGAGGATGTAAAAGAAGGAGTCATACTGGAAAGATTTTATGAAAGGATCCAGGGGAAATGCCTGTTACTTTCCGATATCCGGGGAAGTGTAAAGAAGGAAGGGGAAAAAGTGGTACTGGAGGCCACGGCAAATAAGTTTGGCTGGCAGGTTATCATCAGAAGAAAGTGGCAGGTGCTTTGGCAGGAGGATCATATTCGGAGGCTTCCCGACATTTTGAAATAGACAGGTGAAACATGAAGAGAGAAGGAAACCGGAAAAACAGAGGAGAAGCGAGAAAACAAGGCCAAAAGGAGTGAGGATGGAAAGAAGGATCAGCATCAGGGAAAAGGGATATTATGAAGAAGATTATCAGATGCGGATGCTGCGCATAAATCCAACGGAATATCTGCTGCGCGTGATGGGCAGAGGGATTGATGACAGCAGTTGTTACGAATATGAAGTGAGCGGAAAGGTGTCCATGAGCGCCATGTTTGAAAGAGGAAACATGAGAGGCAGGGATGTGGAACTGCTGATGGACAGTATCAGAGAAGCGATCCGCGAGACAGAGAGGCATTTATTGAACATTCACTGCCTTTTGCTGCAGCCGGAATATATTTTTTATGAAGAGAAAAAGTTTTATTTTTGTTACTTTCCTCCTTCCAAAGAGAATATATGGGAGGGTATCCACAGGCTGACAGAGTATCTGGTAAAACATATAGATTACGACGATCCGGCAGGGGTAGAGGGAGTGTTTTTTCTGCATAAGAAGACAATGGAGGAAAACTATAGTCTGGAAAAGATCAGCCGGGAATACAAGACGCTGCTATCCGGGCGGCTTCGGGAGCAAAAAGAAGCGATGGTAGCAGGAACAGAAGAAAAAGAAACAGAAACCGTCTGTTGGGAGAAGTGGGAAGAGGAAGGAGAAATGGAGCCTATATTGATCAGAGAAGCAAAGCAGTTTTGGGAGCCGGTAAAAAATCTTTTAAAACGGAGAAAAAAGAAAAAATGGGGAGACTGGGAAGGGTTTTCCCGGGAAGAAATCCGGTAAGAGATTTGGTAAGAGATCCAGGGAGGAGCCCTTGGCGATATTTATGAAAAACAGTCCTTTCCCGGAATGCGCTGAAAAAGTCCGGAGCCGATCTGCGCAAGAGAGATAGCACCAGACAACACCTGAGATACCTGAAGGGAGTGACAAGAAAACAGGAAAGTGTTAAAATGAAATCCAGAAGAACCGGTGGGATCCCGGAAGGCTACAGAACATATTACAGGGAAAGTAAAAGACAGGAGGAAGCAAAAGGAGAGGCAGATGGAAACAGGGAGATGGATAAAATCAGCGTCCTTTTGGCTGGTAGTCATAAATGTTGTGATATTTTTGGGAATGTCGGCTATGGGAGATCCCCAGGATGCAGGATTCGTGTTGGGGCACGGGGGGATGTATGTCCCGTTTGTGCTGGAGAAAGAAGAATATTATCGGCTGTTTACCTGTATGTTTTTGCATTTCAACGCGATACATCTGGTGAATAACATGGTGGGATTGCTGGCCATGGGAAGTCATCTGGAACGGGAACTGGGAAGGATCAAGCTGATCCTTTTGTATCTGGGGAGCGGACTGGCAGGAAACCTGCTGTCCATGTGGATGAATCTTCAAGGGAATCGGTTTCCGGTGTCGGCAGGTGCCTCCGGCTGTGTGTTTGGCTTGATCGGCGGACTGTTGTATGTGGTTTTGCGGAATAAAGGACGGCTGCGGGGAGTATCTGGAAACCGGCTGTTTATCATGGCGATTTTCAGCATTTACATGGGATATGCAGAGGGTGGAGTGGACAATGCGGCTCATATCGGAGGACTGGCCGGCGGATTTTTGTTAGGGATACTACTGTATCGAAAGAACAGGGAAGGAAGGGAATAAAAGATGAAAAAAGAGGATTGTATTTTTTGTAAACTGGCAAACGGAGAGATTCCTACGGCTACATTATATGAGGACGAATGGTTTCGGGTAATCCTGGACGCCAGTCCGGCATCTATGGGACACGCGCTGATCATTCCCAAGGAACATTTTGAGAACCTGTATGAGTTGGAGGATGAGTTAGCGTCAAAGGCGCTGGTTCTGGCAAAGAAGCTGGTGATAAAATTTACCGGAGCATTGGGCTGCCAGGGATATAATATCGTCCAGAACAACGGAGCAGCGGCGGGGCAGACGGTGTTTCATTTCCATATGCATCTGATTCCCAGATATGACAAGGATAAAGTGGGCCTGGGATGGAAAATGGGGACGTTGACGGAAGCAGACAAAAATAAACTGTTGAACCTGCTGGCAGAATGATCTGACTGAAAACAAGGATCAGAGGTGTTTCTTCGGAGAAAAACTCAATAGGAAATCGTAAAAGCGGCGGTCTTTTGTTTCTGTAAAGGAAGCAAAGGAACGCCCTTTTTGTGTTAGGTTTTAGCCTGTCTCAAATAAATGCGCAGCGTGCATTTATTTGGGACTAAAACCCACCTGCTATGCGGGTGGAGACAAAGGGTTATACAAAAAACCACCTTTCCGCTACAATAGAGGTGTCCAAGCCACTATTGCAAAAAAGGAAAGGTGATTTTATGGCGAAGAAAACTAATGATTTAGCACATACAAAGTGGATGTGTAAATACCATATCGTCTTCACACCAAAGTATAGACGAAAAATAATTTATAATCAATATAAAGCGGATTTGCGAGATATTATAAAATAGTTATGTTCCTATAAGGGAGTGGAGATTATCGAAGGGCATCTTATGCCCGATCATATCCATATGCTCGTAAGTATCCCGCCAAAGATGAGTGATTCCAGCTTTATGGGGTATTTAAAAGGGAAGTCAGCATTGATGATGTTCGACAGACACGCAAATCTGAAGTATAAATTTGGAAACCGTCATTTCTGGTCAGAAGGATACTATGTGAGTACAGTGGGACTAAATGAAGCCACAATAAAGAAATATATACAGGATCAGGAAAAGTATGACATTATGCGAGATAGGTTAAGCGTAAAGGAGTATGAAAGAATAAATGTAAGATTTGCCGGATGGGGTCTGGAAAATAGTTCAGCGCTCGTTGAATAATTATAAAAAATAAATGGTGTAGAAATGACTAAGAGAAGTGGAGTAATAATCTGCTTCTCTTTTTTGTAATGCAAGGAGAGTGCAAATGACAGATGAGAAAGACGTAAAACAAAAAGAAGCAATATAGGCGGTTTTTGAGAACCGATATTAAAAATGTTGACATTTTTTGTCTTTTCTATTGAAGCGGGCCGGAGAGTGTGCTAAAATCAATTAGCCTGTGCTAACCGAAAAGGCGGCGGGGAATTCTGCCGGGGGAGAAGGACGGCAAAAGATGACACAGGCTATGTAGGAACACACAGGTATGTGAGAAAGACGAAGGAGAGGAACGCGATGAAGATGAAAAAGTTTATGCTGCTGGTAGCGCTTGCATTGTCCATGGCGATGCCGGTTTCTGCGTATGCGCAGGAAAGCGAAGCGCCTGTTATTGAATCCAGCGCCTCCAGTTTGTTTGGATGCCAGATCAATTTTAAGAACCGAGAGTTTATCGACAAGATCCAGACGGTGCAGGTAAACGAGGAGGCTTACACAAAAACAGAGTCTCGGTCGGGACTGATGACAGAAAAAAAGTACTGGATCAGTGATACGGATCCGGCGGTGGGACTGTCTACGCTGAAAAAGGGAGACGTTGTTCAGTTTATTACGGATGCAGGGACGCTTACATTTACCATCAAGGATCCCAACGGATTGATTTCTATTATTGACAAAGAAACCATCCGCTATCAGGCAAAGGAAGAAACAAAGCCCTCTGTACAGCCGGAGGAACCGCAGAAGGATGAGCCGGAAACGCCTATTACACTGACGCCGGGGATGCAGAATTCCTTTTTTGTGGTAGAGGTATCTCCGAAGGAGTGGATCCAAAAACTAAAGAGTGTAAAGGTAAATCACAGAGAGTATGAGAAAGCAGACAGCAAATGGCAGGCCTGGGTAGAAGGAAAATATTTTCCGGAGGAAACTGTTCTTCATATGAAAGAGCTGAAGGAAAATGACGTTCTCACACTGGAAGACCAAAACGGACAGACACAAAGTTTCCGGTATCATCTGGAGGGCTCTGTAAAACAACTGATCCCGGTCAAGGAAGAGACGGTGCCAAAGCAAAAGGCATTGAAGGTTCGTCTTGTGGGGAAATTTGAATCTGCCATGGTGAACCAGAAGGGGTACGATGCCATTTCAGGGGCGACGACGGCTGCCGTACAGAATAAGAACAGCAATGTGGTAGTACAGGTAACAGAAGCAGATACACCACAGGAGACAGACTGGGTGGACCTGAATAAAATGAAACAACTGGAGATCACACAGGCGTCCAAGGTCGTACTGGATGCAGCGTCCGGGATGAAGGGCATCTATTCTACCTACGACAGTTCTGTAACCTTAAACGGAACGCCGAAAACTCCGGGAACATACAAGGTGAAGGTACAGATTGTTGACAAAACAGGGAGAACAGCCACCAGCAATGAACTGCCTTTCGTAGTATATGACTATAATGAAACGCTGAAGGATCGCATGACAATCCAGAATGCGCAAAAGACACAGGATGGAAAATATCTGTGGGATATGGAGCCATGGGTGATCCAGAAGTTTGGCGGAAAAAATGAGGAGGTTTCCGTTCCGTCTGAGATCAAGGCGATTTACGGTTCTCATGCAAGTGGGACTTATGGAGAACTGGGAGTTTCGGTAGAGGGGGAGCCAAGTCAAAAGCTGATCGTAGATAAGGGAACGGATGTAACACTGGTAAACATGAAGCTTCTTAGCAGTGTAGAAGTGGTTGTAAAAGAAGGCGGAAAGCTGAGTCTTCACGATTCTTCTGTCCACGGAAAGATCACTGTGGAAAAAGGAGGAGAATTCCAGATGAACTACGATTCCTTCGGGAAAAAATTCCTGACGGGAGCATCTATCAACGGGCAGCTGGAGCTGAAAGATGGAGCAGTACTAAAGGATTCTCTGATCTACTCCAATACCAACTTCCTGCCCAATGGAAAAAAGGCAAGAAGAAATGTGGAGCCGGTAGTAAAGATCAGCGGAAATGTTCAGGTAAAGGGAAATGTGTTTGTACGGGGAGATGAATCTCCCACTGGAGATGATCCCAAAACAGGGAAGCCCTACACGGGTCAGCCGGCACTGGCGGTAGAAAATGGAACATTGACCATTACGGAAAATTCCACACTGGGAGTTTATGGTGGTGGATCTATAGCAACAACCACGCTGGGAGGAAGTGCTCTGGTGCTGGATAATGGAACCGTAGACGGAGAAGGAAAATTGATCGCAGTAGGTGGAAGCGGATCCGGCGGAGACGGTGGAGAGGCTGTTTCCGGAACAGGAAGGCTACAGGTAAAACAGGCGTATTTGCAGGGAGGAGATACCTATAGAAAGGACGCGAAACCGGGACAGCCGGCAACACAGGGAATTGCGATCAGCAAGACCACCGGCAGCGCAGCTGCAGGAAAAAATCTCAAAGTGTTAAGCGATGGAGATCAGCCGACTTATTGGCGAGGAACGGCAGTTCCTGATTTTGAAAAGATCGTGTTTGGAACAGAATCCCTTGCCAATGTGTCTGTAACGGAAGAGCCAAAGCCGTCTGAAGAACCGAAGCCGGGTGTGGAGCCAAAACCGTCTGAAGAACCGAAGCCGGGCGTGGAGCCAAAGCCGTCTGAAGAGCCGAAGCCGGGTGTGGAGCCAAAGCCGTCCGAAGAGCCGAAACCGGGCGTGGAGCCAAAACCGTCTGAGGAACCGAAAACAGGGGCTTCCACACAGGCAACGTCTCCGGAAAAGACAGAGACAAAGCAGAAAAACAGCCTGCACGCAAAGGGAAACGGTCAGACAAATGGGAACGTGGCAGCTTCACAGGAAGTGAAGGCGGGACAGACGAAAGCAGAAGGAACAAAAAGCCCTAAAACCGGAGATCCGGCAAGTATCTACAGGTGGATGCTGCTGTTGCTGGTTTCATCACTGGGAGTTTTGGGTATAGACCTGCGGCGCAGAAAAAAGAGACCTTAAAAGAAAAAACTGACAAGAGATAGAAAAGGCAGAGACGACAAAGCATTCGTTATGTGAATGCCCCAAAAGGAGAATGCGTCTCTGCTTTTTGCCGTACAGAAAAGACAGCCTATTCTGCCTGATGCGCATGGGCTGCTTTTGGAGAAAAGGCTGTCGAAGATATATCATCTGCAGACACTTTCTATGGTATCGATAACCATGTCGATAGAATTTTGCTGCGGAGAGTGCTTCATGTTGTTGATATAAAAGTCCTGGTTATCATACAGACGGTTAATGGCGTCCAGAAGAAGGGGATTGCTGAGAGACTCTTCTTCCAAAACCAGACTGTAGCCCTGCCGTTCAAAGGAACGGGCGTTTAAGATCTGGTCTCCTCTGCTGGCAGCAGCCGAAAGAGGAATCAGAAGGTTGGGCTTGTGCAGCGCCAGGATCTCACAGATGGCGTTGGCTCCCGCACGCGATACGATCAGGTCGGACAGCGCGAAGAAATGGCGCAGCTCGTCCTTAATATATTCAAACTGTGCATAGCCTTCCTGCATATTCAGCGTAGGATCCAGTTTCCCCTTGCCGCACAGGTGGATCACCTGAAAGCGAGACAGCAGGGAGGGCAGGACGCTGCGGATCGCATCGTTTACCGCCACAGATCCCAGGCTTCCGCCGACTACCAGGATAACCGGCTTTTCGGAAGAAAAGCCCAGAAGCTCCCGCGCTTTAAACCTGTCGCCGGAAAGTAGCTCCTGACGGATGGGAGAACCGGTCAGAACGGCTTTTCCCTCCGGAAGGATCTTTAAAGTCTCCGGAAAGTTACAACAAATCCTGGCTGCGGAAGGAAGCGCCAGTTTATTGGCCAGTCCCGGCGTCATGTCAGATTCATGCAGAACGACGGGAACCCGACGCTTTTTTCCTGCGAATACGACAGGAACAGAGACAAAACCGCCCTTGGAAAAGATCACATCCGGCTTCAGGATCTTGATCAGGTGATCTGCCTCCCGAAATCCCTTCAGTACGCGGAAAGGATCGGTGAAGTTCTGAAGACTGAAATAGCGCCGCAGCTTTCCGGAAGAAATCCCATGATAGGGAATTCCCATCTGTTCCACCAGTTCCTTTTCAATTCCGTTGTAGGAGCCGATATAGTGAATGTCGTACTGCAGCTCCCGGAGACGGGGAAGGAGAGCGATATTGGGCGTTACATGCCCTGCCGTTCCTCCGCCGGTCAAAATAATGCGCTTCATATGAACCTCCACTTAAAATGATTGACGTAAAGCTGCCTTTAAAGCCTGTGCCAGCTGATCCGGACAGGAGGTAGCCTTGTTTCCGCAGGTGAGACCGTCTATGCGGGAGATGGCCTCCCGGGCATCCATTCCAACGACAAGACTGGCAATCCCTTTCAGGTTGCCGTTGCACCCACCGATAAATTCCACCTGCTTGACTACATTATTTTCCAGATCCACGCGGATGGACTGGGCACAGACCCCTTGGGGCGTATATTCCATCATGATAAACCTCCTATGTAAGCTGCAGGCGGAGCCGGATCGGCCGCCTGCGGATCGTATAGGCATAGTATAACAGAAATATATAAAAAATACCATATTTCTACGGGGAAGGTTTCCCGGCGAAAAAAAACCTGCTATGATAACAGAGAACACTGCGGCAGTGGAAACAGGAAAGGAAAGACCGGCAGTGAAATAAGCGAAACAGATCCGGAGATCGGGAAAGGAAGGACATATGATAGGGATCATCGGTGCGATGGAAGAAGAAGTGGCGGCGCTGCAAAGGGATATGGAAATAGAAGAGACGAGAAAGATCGCTTCCATGGAATTTTATAAGGGGAGACTGTGCGGACAGGAAGCGGTCGTGGTAAGAAGCGGAGTAGGAAAGGTCAATGCGGGAATCTGCGGGGCGATCCTGGCGCTGGAATTTGGTGCGGACGTGCTGATCAACACCGGTATTGCAGGAGGACTGCACCCGGATATCAGGATCGGAGATATGGTGATCTCCCGGGATGCGCTGCATCATGACATGGATGCCAGTGCATTTGGAGATCCCAGGGGACAGGTACCCAGGATGGACGTCTGGGCATTTCCTGCCGAGGAAGAACTGATAGAAAGAGCAAAAAAAGCGAATCAGCGGGCAAATCCGGACATTCAAACCTTTGTGGGAAGGGTGGTGACGGGAGATCAGTTTGTGTCCTCAGAAGAGAAGAAGCAGGAGCTGACAGAAGTATTTGGCGGAATGTGTGTGGAAATGGAGGGGGCAGGGATCGCCCAGGCGGCATACCTGAACAGGATCCCCTACGTGATCGTTCGCTCTATCTCTGATCAGGCAGACCACTGTGCCACGGAGGATTACCCGACCTTTGAAAAAAAGGCCATCGCCCACAGCGTCCGCCTCATCAGGGAGATGCTGGGAAATTGGGGGAAACTTGATTAATCAGGGGCAATTTGCTAGAATGGCAGGGAAAGAAAACATTGCTGTACAGACAGGATTTGGAAGGAGTTACACAAATGAAGAAAATAACATTTGATTATTCAAAAGCGGCGGGCTTTATTTCAGAGCATGAAGTAGATTATATGAAGAACCGGGCGGAGGCTGCCAAAGAGGAGCTGCTGAAGAAGGAAGGAGCGGGAAACGATTTCCTGGGCTGGATCGACCTTCCGGTTCATTACGATAAAGAGGAATTTGCAAGGATCCGGAAGGCTGCCAAAAAAATCGGAGAAGATTCAGAGGTGCTGGTGGTGATCGGGATCGGAGGATCCTATCTGGGAGCCAGGGCGGCGATCGAGTTTTTGCGGCACAGCTTTTACAATGAAGTGTCCCGGGAAATCCGAAAGACTCCGGAGATCTACTACGCGGGAAACAGCATCAGCAGTACCTATCTGAAGCATCTGATCCAGGTGATCGGCGACAGGGACTTTTCCGTCAACGTCATTTCCAAATCGGGAACCACCACAGAGCCGGCCATTGCATTCCGCGTGTTTAAGGAGCTTCTGGAAAAGAAGTACGGACGGGAAGAGGCGGCAGGACGAATCTATGCCACCACAGACAAGGCCAGGGGTGCACTGAAGCATCTGGCAGAGGAGGAAGGGTACGAAACCTTCGTAGTTCCGGATGATGTAGGCGGAAGATTTTCCGTTCTGACGGCAGTGGGACTGCTGCCCATCGCCGTAAGCGGGGCGGATATTGAAAAGCTGATGGCGGGAGCGCAAGCAGGAAGGCAGGAAGCCATAGAGCAGCCATTTGAGAAAAATGGAGCCCTGCAGTACGCGGCTATCCGAAACATCCTGCTCCGGAAGGGAAAAGAGATCGAGGTGCTTGCCAACTATGAGCCCAGTCTGCACTATGTGGCAGAGTGGTGGAAACAGCTTTACGGAGAAAGTGAAGGAAAAGATCAAAAAGGAATCTTCCCCGCCTCGGTGGATCTGACGACAGACCTGCATTCCATGGGACAGTTTATCCAGGACGGCAACAGAACGCTGTTTGAGACGGTACTGCATGTAGAGACATCCCAGGAAGAGATCCTTTTGAAGGAGGAAGCGGTAGATCTGGACGGTCTTAATTATCTGGCGGGAAAGACGGTGGACTTCGTAAATAAAAGCGCCATGAACGGAACCATCCTGGCACATACAGACGGCCAGGTACCGAATCTGATGATCAACATTCCGGCACTGGATGAAGAATCCTTGGGCCAGCTGTTCTATTTCTTTGAGTTTGCAGTGGGGGTAAGCGGATATCTTTTGGGCGTCAACCCCTTCAACCAGCCGGGAGTGGAAAGCTACAAGGCCAATATGTTTGCCCTGTTGGGGAAACCGGGCTACGAAAAAGAAAGAGAAGCATTGCTGAAAAGACTATCATGAAAACCTTATTTGAACGACTGCAAGAATATGGAGAGTCTGATTATTATGGATTCCATATGCCGGGACACAAGAGAAATCCTGTGATTCCCGGTATGGAATCCATGTTCCGTATAGATATTACAGAGATCGAAGGCTTTGACGACCTTCATCACCCGGAGGGGATTCTAAGGGAAAGCCAGGAGAGGGCGGCAAAGCTGTTTGGGGCGGAGGAAACCTGCTTTCTCGTAAACGGGAGCACAGCGGGGATCCTTGCCAGCCTTTTGGGAGCTTTTCAGGAGGGGGACAAGGTGCTTGTGGCAAGAAACTGCCACAAATCTGTCTACAATGGCATATATCTGGGAAAATTAAGACCGGTCTATCTGTATCCGGAGGTGGATCCGGATACGGGACTGAACAAAGGGATCCGGGAGGCAGAGGTAAGAAGGGCGCTGGAAGTGGATCCAAAGATCCGGGGGATCGTGCTGGTTTCTCCCACCTACGACGGGGTGGTATCGGAGATTGACAGGATCGCTCTTGCCGCACGGGAAAGGGGAATTCCTCTGATCGTAGATGAGGCACATGGAGCCCATTTTGGATTCCATCCCTACTTTCCCGCAAGCGCCAATGAAAAAGGGGCGGACATTGTGATCCACAGCCTGCATAAGACACTGCCGGCACTGACGCAGACAGCTCTTTTGCATTTCAACGGAGACCGGGTGGACAGAGAACGGGTCAAAGGATATCTGTCCATGCTGCAGACCAGCAGCCCATCCTATCTTTTTCTGACAAGTATCGGTCAATGCATTGACCTGCTGGAACGGGAAAAAGAGGAGCTGTTCTGTTCCTATGTAGACCGGCTGAAGCGATTTCGGGAGTCCTTTCGTGCGTACCGCTCTGTGAAGCTTTTGGAAACCGGCTGCTACGACCCCTCCAAGGTGGTTATCCGAGTAGAGGGATGGACGGGGAAACAGGTCTCGGACCGGCTGAGAAAAAAACACCACCTGGAAATGGAAATGGCGGCAGGCACTTATGTACTGGCAATGACATCCGTAGCAGATAATGACACGGGATTTGCAAGACTGGAAGCTGCCTTGAAAGAATTGGAAAAAGAAGGGCCCAAAAAGGCGGAAGCCAAAGAGGCGAAGGCTTTGGAGGCGCTGCTTTCCGGAGGCGGAAGAAGCAGTATTCGGGAGTATGACAGCTTTGAAGTGGAGACGCAGCGAAAAGCCCGGGGAGCCCGGAGGATCCGGATAGAGGAAAGCGGCGGTAGAGTTTCTTTGGAATATGCCTATCTGTACCCGCCGGGAGTTCCTCTTTTGGTTCCGGGAGAAAAGATTACCAAGGAAAGCATCGCTGTGTTACAATATTACAAAGAACTGGGATACGCCATCCACGGACTGCGGGAGGAAGAGAGGATAGAGGTGTTAGGCAATGGGAAAGATATTCTATGTGATGGGAAAGAGTTCATCGGGTAAGGATACCTTGTTTCAGGATCTGAAACGGGAATTTCCGCAGCTTCGGACCATCGTGTTGTACACCACCCGCCCCATCCGGGAGGGAGAAAAGGATGGCGTCGAATATTTTTTTGTAGAAGAAGAAAAGCTGGACGTGTTTCGGAAGGCAGGCCGACTGATAGAAGAAAGAGCCTATGATACGATACATGGCATCTGGCGGTACGCCACCGTGGACGACGGGCAGATCTGTCTGGAAGAAGCGGATTACCTGGCGATAGGGACGCTGGAGTCCTACAACCGGTTAAAGGCATATTTTGGCAGCAGCTGCGTGATCCCCCTCTACGTGGAGGTGGAGGATGGAGAGCGGCTGAAAAGGGCTTTGGCAAGAGAAGAAAGACAGGAATCTCCCAGGTATGAGGAGTTGTGCAGGCGGTTTTTGGCAGACGCCAAAGACTTTTCAGAAGAAAATCTTCGGGAAGCGGGCATTTCAAAACGATTTTACAACGAAAACAGGAGTCAGTGTTTCAAAGAAATGGCAGAGGAAATCAAACATGGCAAGTTTTAAAGACGTAATCGGACACAACAGGATCATTGAATATATCCAGACGGTCACGATGCAGGACAGAGTGTCTCATGCGTATATACTGAGCGGAGAAAAGGGATCCGGAAAGAAGCTTTTGGCGGGTCTTTTTGCTACGGTGCTGGTGTGTGAAAAAGGAGGGGCGGAGCCATGTAATGTCTGCCATTCCTGTCGTCAGGCGGAAAGCGGCGCACATCCGGATATTTTCTATGTGAAGGGAGAAAAGCCGGGAGTCCTGGGAGTGGAGGATATCCGCAAGCAGATCAACGATACCATCCGGATCAAGCCTTACCAGAGCAGATGGAAGGTTTATATTGTGGACGGAGCAGAAAAAATGACGGTGCAGGCACAAAACGCATTGCTGAAGACGATGGAGGAACCTCCGGAGTACGCTGTGATCCTGCTGCTGACCGAAAATTACGAGCTGCTTCTGCCCACCATTACTTCCCGGTGCGTCATGCTGAAGCTTCGCCACCTGCGGGATACCCTGATCCGCAAGTACCTTATGGAGGTCATGGAGGTTCCCGACTATAAGGCGGACCTTTGTACGGCGTTTGCACAGGGCAATCTGGGGCGGGCGATCCTGCTGGCCAATTCGGAAAGATTCCATGAACTTCGGGAGGAGGCCATCCGCCTTTTGAAACAGTTCCCCGACATGACGACGGAGGAGATGATCGCCGCGCTGAAGCAGATCCGGGAATACAAGCTGGAGATCGAGGATTATCTGGATATTATCATGGTCTGGTACAGGGACGTATTGCTTTACAAAGCGACAAAGGAGATCGATCAGGTGGTATTTCGCGAACAGATCAAGTATATTCGCGAGCAGGCAAGAAAAAGTTCTTATGAGGGGATCGAGGAGATCCTAAACGCCCTGGAACGGGCCAAGGCAAGACTGAAAGCCAATGTAAATTTTGAACTGGTAATGGAACTGCTGTTTTTGACGATGAAGGAGAATTGATTCCATGGTAAATGTAATAGGAGTAAGATTTCGACCGGCGGGAAAGATCTACTTTTTTGCTCCGGGAGAACATAAGATAAAGCAGGGAGACCACGTGATCGTGGAAACGGCACGGGGAGTAGAGTATGGCATGGTAGTATCAGGCATCCGCCAGGTGGAGGAGGAGAGGATCTTGCAGCCGCTGAAGCCGGTGATCCGGATCGCCACCAGGGAAGACAAAGCCAAAGAGGCGAGAAACAGGGAAAAAGAGAAAGAGGCCTTTGGGATCTGCCTGGAAAAGATCCGCAAGCATGGCCTGGAAATGAAACTGATCGATGTGGAATATACCTTTGACAACAATAAGGCGCTGTTTTATTTTACGGCAGACGGACGGATCGACTTCCGGGAGCTGGTCAAGGATCTGGCAAGCGTATTCCGAACCCGGATCGAACTGCGCCAGATCGGAGTCCGGGACGAGACGAAGATCCGGGGTGGGATCGGCATCTGTGGCAGGCCTCTTTGCTGCCATACATATCTGTCCGAGTTTGCGCCGGTTTCCATCAAGATGGCGAAAGAGCAGAATCTTTCTTTGAACCCCTCCAAGATATCCGGGGTATGCGGCAGACTGATGTGCTGCCTGACCAACGAACAGGAAACCTACGAGGAGCTGAACAGCCACCTGCCTACGGTGAGCGACTATGTGATAACGCCGGAGGGACTCAGAGGAGAAGTACAGTCTGTCAATGTGCTTCGCCAGCTGGTGCGGGTCATCGTATCTTTGGAGCAGGATGAAAAAGAGATTCGGGAATACAAAGCGACGGAACTGAAATTCAAGCCGCGCAGGAAGAAGAAAGACATCCGGATATCCAAAGAAGAGATGGAACAGTTGAAAGCGCTGGAAGAAAAGAACGGAGCGTCGAAGCTAGATGAAGGTTAAAATGAAGCCGGGAGAGCGGCTGGACGATCTGCAGATAAAAGGCTATAAGATCATACAGGAGCCGGGAAGATTCTGCTTTGGAATGGACGCGGTGCTGCTGTCTGCCTTTGCGGTGGTGAGACCACAGGAGGAGGTGCTGGATCTGGGAACCGGAACGGGAATCCTCCCCATTTTGCTGGCGGCTAAGACGGAAGGGAAATCCTTTACGGGTCTGGAGCTTCAGGAAGAAAGTGCAGACATGGCTCGCCGCAGCGTTCTGTATAACGGACTGGAGGAGCGTATCCGGATCCGAAAGGGAGACATCAAAGAAGCCTCCTCCCTGTTTGGCAAAGACGCCTTTTCTGTGATCGTGACCAATCCGCCTTATATGATAAACAGCCATGGGCTGAAAAATGAAAAAGAGGCTCTCTGGATCGCCAGACATGAAGCCTGCTGTACCCTGAAAGACATCCTTCGGGAAAGCGGGAAGCTGCTCAGGCAAAAGGGACGGTTCTACATGGTACATCGTCCGTTCCGTCTGCCGGAGATCCTGGCAGAAATGATACAGGCAGGGATCGAACCGAAGCGGATGCGTCTGGTACAACCGGAACAGGGCAAGGAGCCAAATCTGGTGTTGCTGGAGGGAATGAAAGGCGGACGTCCGCGGATGACGGTGGAACCGACTCTGGTGGTATACAGGGAGGACGGAAGCCATACGGAAGAGATCCTGCGGATCTATGGAAAGGAAACGGAAGGAGAATAGCTATGGCAGGAACCCTGTATGTGTGCGCAACCCCTATTGGAAATCTGGAGGATATGACTTTTCGTGGGATCCGCACGCTGAAAGAGGCGGATCTGATCGCGGCGGAGGATACCAGAAACAGCATCAAGCTGCTGAACCATTTTGAGATCCGGACGCCTATGACCAGCTATCATGAACATAACAAGATCGAGAAAGGCAAAAAGATCGTGGACTGGCTCCTGGAGGGGAAACAGGTTGCGCTGATCAGCGATGCCGGAACTCCGGGGATCTCCGATCCGGGGGAAGAACTGGTCCGGATGTGCCGGGAAGCAGGGATCACGGTAACGGGAGTCCCCGGACCGGCGGCCTGCATCACAGGGCTTTCCATTTCCGGCCTGCCTTCCAGAAGATTCGTATTTGAGGGGTTTCTTCCGGCAGAAAAAAAAGAGCGGCAAAGAGTGCTGGATCAGATTACCGAGGAAACGCGGACGATGGTATTTTATGAAGCGCCGCACCGATTGAAAAAAACGCTGGAAGAATTGCAGAAAGTACTGGGGCAGCGAAGGATCAGTATCTGCAGAGAACTGACGAAGAAACACGAATCCGTGTATTCTATGACCCTGGAGGAAGCCATCGCCTACTATGAAAAAGAGGAGCCCAGAGGAGAATGTGTGATCGTGGCAGAGGGACGGAGCCGGCAGGAACTGGAACAGCAGGAAAGGCAGAAGTGGGAACCGCTTTCTTTGGAGGACCATATGGAGGTTTACCTGCGGCAGGGAATGGAAAAAAAGGAAGCGATGAAACAGGTGGCAAAGGACAGAGGCATAGGAAAACGGGAGGTTTATCGCCAGCTTCTATCCTAAAGAGTCACATTGTATAGGAATCAGAAAAAAGATTGTTCAACTTGTGCATAGCATGAGTTGGACTTTTTTTGTAAACTTCTCATAGAAATGAAAAAGGAAACAGACAGCAGGAGGAAAATAGAATGGCAAGTTTATCACTGAAGCACATCAACAAAACGTATCCCAACGGCTTTGAAGCGGTGAAGGATTTTAATCTGGAGATCGAAGACAAAGAGTTTATCATCTTTGTAGGACCTTCCGGGTGCGGAAAATCCACGACGCTCAGAATGGTGGCAGGGCTGGAGGAGATCTCTTCCGGAGAATTAAAGATCGGAGACAAGGTTGTCAATGATGTAGAGCCGAAGGACAGAGATATTGCAATGGTATTCCAGAACTATGCGCTGTATCCCCATATGACAGTGTATGAAAATATGGCGTTTGGATTGAAGCTGCGCAAGGTACCAAAGGATGAAATTGACAAGATGGTAAGGGAGGCTGCCAAGATCCTGGATCTGGAGGCGCTTCTGGACCGGAAGCCCAAGGCTTTGTCCGGAGGACAGAGACAGCGCGTGGCAATGGGACGTGCCATCGTAAGAAATCCCAAGGTATTCCTGATGGACGAACCGCTTTCCAACCTGGATGCAAAGCTGCGCGGACAGATGCGTATTGAGATCTCCAAGCTGCACCAGAGACTGGGGACGACCATCATCTACGTAACCCACGATCAGACAGAGGCAATGACTTTGGGAACCCGGATCGTAGTTATGAATGCCGGTGTGGTTCAGCAGGTGGATACCCCCCAGACACTGTACGATTATCCGTGCAACCTGTTTGTGGCAGGCTTTATCGGATCCCCGCAGATGAATTTCATCGATGCGACCTGTAAGGTAAAGGGAGACAAGGTTTATCTGGTGGCAGGACCGTCTGAGATCGAGCTTCCGGAGAGAAAAGGAAAGAAGCTGATCGAGGGAGGCTACGACGGAAAGACGGTAGTACTGGGGATCCGTCCGGAGGATGTGCATGATGACGAGAGATTCCTGGCATCTTCCCCCAACACGGTCATTGAGGCAACGATCCGAGTGTACGAAATGCTGGGAGCAGAAGTGTACCTGTACTTTGATTATGAAGGCTCCAATATGACGGCAAGAGTAGAGCCCAAGACCAAGGCAAGAACCGGAGATACCGTTAAATTTGCACTGGATGCAGAAAAGATCCATGTATTTGACAAAGAAACGGAGCAGACAATCACTAACTAGTGCTGCAGAATCCAAAAATGAAAGCGAAAAGAAAAAATTGTTAAAAATTTTGTACCGCCAGCTGTGTGAACAGCTGGCGGTATTTTGCCTTCCCGTCGCGGAGTTAACAGTTATTATGTCGTGGCAATAGTGTAGACAGCATATCTTTACAGTACAAATCCGACGCACAGTAGAAGACGGTTCTTATTTTTCGAGGTCAATAGCCTTGAGACTATCATCCTCCAACTGTTTTTTGGAGATCTCGACCGGGTATTTTTAAAGTTCGGAAAGAGAAAAAGAAAAAAAGATGTACTTGACACAGATACAAGTACATGATATGATGCAACTGTAATTGAAGGAAAGGAGTTTGACATGGATACAAAATTTTCAATGGCACTTCATATTTTGGTGTATATGGAAGAAACTACTCATGTAGTTACGTCAGAGCTTCTGGCAAAAAGTGTGGGTACAAATGCCAGTCATATTAGAAAGATTATTGTCTTGTTAAAAGATGCAGGTATCATTGAGAGCAGGCAAGGCAAAAAGGGAATGATGCTGAAGATAAAAGCGTGTGAACTAACTTTAGATAAGGTGTATTTTGCAGTATACCCGGAAAAGGAACTTCTGCATGTGCATGATACGGTAAATCAGGATTGCCCTGTGGGAGCAAGCATAAAAGAAGCTTTATTACCGATCTTTGAAGAATCAGAAAAACAGTTAATACTAAACTTACAGAAAAAAACACTGAAAGCCTTAATTGAGGATATGTATAAAATCTATAACGATAAAAATAGGTAGAGGAGAAAATATGAGAGCGGCACAAGTAGAGCAATACAATAAGAAAAATATTTCAGTAAAGTTGGTTGATCTGGATAAGCCAACTATAGGACACAGGGATGTTCTGATAAAAATTTTGGCGGCAGGAGTAAATCCACTTGACAATATGATTTCTCGTGGAGAAGTTAAAATGATTGTTCCATATAAGCTACCGGTGGTTGCCGGCAATGAGATTGTTGGTATAGTTGAGCAAGTTGGTGCGCAAGTGTCGAAGTATAAAGGAAAAGATCGTGTGTTTGCAAGACTTCCTTTGGATAAAATCGGTGCCTTTGCAGAATTCGTATCAGTAGACGAGGATGCACTGGCTAAGGTTCCGGAGTATCTTTCTGATGTAGAAGCGGCGGCAGTACCGTTGACAGCGCTTACAATTATGCAGGCGCTGGATGTGATGAAAGCGAAAAACGGAAAAACCATCTTTATTTCAGGCGGAACGGGTAGCGTGGGAGCGATGGCGATTCCGATTGCCAAGGCAAAGGGGCTGACCGTAATCACAAACGGAAGTGTAGAAAACAAAGAGAGAGTTTTAGAACTTGGAGCAAGCAAATTCATCGATTACAAAACAGAAGATTACACGAAAGTTTTATCCAATGTTGACTATGTATTAGATACGCTTGGAGGAAATGAAACGGAAAAGCAGATGACGATTTTAAAAAGAGGAGGAAAATTAGTATCCTTAAGAGCAATGCCAAATGGCGCTTTCGCAAAGAGAATGCATTTACCAAAATGGAAGCAGCTTCTGTTAGGAATTGCCGGACGTAAGTTTGACAAATTGGCGGGGGAATATGGGGTTACTTATGATTTTATTTTTGTGGAATCGAATGGAAACCAGTTACAGGAAGTAGCCGATCTATTTGATAATTTTAAAATTAAGCCGTCAATTGATACGGTTTATCCTTTTGAAGAAGTGAACAGAGCATTAGACAAGGTAGCCAATGGACGCTCTAAGGGTAAGACGGTTATCACTATGGAAAGAAAATAGGGAAAGGAAAAATATAGATGGAATTTAAAGAAGTAAGTCAATTGCCAATTGATATTGAAAAAGCCATAAAAAAGCGTGTCAGTACCAGGAGCTTCGAGGCAAGATCCTTGACTGACGAAGATAAAAATAAACTGATGGATTTTAATAAAACTTTGACCAATCCATTTGGTGTAACTGTTAGGGTACAATACATCAGTAAAGATACCGGCGCAAAAAATGTTCAACTTGGAACATATGGAACGATAAAGGGTGCAAGAGACTTCCTTGCAATTACAGTAAGGGATGAACCATTTGCTATGGAAGCGGTAGGCTATCAATTTGAGAACCTGGTCTTATATGCCACCCACATGAATCTTGGAACGGTATGGCTTGCGGCAACATTTAGCAGAAAAGACTTTGAAAATGTCATGGATATAACTTCAGATGATTTATTTCCATGTATTTGCCCCATTGGCTATCCTTCTGAAAAGCGTTCTCTTGTCGAAAAATTTACCAGAGCGAGTCTGGGTTCTAAAAACAGAAAAGCATGGGACAAATTGTTCTATTTAGAAAATTTTGATCAGTCTTTGCCACAGGCGGATGCCGGAAAATATAAAGTGGCACTGGAAATGCTCAGACTGGCACCTAGTGCTACAAACGCGCAGCCTTGGGCGGTAGTTCAAGAGGGAAATAGCTTTCATTTCTTTTGTGACTTTAAGAACAGCATAAGCGATGATATGAAAAAAATAAAACAGTTAGACCTTGGGATAGCCTTATCACATTTTCACCAAACAGCTATGAGTGAAGGGTTAAGTGGGAAGCTCGGAATACAGGAGATACATTTTTCGATCCCGGAAAATATGCATTATATTGTATCATATACATCAAAGTAAGGCTGAAACAATGTAGAAAGCTATCGATCCCATAAAATCTAATAAAGAGAAATAGAAGTGATTTCCCTTGGCTGTTCAGAGGTTTGTAAATACTTGGCGAGTATTTGGAGCATCGAAAGCATGCGGGATGCTTTGTTTCTGACGCCATCGTGTCCCTCCCCCATCTGTGACGCTGCTAGTATACAGATGCGGGAGGGATTTTTCGTAGTTCGCAATATTACAAACAATCAGAGAGGACGCATTTTCTGGCGGGATCTGTTGCTTTGTCAAATGCTTGTGCCGGGATGTCTATGGCTGACAAGGCGGCTCAATTATTACATGATAGCGGAGTAAAAGCATTCAACCATATAGAAGAGCTGCTTGATGGAACCGCTTTCACGGAAATGCTCTTGTCCATTTCTGCTGTGTGAACAAAAAGCAGTTCTGCTTTCGATGCGGGAATCGATTTTGGCAGAGTTGAAACCGGCAGATTTTGTGCGGGTAAAAATTAGACACTTTCAGCGGGGTATGGTAGAATAGGAGCAATTGATGGCGAAAGGAGAAAGAAGGATGCTGCCGAACCAGATATTACACAGGGTCATACAGGATATTTACAGGATCACCGGGCAGGACTGCGGAGTGTGGGACAGAGCCGGACACTGCCTTGCCATGACGGGAGAGAACATCCTTTTGCTGAAAGAAGAAGTCAAAACCTTTTCCGAAAGCGGCAGGGAAACGCAGTTGGAAGGCGGAAAAGGATGCTTTCTGGCGGGAGCGGAGGGAGAGTACATCCTGACGATCCGTGGACAGGAAGGGGTGGAGCGATCCGGCTGCTGGGGAGTCAGCCAGCTAAACAATCTTCTTTTGCTTCAGAAGGAGAGGCTGGACAAGGGGCAGACGCTGCTTCGGATCATGCGGGAAGATCTGAGCGAGTCGGAGATCCTTCAGTTGACGCACAGACTGAGACTGGCGGAAAGTGGCGCCAGGACGCTGTTTTTGATCGAGGCGCGCAGTAAAGGGAAGACCTTGATACCGGAAACCTTGCGAGGACTGTATGGAAACGGTTCCCGGGATTTTGTAATTCCCCTGGACGAGAGGCGGACGATCCTGGTGAAGTCTCTGGACGGAGAGGATACCAAGCAGCAGCGGGTACGCTTCAGCCATGAGATCTTGGACACCTTGCAAATGGAAGCGATGGTGGGTGTGCGCGTGGCATGCGCCCGGGTGATCTTTCATCTTCGGGATCTGAAAAAGGCTTATGAGACAGCGCTGACAGCGCTGGAGGTAGGGAAGATCTTTTATGAGGAAAAAAATCTTCTGACCTATGGAGAGCTGGGAGTGGGGCATTTGATCCATCAGCTTCCCAGGGATCGCTGCCAAATGTTTTTAAAAGAAGTATTTCTGGGAGAACAGGAGCAGGTGTTTGAGGAGGAAGAGCTGACTGCTATCTATACCTTCTTCGAATGCAGCCTGAATATATCCGAGGCGGCAAGAAGGCTGTTTGTGCATCGAAATACACTGGTGCACAGACTGGAACGAATACAGAAGAAAACCGGATTGGATATTCGGGTGTTTGAGGATGCTCTCACGCTGAAGATCGCTATGATGGTATCAGAGCATAATAGATATTTAGAAAAGAAGGAGGCACAGAAACATGATTAAGCTGTACCAGGAGGGCGTTTACCTGCTAAACGGAACAGAGATTGCAACGACAGGGGAAGAGGCAGCCAGACAGGCAGGAAAAGCTGTCTGCCGGGAAGAAGCGGCAAAAGGGACGATCGCATATCAGATTTTGAAGGCGCACAATACATCGGACAACATGGAGGAGCTTCGGATCCGATTTGACGAAATGGCTTCCCACGATATTACCTTTGTGGGGATCATCCAGACAGCCAGGGCCTCCGGCCTGGAACGGTTCCCGATTCCCTATGTGCTGACCAACTGTCACAACTCTCTTTGCGCAGTGGGAGGAACCATCAACGAAGACGATCATGTGTTTGGCCTGACCTGCGCAAAACGATATGGAGGGGTATATGTGCCGCCGCATCAGGCGGTGATCCATCAGTATGCAAGAGAAAAGATGGCGGCCTGTGGGAAAATGATCCTGGGCTCAGACAGCCACACCCGTTATGGAGCTCTGGGAACCATGGCAGTAGGAGAAGGCGGGCCGGAGCTGGTAAAGCAGCTGCTGAGGAAAACCTACGACATTAAAATGCCTCAGGTTGTGGCAGTCTATCTGGAAGGAGAGCCGGCAAAGGGAGTGGGTCCCCAGGACGTTGCCCTGGCGATCATCGGAGCCACCTTCGGAAACGGATATGTAAACAATAAGGTCATGGAGTTTGTGGGACCGGGCGTGGGAAAACTGAGTGCAGATTTTCGTATCGGGATCGATGTTATGACGACGGAAACCACCTGCCTGTCCTCTATCTGGAAGACAGACGAAATTATCCGGGAATTTTATGAGATTCATGGCAGAGAGGAAGCCTATCGTCAGCTGGATTGTGACCCGGTGACCTATTATGACGGAATGGTCTATGTAGATCTAAGCCGGATCAAGCCGATGCTGGCGATGCCCTTCCATCCCTCCAACGTATACACGATAGAAGAGGTTGTACGTAACCCCAGAGAGATTCTGGCAGAGGTGGAAAAAAAGGCAAAGATCAGCCTGGACAAAGAGGTGGACTACTCCCTTCAGGAAAAGATTGTGAACGGAAAGCTGTATGTGGATCAGGGGATCATTGCAGGCTGTGCCGGCGGCGGGTTTGAAAACATCTGTGCGGCGGCAGATATTTTAAAGGATCGATATACGGGAGCGGACGAATTCGGATTGAGCGTCTATCCGGCAAGCACGCCGATCTATACAGAGCTGGTAAAGAACGGAGCCATCGCTACCTTGATGCAGGCGGGAGCTATTGTAAAGACGGCGTTTTGCGGACCGTGCTTCGGAGCAGGAGATACGCCGGCAAACAACGGATTCTCCATTCGCCACACCACAAGAAACTTCCCCAACAGGGAGGGCTCCAAGCTGCAGAACGGTCAGATTTCTTCCGTGGCACTGATGGACGCCAGATCCATTGCGGCGACGGCGGCAAATCAGGGGTATCTTACGGCGGCGACGGATCTGGATGTAGAGTATCGGGGAGTGAAGTATCATTTTGACAGCCGCATCTATGACAACCGTGTGTTTGACAGTAAAGGAAAAGCGGACGACACGGTAGAGATCCGGTTTGGACCCAATATCAAGGACTGGCCGCAGATGCCTGCCCTTCCACAGAACCTGCTGCTGAAAGTGGTATCAGAGATCCATGATCCGGTTACTACCACAGATGAACTGATCCCGTCGGGAGAAACTTCGTCTTATCGCTCTAACCCGCTGGGACTGGCAGAGTTTGCCCTTTCCAGAAAGGATCCCGCCTATGTGGGCAGAGCAAAGGAAGTCCAACTGGCACAAAAGGCGCTGGAGGCAGGAGAAGATCCGGCAAAAGCGCTGGAGGAAGTGGGACCTGTCCTCTGCCGGATCCGGGAAACCTTCGGAGAAGACGCTGCGGCGGATCTGGGGATCGGAAGTACGATCTTTGCAGTGAAGCCGGGAGACGGATCTGCCAGGGAGCAGGCGGCATCCTGCCAGAAAGTGCTGGGAGGATGGGCGAATATCGCAAACGGATATGCCACCAAGAGATACCGGTCAAATCTGATCAACTGGGGAATGCTTCCGTTCCTGACGGAAGAGCCCCATGAGGCTCTCACTTTTAAAAACGGAGACTATCTGTATATTCCGGATATTAGGGACTGCGTGCGAGAAAAGAAAGAAACGGTGAAAGGATTTGTCATCGGAGAGGCCTGCCGCAAGATCGAACTGAAGCTGGGAGAACTGACAGATACAGAGCGGGAGATCATCCAGAAGGGCTGCCTGATCAATTACTACAGAGGATAAGGCCATCGGCGCAAGCCGTGCCGCCCGGACAGAAAACAAAAAAAGAAACGAAGAAAAGAAATGGATTTCGTTGGAATACAAACAGGGACACTGGGCAATGTGCTCAGATGTCCCTGTTTGCATTAGGAAAACCACGCGATAGTCGCGTGGCCCCATTCACGGTATATCTACAAAAGGATTTAAGACTGGGAAGGGAGCCGCTTTTTTAAAGCCGGTCCTACCAGAAGAGCCAGAAGAATCTTCACGCCATCTCCGGGAAGATAGGGAAGAACACCGACAGACAAAGCGGGAACAAATCCCATATGCAGCTGATGGGAAAGCCATAGAGTTCCCACCACATATAGGGCCAGACTGCCTAAGAGCATTCCCAGAAGGAAGGGGAGAGGACGATAGGAAAATGCCTCGCCCAAAAGACCGGAAATCAGGATAAACAAAAGAAAACCGAGCAGGTATCCTCCGGTGGGGCCGGTCAGCTTTGCCAGGCCGCCGGAAAAACCGGAAAAGACGGGAAGACCGAAAGCCCCAAGAGCCAGATACAGGGCACAACCGGCCAGAGCGTCCTTCCATCCCAGAACATACACGAGGACCAGCAGGATAAACGTGGTCAGTGTAATGGGAACAGGACTGACGGGAACAGGTATGGAAATAGGAGCGACGACACAGATGATGGCAGCCGCCAAAGAGATCCGGATCAGTCGGCGAAGATTCAGGGTTGAAGTTGTAGATGATTGCATAGAAATGCTCCTTTCATGTTTTTTAGAAGTATAAAAGGAGAAAAGGAAATTGTCAACTATTAAATAAAAATGGTTGACAATCTGCGCTTGTGCCGGAACGAAAGAAGGCGGCGGAAAATGGGGAACGAGAAACGAAGAGTCTAGGGAAAATGAAAAGCAAAAGAAGGATCTGCTCCGAAAAAACTTTGAGAAAGCGGCGGGTGTTATTCCATAAAAGAGAAGAATCCGGGGAAGTTGTATAGCATACAGGAAAAGAGAGAAAGGGGGAAGGTATAATAGTCAGAATATTATACACAAAATAAAAACAAAGACAAATAAAAAGAAAAAAACAATAAAAAATATTGACAAAACAGTCTGTCGGTGCTATTATCAAATTAATCAAAAACAGTGTATAGTAAGCAAGATAAAATACACAGAAGAAAATCCGTTTTTGAAATCAAACGAAGGAGGGTAATCCATTGGACAATTCAATAGAGACGCAATGCGACGGATCGGTGATGTTGCAAATGGCGGTTCCCTCAAGGAAGGCCTTTTATAGAAGAGAAAATGCAGGCACACCGACATAGATAAAAAGAAAAGAACGCGGAGAAGGAGCGTCGGAAGTAGCTGGTTACATTTGCAGATCGTCGCAGGGAAACGAACATCACAAAAGGTGGGATCTGTGTAAAGAAACAGAGAAAGCCAAAGAGAAAGAAGCATCGGCCGTTCTCACCGGGAGGACAGAAAGTGCAGATGTGATAGTGTTATAGTTGAAACGCTTTATCCCTTCGGGGGATGAAAAAAATACGGAAGGATATACCGCTGGCAGAGCGGAAAAGGCAGAGGGATTTTTAACCGAAAGAGAACCTCCGAATTTTATGAAAACAGAATAAGGGAAAGAGGCGGCTACCATATGTACTGTATGGTGGCTGTCTTTTTGTTTGAAAAATATTTTTTATAAATTTCCTAGAAAAGTCTGTAAAATCTTCCTCAGCAATTTTTTGAGCAGAAGAGTGTGTTTAATACGATCAATCTTTGTCCATTGACAAGTGAATCGATTTTTTGAATAGGAGAATACTTGGACTGAATGATGAATGTTCAGGAATCGTTGAAGATAAATCGGTGTGGTGGAAAAGAGTGAAGGCACAGAAAAATCCTTTTCGGAAAGAGGTGGTCAAACGGGTTCGAAAGAAAAGATGCCTTGCGAAAAAACGCGGAAAATCCCGCGAATTCTACCGAAACTAAAGGCGATACATTTTGACAATAGAAAGGGGCTGTGCTAAAATGAGAGACGTAAAACTGTAATCAAATAGTTGAGGTGAGTGACTTGGATAAATATGAATATAGGGTAAAAACAGAACAGATGATGGAGTGTTTTGGAAATAAGCAATACAAGAAAGCAATGGAGATTGCAGACACCATCGACTGGCGCAGAGTAAAGAATGTATCGATGCTGAATACGGTCAGTGAGATCTACGAGCAGACAGGGGAGTTCCAGAAAAGCCGGGATGTCCTGTTTATGGCGTTTGACAAGGCGCCCGGAAGCAGAAAGATCGTGTATCGTCTGGGAACGCTGGCTTTAAAGATCGGTGATTTCAGCGAGGCGTCAGACTGCTATGAGGAGTTTGTAAAGCTGGCGCCAAAGGATCCAAACCAGTACATCTTAAAATACAAGATCCAGAAGGCACAGAAGACGCCGATCCAGGAGCAGATCCGGACATTGGAAGATTTTAAAAAAGCAGAATACATTGAAAAGTGGGCCTATGAGCTGGCAAAACTCTACCATGATGCAGGTATGACGGCAAAGTGCATCGAAGAGTGCGACGACCTGATCCTCTGGTTCAGTGAAGGAAAGTATGTGTATCAGGCCATGGAGCTGAAGATGCGCTATAAACCGCTGACCCCTCTGCAGCAGGAAAAATATGAGGAAAGACACGGCGTCGGAGAAGAGAAAGAGGCGAAGGAAAAAGAAGCCCAGAAGAAGATGAACGCCATGGCAGAGGTACTGCGGGCGGCAGGAGCAAGCCGGGAGGAAAAGGCGGAAGCACCGGAAAGCCTGGATGAAGCGTTGGAGCAGCTTTCAGCAGGAGAAACGGCCGGAGAAGAAACAGCGGCAGAAGCCACGAAAGTAATCGGAGGAAGCGGCATACAGGCAGCGCTGGCCGGAGGAACGCCGGAGCCGTTTATGCCAAAATCGGAGGAGAAAACGATGGCAGAACGAGACGATGAACTAAAGAAAAACGGACAACTTCGCATTGACGAGATCCTGATGAAGTGGGAAGAGAAGCAGAAGGAGCACGCCAAGGCGATCGAGATACAAAAGGCCAAAGACGAAGAGCGGCTTCGTAAAGAGCGGGAAGAAGCCCAGAAAAGAAAAGAAGAGGAACGCCGCCTGATGGAACAAAGGCTGGCGGAATCTGCAAGGAGAGCGGCGGAGGAAGCTGCGGCAAAGGCGGCGGAAGAAGAGCGCCTGAAAGAAGAGGAAAGAAAAGCAGAGGCGTCCAGACGGGAAGCAGAGCAGTACGCACTGGAAGAGGCAGAGACAAAAGACGTTTCAGACGATCTGGAGGAGCTGATCGAGAGGCTGGAAGGATCGGACAAAAGCCAGGTTCCGGTAGAGGAAGAGCCGTTCTCTGAGGAAGAAGGGGAAGAGCCGGACTTTGAAGAGACGGAAGTCCCGGAAGAAGAGTCGGAGACAGAAGAACCTGTGGAAGAGTCCCGCGAAGAAGTTCTGTTTGAGGAAGAGATGGAACCGGAAGCTTCTCTGGAAGAGGAAGAAGGTCTGGAAGAAGCATTGACAGAGGAAGAAGAGACAGAGGAGTTCCCGGAAGCGCTCTCCGAAGAGGAGGCAGAGTCCGAAGAGTGGGAGGAAGATCTTGAAACTGCTTCGGAGGAGAACCTGGATGAAGAGTTTGACGAGGACGACTTTGACGAAGAAGAGATCTTTGATCAGGATGAGGAAATGCCGGAAGAGGCAGAAATGATCCATGCTCCTATGGAAGAGGCGGAAGCAGAGGACGATTTTGACGAAGAGGACGGAGACGATTTTCTCGATACAGAAGAATCGGAAGAAGAGATCGAAGAGTTCCTAGATGAGGAAGAGGACGAAAGCGAAGCGGACTTTGAGGAAGCAGAGCTTGCAGAGACAGACTTTGACGAGGACGATTTTGAGGAGGAGCCTCTGGAACCGGAAGAAGAGGAAGAATTGGAGATTGAGGAACCCTCTGAGGAGGAGATCCAGGATCGGATCCGCAAGTCGAAAGGCGGAGTTCCCTTTGATACCGGATTTGTGGTAACCGGACGATACGACCTGAGCGCTACCAGCGAGATCGGTCTGAAGGCAGGACTTACAGAAGAGCAAAAGAAACTGTTTTCTTACTTTGTTCCTGTTCGAGGCATGAGTGAGCAGATCGTGGAAGTGTTGGACAATGACAGAAGAGCGCAGCGGGAAGGCACATCCAAGACAGGAAACCTTCTGGTGATCGGACGGAAAGGCTCCGGGAAAACGGTGCTGGCTGTAGACATTGTCAAAGCGATCCAGAAGCAGAGAAATCTGAAGCAGGGAAAAGTGGCTATCGTGACGGGAGAGTCCCTCAACAAGAAAGAGCTGACGAATATCATTCAGAAGCTTCGAGGCGGTGCCATTATCGTGGAGAAAGCAGGCAAGCTGAATTCCAGAACCATCAAGGAACTGAGCTACCTGATGGAAAAGAAAACAGGAGAGTTGCTTTTTGTACTAGAAGACCAGAGAAAGCCGCTGGAGAGACTTTTGACGGCGCATCCCGAGTTCAAAAAGAAATTCACTTCCAAACTGGAGCTTCCGGTGTTTATCAATGATGAGCTGGTAACGTTTGGTCAGACCTATGCAAAAGAGAATGGGTATAAGCTGGATGAAATGGGAATCCTGGCGCTGTATAGCCGAATCGACGTGATGCAGAGGGAAGACCATGCGGTGACGGTAGCAGAGGTAAAAGAGATCATGGACGAGGCCATTGAACATTCCCAGAAGGCTAATGTGAAGCATCTGGCAAGGAGGGTGTTTGGTAAGGGCACGGACGATTCCTCCAGGATCATTTTGAAAGAAGAAGATTTCAGGGTATAAGCAAAGAGAAAGGGTTGGAAACATATCTCCAAACCCTTTCTTTTTACGTGTGCGTAAAGTATAATAAGAATAATACAGTAAAGGCGAGGTGAAGGTGAGGATGGAACAGAAGAAGCAGACGTCTTACGAGATAGAAGAACTGGATCAATACTTGTTTGGCCAGGGAACACACTACGAGATCTATAAGAAGCTTGGAGCACACAAAGCCAAAAAAGACGGGGTGGAAGGAGTATATTTTGCGGTATGGGCACCTCGGGCACAGGGAGTCTCCGTGGTGGGAGAGTTTAACGGATGGAATACGGAAGCGAACCGTATGGAGAGGCAGGAGCCGCTGGGAATCTACACCTGCTTTATTCCGGGGGTCCAGGAATACCAGATGTATAAGTACTGTGTCTGGACCTATACGGGTGAAGCAGTATTTAAATCGGATCCATACGGGAACTATGCGGAGTATCGTCCGGGAACGGCGTCGAAGGTGGCAGATCTTTCCAAGCTGAAATGGACGGATAAAGCCTGGATGAAGAAACGAAAAACATGGGATCATAAAGAAAGCCCCATGTCTGTTTATGAGGTCCATATCGGCTCCTGGAAAAGACATCCAGGGAGAGAGGATGAAGGATTCTACTCTTACAGGGAATTTGGGGAGGCGGTTGCCGAATATATAAAATATATGGGGTACACACATGTGGAACTAATGGGAATCGCAGAGCATCCCTTTGACGGCTCCTGGGGATATCAGGTGACTGGCTATTTTGCTCCCACATCCCGCTATGGAACGCCGGAGGATTTTGCCTGGATGGTCAACCATCTTCATGAGAACGGCATCGGCGTTATTTTAGACTGGGTACCGGCACATTTTCCAAGAGATCTTCACGGACTGGCAAACTTTGACGGAACGCCTACCTACGAATACGCAGACGCCAGAAAGGGAGAGCATCCTGACTGGGGGACCAAGATCTTTGATTATGGGAAAAATGAGGTCCGCAATTTCCTGATCGCCAATGCGTTGTTCTGGGTGGAGCAGTTCCATATAGACGGGCTGCGGGTGGATGCGGTTGCCTCCATGCTGTATCTGGACTATGGAAAGCAGGATGGACAGTGGATCCCCAATGAGTACGGCGATAATAAAAACCTGGAGGCCACCGAGCTGTTCAAGCATCTGAACTCCGTCATGAAGAAAAGGAATCCGGGAGTCGTGATGATCGCAGAGGAATCTACCGCCTGGCCGAAGGTGACGGGAGACGTGGAAGAGGGAGGACTGGGCTTTCACCTGAAATGGAACATGGGATGGATGCACGATTTCCTGGAATATATGAAGCTGGATCCCTATTTCCGCAAGCATAACCACAACCAGATGACCTTTGCCATGAGCTATGCATACGGAGAAAACTATATCCTGGTGCTGTCCCATGACGAGGTAGTACATTTAAAGTGCTCCATGATCAACAAAATGCCGGGGATCGGAGAAGACAAATTTTCCAATCTGAAGGCAGGCTACGCATTTATGATGGGACATACGGGAAAGAAGCTGCTGTTTATGGGACAGGATTTTGCACAGCAGAGAGAGTGGAGCGAAGGAAGAGAACTGGACTGGTATCTGCTGGGAGAAGAAAATCATCGGCATATGCAGGAGTTTGTAAGAGATTTGCTTCATCTGTACAGAGAGCATCCGGCTCTTTCCGAGATGGATAAAAGCTGGGATGGATTTGAATGGATCAACGCAGACGACTGTTTCCGCAGTATTTACAGCTTTGTGCGGTATTCGGCCAAGAAAAAGAAGAATCTCCTGTTCGTATGCAATTTTACCCCGGTAGAACGGGAAGATTACATGGTGGGGGTTCCCATGGACACGGACTATCGGCTGGTTTTAGATAGCGACTCGGCCAAATATGGGGGGAATAGTAAAAGAAAGAAAAAAGTTTATACAGCAAAACTGCAGGAATGTGACGGAAGAAAGCATTCGATTGCTTATAAGCTTCCTGCCTATGGAGTTGCCGTGTTTGAATTTGAGCCGGGCGCAGCACAAAAAGGAAAGCGAAGCCACGAAAAAAAGGGCACAGAGAAGGATAAACAAAAATAGGCAAAGAAAAGGAAGATGGCGGAGGGAACTTGAGATGTCCCCGAAGCATCAGATTTTGATAGCGAGACAGCGTTTGCTGCCTCGCTATTTTGGATCAAGGGGAAGGGCTTTACACCGCGCGATACTGCGAGGATCATAAAGTTACAGTAAATTTTCAAAAAGGCATTGACTATGACACAACGTAATCGTTTATGCTTGGCATTGTTAGGAGGTGCTTTCATGTATTTGATCAAAAAAGTTAGTGAAATGAGTGGGGTATCGGTGCGCGCTTTACGCCATTATGATAAGATCGGCCTGCTGTCTCCTCAAAAACAGGAAAATGGATATAGGTACTATTCGGAAGAGGATATGTCCTTTTTGCAAATGATATTGTTTTATAAGTACCTGGGCTTTTCTTTGAAGAAGATAAAAGAACTGCTAAAACAAGAGGAGAGCCAGGTGCTCTATCATCTAAAAAATCAACTGGCTTTGCTGCAAAAAGAAAAGCAAAAACTCCTGACATTGATAGATACCCTGGAAAAGACAATCGCGTCACAAGAAAGGAGAGTTACGATGTCAACAAAAGAAAAATTTAATGGATTTACGTACCAGGACAATCAAAAATATAGGCAGGCGGCAGTAGATCTGTATGGGAAGGAAGTGGTGGAAGAAGCGATTGAAAAACAAAAAGGAAAAGAGCAGGAGCTCACAGACGGCTTTAACAACATCTTCTTTGCTTTTTCTGAGAATAGGTCAAAGGGGATAAGCTCCGCCGCGAAAGAAACCATAGTGTTAGCAGAAAAGCTGCACAAACATCTTTGCGAATATGCGTTTGACTGTCAGCTGCAGGTATTTGCAAGCATTGGCCGGGGCTATGTTCAAAATGTGGAATTTAAACAGAACCTGGACAAATTTGGAGATGGAACAGCGCAGTACATCTGCGATGCGATTCAGCAATATGTGAAAGAAAAAGAAATTTAAAAGCAGCTTTCATTCACGCGTTACAATTCTCTTTCGGACGGGCGATCAGCTTGCAGATGGCGTTGCCCTTGGAGGAAAATTTCTCCTCATATTCTGTCATAATATTTCCCCGGCTTAGGACGGGATCCCGGTGAAGATCGTATGTGGAGCTGACCAGTTCAAAGACGGGGGAAGCCTGGATCTCCTCCAAAGAGAAATCAAATAAGAGACGGTTGTCCGTTTTGAATTCCAGCCGTCCGTCTGTCTTCAGGATCTGATGATAGAGGGGCAGGAAAAACGAAGAGGTCAGCCGTCTTTTGGCGTGCCGTGCCTTAGGCCAGGGATCTGAAAAATTCAGATAGATAGCGGATACTTCTCCTTTTTGGAAAATGTCGGGCAATGTTCGGGCATCTGTGCAGAGGAACCGAAGGTTCTCGGGAAGCAGATCTCCCAGTTTTTCCACGGCACGAAGCAGGACGCTGGAATAGCGTTCGATCCCAATGTAGTTGATGTGGGGATTTTGAGTAGCAAGAGATAAAAGGAACTGGCCTTTTCCCATGCCGATTTCTATGTGGATGGGGTGATCCTCCCTGAAAACCTGAGAATTCCATGCTCCGCATACCTTCTGCAAAGAAGAGATCACCAGCGGGCTGGCTTCCAGGACAGAATCTGCCCGGGGGATGTTTCTAAGACGCATAACGGTCCTCCTTGTAAGTCATTTGATGGATTTTGCAGGAAAAAGAAAGGCGGCAGCCTTCTATCTGCTAAGAACTTCCGCTTTGGTATCCGTGATCAGAACCATGTATTCCACTTGCGCGGACAGGCCGCCGTCCACGGTGGATACCGTCCAGCCATTTTGGCTGTTTACAGTAAAACGGGGACTACCTTGATTGATCATAGGCTCAATGGTAAAGATCATACCCGGCACCAGGACCATTTCGCTGCCTTTGGGAGTCACATAGCTGACATAGGGATCCTCATGGAATTCCAGACCGATGCCGTGTCCGCCGATCTCTTCCACTACGGAATAACCGTGTTTTTTCGCGTGGGAGGAGATGGCAAAGGCGATATCTCCCAGATGCCCCCAGGGGCGGGCGGCGGCAAGGCCGAGCTCCACACACTCCCTTGTGACCGCCACAAGGCGCCGGGCTTCGGGAGAAGGCGTTCCGATGCAAAACATGCGGGAGGCGTCAGAAAAATAACCGTCCAGGATGGTGGATACGTCTACGTTGATAATATCGCCCTCCTTCAGTATTTCCTGTTCAGATGGGATCCCATGGCAGATCACGTTATTGACGGAGGTGCAGACGCTTTTGGGAAACCCCTCATATCCGAGCGGGGCGGGGATCCCGCCGTGCTCCTTTGTAAACTGAAATACCAGACGATCGATGTCCTCTGTGGACAGACCGGCGCGGATATGGGCTTCTACATGATCTAAAACGGCCGTGTTCAGCCGGGCACTTTTTTTGATGGCCTCAATCTGCTGAGGCGTCTTTAACAGCGAGCTGTCCGGAACGATCTCTCCTTTGGCAGCCAGCTTCCATAGTTTTTCTTTTAACTGATCCAAGGTGCAACCTCTCTTTCCCCTCTTTTTGGATTGCCGGTCGTAACTTTTCCGGCAGCAATTCTTTTTTTCAGTATAACACAATTGTGCGGGAAAGAAAAATAGAGTATAATTCCAATGTGCAGGAAAGAAGAAACCAAGGAGGAAAGCCATGCTTAGAATAGGGATGCTGACCAGCGGAGGAGACTGCCAGGCGCTGAATGCGGCTATGCGGGGAGTCGTCAAAGGACTTTGCAGGGAAGGCCGGTCTGTAGAAATATATGGATTTCAGGATGGATACAAGGGATTGATCTACTCCGATTTCCAGATGCTGAAAAAGGAGGACTTTTCAGGAATCCTGACAAAAGGAGGCACGATCCTGGGAACGTCCAGACAACCGTTTAAGCAGATGCGGATCTCGGACGAGAATGGATTGGACAAGGTGGAAGCCATGAAGCATACCTATCACAAGCTGCATCTGGACTGCCTGGTGATCCTGGGGGGAAATGGAACCCACAAGACGGCGAACCTTCTGCGGTCAGAAGGGCTGAACATTGTGACACTGCCAAAGACCATTGACAATGATCTCTGGGGAACGGATATGACCTTTGGGTTTCAGAGTGCCGTAGATATTGCTACAGATACCATTGACAAGATCCATACCACGGCCACCTCCCACAGCCGGGTCTTTATTGTAGAAGTGATGGGACATAAAGTGGGGTGGGTCACACTTTATGCGGGCATTGCAGGCGGGGCGGATATTATCCTTCTGCCGGAAATCCCTTATGACATAGAAAAAGTGACGGAAGCGCTGGACGCAAGAAAGCGGGCAGGGAAGCGATTTACCATCATTGCAGTGGCAGAAGGCGCTTTGTCCAAAGAGGAAGCAGAGCTTCCAAAAAAGAAAAGAAAACAGCAGAAGGCGGCTGCCGGCTATCCTTCCGTGGCTTATGAGATCGCAGAAAAGATCCAGGAGAGAACAGATCAGGAAGTGCGGATCACCGTGCCGGGCCATGCGCAGAGAGGCGGAGCGCCCTGCGCTTACGACAGGGTTCTGGCCACCCGGCTGGGAGCTGCGGCGGCAAAGGCGGTGCTGGATGGGCAATACGGCTGCATGCTGGGCGTGCGATCCGGGAAGATCGTCCGTGTTCCCCTGGAAGAGGTGGCAGGCAGGCTAAAGGGTGTGGATCCGAAGGCGGAGATTCTGGAAGAAGCAAGGCAGACAGGCATCAGCTTCGGCATCTGACGGCGGCGGGAAAGGAACCGCAAACGTCTGGCAAACGACAGCGAGAGAAGCAGAAAAGACGGGAGAAAAATCATGTCATATATGGCATTATATCGCAAATTCAGACCGCAGGGATTTCAGGATGTAAAAGGCCAGGAGGCCCTGGTGCGGACTTTAAAAAATCAAATACAGGCGGATCGGATCGGGCATGCGTATCTGTTTTGCGGAACGAGGGGAACCGGAAAAACGACGGTGGCAAAGATTTTTGCGAAGGCAGTCAATTGTGAACACCCCAGGGAAGGCAGTCCCTGCGGAGCCTGCTCCATGTGCAGGGAGATCGGGGAAGGCAGCTCCATGAATGTCATCGAGATCGATGCGGCATCTAATAACGGAGTAGACAATATCCGGGAGATCCGGGAAGAGGTGTCCTACCGTCCGGCAAAGGGAAAGTATAAGGTCTACATTATCGACGAGGTGCATATGCTTTCGGCAGGAGCCTTTAACGCACTGCTGAAAACACTGGAGGAACCGCCGGAATATGTGATCTTTATTCTGGCTACCACAGAGGTGCACAAAATTCCGGTCACGATCCTAAGCAGATGTCAGAGATACGACTTCCGCAGGATCGACAGCGGTACGATCACAGAGCGCCTGCAGGAGCTGGTAGAAAAGGAAGGGCTTCAGGTGGAGGAAAAAGCGATCCGGTACATTGCACGCATGGGGGATGGATCCATGCGGGATGCGCTGAGTCTTCTGGACCAATGTACCGCCTTTTATCTGGGGGAGAAGCTGACCTATGAGCATGTACTGGAGGTGCTGGGAGCGGTGGACCAGTCCGTTTTTGGGAAACTGCTGGAGAAGCTGCTGGCGGCAGAAGTAAAGGGTGTGATCCAAACGGTGGAAGAGCTGGTGCTCCAAGGACGGGAGCTGACGCAGATGACGATAGACTTTACCTGGTATCTGCGAAATCTCCTTCTGGTAACGGAAGGAGAAGAAGCGGCAGAGCTTCTGGAGATTTCGGCAGAGCAGTTCCATCAGCTTCAGAGCCTGCGAAAGAAGGTAGAGGACGAAACATTGTTTCATTACATCCGGGTATTCTCCGAGCTGAGCAATCAGATGAAATTTTCCGGGCAAAAGAGGATCTTGCTGGAAATGACACTGATCAGACTTTGCAGGCCGGAGATGGAGAAGAAGGAGGATGCCCTGTGGGACAGGCTGCGGCGAATGGAACAGCGGCTGACAGTGATGGAGGAGGAACCTTCTGCCCGCCCGGTGATCCGGGAGGGGGGAACAAAGCTGCAGCAGGAGGCACAAAGTCCCAGGCCGGCACTTCCCGAGGCGTTGACGGAAGAGGTGCAGTATGTAGCAAAAAACTTTCGGGAGATCATACAGGAAGCATCTCCCCTGCTTCGGATATGTCTGAAAAAAGCGAGGCTGAGCGCGGGAGAGGGAAATCTGCTTTTGGTGGTGATGCCAAGCGAAGTGGAGGCGGATGCAGTAAGAGCTCCGGAACGGCTGGAGGAGCTGTCGCGTCTGTTGGAGGAAAAAACGGAAAAACAGATCCGGATAGACGTTCGCCAGATGGAGAAGGGCAGACGGTTTGAGGACAGCTTTGTAGACATAGAACAACAGATACACATGGAACTGACGATTGAGGAGCAAGAATAAAGGAGGAACAGACAATGGCAAAAAGAGGTGGATTTCCGGGAGGCGGAATGCCGGGAAACATGGCAAATCTGATGAAGCAGGCACAAAAGATGCAGCGGCAGATGGAAGAGCAGGCAAAAGAAATGGAAACCAGGGAATTTGTGGCTACGGCGGGAGGCGGAGCCGTGGAGGTGACGGTTTCCGGAACCAAGCAGATCCTGAAGCTGAAGCTGGATCAGGAGGTTGTGGATCCCGATGATGTGGAAATGCTGGAAGACCTTATTGTGGCGGCAGTCAATGAAGCGATGGGGAAAGTGGATGAATCTTCTGCTTCTGCCATGTCCAGGCTGACTGGCGGAATGGGTGGACAGATCCCGGGATTGTTTTAATGGAGTGAACAGGAATGGATTATTACAGTGGACAGATCAGCAGACTGATAGAGGAGCTGTCGCGTCTGCCGGGCATAGGTTCAAAGTCAGCGGCACGGCTGGCTTTTCATTTGATCCATATGCCGGTGGAGGAAGTGGAGCGCCTAGCGGACACCATGGTAGACGCCAGAAAAAATGTCAGGTACTGCAGACAATGTTATACGCTGACAGATCAGGAGTTGTGCCCGATCTGCAGCAATCAGGAGAGAGACCAGAAGACTATCATGGTGGTGGAAACCACAAGGGATCTGGCCGCTTATGAAAAAACAGGCAAATATAAAGGCGTTTATCATGTGCTTCATGGGGCGATCTCGCCGATGATCGGGGTGGGTCCAGGAGATATTAAGCTGAAAGAGCTGATCGAAAGGCTGCAGGGAGAAGTGGATGAGGTGATCATTGCCACCAATTCCAGCCTGGAAGGAGAAACGACGGCCATGTATATCAGCAAGCTGATCAAACCGGCGGGGATCAAGGTCAGTCGGATCGCCAGCGGAGTGCCGGTAGGAGGCGACCTGGAATACATAGACGAGGTGACGCTTCTTCGGGCGCTGGAAGGCAGGACTCAGCTGTAGAAGAAGGAGGCCAAAGGAATGGGCAGAAAAAAGAGCGCGGCAGGAACCTCTGCACAGGTGGCAAGCCTGGCGGGTGTTTCCCAATCCACTGTCTCCATGATACTAAATCGCAAGTCAAATGTTTCTTTTTCCAAAGAAACCATCGAAAAAGTGGAGACGGCAGCCAGGAAATTAAATTATGTGCTTCCGCAGAAAAAGGTACGAAGCAGAAAAAAGGGAGAAAGACTTCTGGTAGTGTTCTGTCCGAACCTGACCAATCCTTATTATGTTATGCTACTGCAGGGGATCGAGTCCAGAGCGAGGGAGCAGGGGTTCGGTCTCTTTGTCTGCAATACCCAAAGGGATCTGAAAATGGAGGAGCGATATCTGAAGATGGTACGCAGCCTCAAACCGCAGGGGGTGATCTACACCTGCAATCCCGGCTCCGGCTTTCTGGGAGCGGTGGAGCGTCTTTCCCGGGAGATCCCCATTGCCATCATCAACAATCAGAATGAAAAAATGAAGGTGGATGCGGTGGAACTGGATAATGCAAAGCTGGGGCGTATTATGGCCAGACACCTTTTGAAGCTGGGGCATCATCAGGTGGCATATATTGCACCGCCTCTTACTCTGCGACAAAAGCAGCGATCCAAGCGGGTAGAAGGATTTCTGGCAGAATATGAAAAGGCGGGGTGGAAAGAGGGCGTTACCGTAAAAGCAGCAAAGGAAGAAGCGGACCGAAAGATGCCGGATATTGATTCGGAATATCAGATCGGCTATCAACTGACAAAAGAACTTCTGGCAGAGAAAGAAAAGGTCACGGCCATTGTGGGGCTGAACGATATGATCGCATTTGGGATCCTGGACGCTCTCTATGAGGCGAAGATCAAGGTTCCTCAGGAGGTATCGGTGATGGGCTGCGACAACACCCTTTTTGCCAGAATGAGCAAGGTAGATCTTACCACCATCGAACATTTTGTGGTATTCAAGGGGAGAGATGCCTGCGACATCATTATGAAAAAGATGGAGTCCCACTACAGGGAAACCTCTCAGCCGGAACCCATCAGCACGTATCACGTGGAATATGAGCCAAGGCTGATCGTCCGGGGAACGACGGCGAACGCCTATACCGGAAAAAAGAACAAACATTAATAGTTTTCAAATAATTATTAATAATAAATTAGTTTTTCTCCTTCGCAGGAGTGAAAGCGAAAACGGCGGCAACATGCCGGGGGATTTTGGATAAGTCCGGAGAAAGCAAAGCGAAAAAAGGAAATAGAAAGTTTTCCGCAAAACGGGGAAGAAAATGCAGGGGAACAAAAAGAGGAGAAACGAAAAAAAGCCAGGATTGATAAAAAATACTAATAAAAATAATTGATTATTAATAAAAATCCAGATCTATTGACCGTGCTTCTGAAGATGGGATATAATCAAAGGCAAATGTGCAAGTAAGGCGTATGAATTGAAGGAGGAAGTTGGCATGAAATTTTTTATCGACACAGCAAAGGTGGAAGATATCCGGAAAGCAAATGATATGGGCGTGATCTGCGGTGTGACCACCAACCCGTCTCTGATCGCAAAAGAAGGAAGAGTGTTTGAGGAAGTGATCGCAGAGATCGCAGGGATCGTGGATGGGCCTATCAGCGGGGAAGTAAAAGCAACGACGGTGGATGCAGAGGGGATGATCGAGGAAGGCAGAAAGATCGCGGCGATCCATCCCAACATGGTAGTAAAGCTTCCCATGACGGTGGAAGGATTGAAGGCATGCAAAGCCTTGACTCAGGAGGGGATCAAGACGAATGTGACCCTGATTTTTACCGCCAATCAGGCGCTTTTGGCAGCGAGGGCAGGAGCTACCTTTGTATCTCCGTTTCTGGGACGACTGGATGATATCTCTGTAAGAGGAACGGATCTGATCGCAGAGATCGCAGAGATATTCGCGGTAGCAGGGATCGAGACAGAGATCATTGCGGCAAGCGTACGACATCCTCTCCATGTAACAGACTGTGCACTGGCAGGAGCAGACATTGCCACCGTGCCGTATTCCGTTATCGAGCAGATGACGAAGCACCCTCTGACAGATGCGGGGATCGAAAAGTTTCAGGCAGATTACAAGGCGGTTTTTGGAGAATAGCAAAGATCATTCCAAAGAAGTGAAAGGAACACACAGATGAACAAAGCAGAGTTAAAACACACAGCAAATGAAATCAGAAAAGGGATCCTGACGGCGGTTTATCATGCGAAATCAGGACATCCGGGCGGATCCTTGTCGGCTACAGAACTTTATACCTATCTGTTTTTCAAAGAGATGAGGATCGATCCTAAGGATCCCAAAAAGGCGGACCGGGACCGGTTTGTTCTGTCCAAGGGTCATACGGCGCCGGGCTATTATGCGACGCTGGCTAACAGGGGATTTTTCCCGGTGAAAGATCTGGAAACTTTGAGAAAGGTTGGATCTTACCTACAGGGACATCCGGATATGAAACACATACCGGGAGTAGATATGAGCAGTGGATCTTTGGGACAGGGAATCTCCACCGCAGTAGGTATGGCGATCTCTGCCAAGCTGAGCGGACAGGACTACAGAGTTTATACCCTGTTGGGAGACGGAGAGATCCAGGAAGGACAGGTGTGGGAGGCTGCCATGCTGGCGGCTCACAGGAAGCTGGACAACCTGGTGGTGATCGTAGATAATAACAATCTGCAGATCGACGGAGCGATCGATGAGGTAAATTCCCCGTATCCCATTGACAAGAAGTTTGAAGCATTTAACTTCCATGTGATAAATATTGACGGGCATGATTTTGACGCGATCGAAAATGCTTTGAAAGAAGCGAGGGAGACCAAGGGCCGTCCCACAGCTATCGTTGCGAAGACGGTAAAGGGAAAAGGAGTTTCCTTCATGGAAAACAAGGCGGCATGGCACGGATCTGCACCGAATCAGGAGCAGTACGAAGCGGCAATGGCAGAATTAGAGAAAGCAGGTGAAGTGTAATGGCAGAGAGAAAGAAGATCGCAACGAGAGAAAGCTATGGAAATGCATTGGCAGAGCTGGGAAAGCTGCATGAGGATGTGGTCGTTCTGGATGCAGACCTGGCGGCAGCTACAAAAACCAGTACATTTCAGAAGGCGTTTCCGGAACGCCATATTGACTGCGGGATCGCGGAATGCAACATGATCGGCGTGGCAGCCGGTCTTGCGGCGGCAGGCAAGGTTCCGTTTGCCAGCTCTTTTGCCATGTTTGCAGCAGGGCGCGCGTTTGAACAGGTGAGAAACTCTGTGGGCTATCCAAAGCTGAACGTAAAGATCGGAGCGACCCATGCAGGGATCTCCGTAGGAGAGGACGGGGCGACCCACCAGTGCAACGAGGACATTGCCCTGATGCGTACCATTCCGGGAATGGTGGTGCTGAATCCGGCTGACGATGTGGAAGCAAGGGCGGCTGTAGCCGCGGCCTATGCGCATAAAGGACCGGTTTACCTGCGGTTTGGCAGGCTGGCAGTTCCGGTGATCAATGAGGAAGAAACGTATCAGTTTGAGATCGGAAAGTCTATCCGTTTAAGAGAAGGGAAGGATGTGACCATCATCGCCTCCGGCCTTCCGGTATCCGAGTCGCTGGAAGCGGCGAAAATGCTGGCAGAAGATGGGATTGAGGCGGAAGTGATCAATATGCATACCATCAAGCCGCTGGATGAAGCGGCGGTGATCGAGGCGGCAAAAAAGACAGGAAAGATCGTGACGGTGGAAGAGCATTCTATTATAGGAGGTCTGGGAAGCGCCGTTTGTGATGTGGTTGCAGAGAAAGCGCCGGCCAGAGTCATGAAGATCGGAATCAACGACACCTATGGAGAATCCGGACCGGCGGCAGAGCTGATCAAAAAGTATGGACTGGATGCACAGAGCATTTACGAAAAAATCAAAGGGTTCCTGAAATAGGAAACCAGAGCGGAAGAAAAGAGCGGAGGGCTGATACTTCCGTTCTTTTTTTGAAAATTATGATGTACATCAAAAATGGATTTTCCAATCGGATGGGAAATTTAATCTGCGAATATCGCAGACATCAGAATAATTATTCAGTAACCGTTTGAAATCAGTTATAAAAATCGTCCAGGAATTTTCGGTTGGGCGAAGGTATTTCATAGAAAGTATAATTTGATATAGGCCACTGTATCGAGGAGGCGGACTAATGATGTCAGAATAAATAAGCTGTGGCCTTGTGCTGATGCTACGATTGTAAATACGGCTGTTGTGGGCGCAAATATTTCTCATTATGGAAACAGACTGAACCCAGGATGTGAACATGTCTTTTGATGGGTTGATATCATGTCCGTCGCCGCTTTTGAACTTATAATTTTTTATCAGTTCAGAAAACGCGCTGTTGTTGCCGGTTTTCATATTCTTAATAGTTTTTGATATAGTGCCGAAAGACATTACTTCGACAGCCGCCCATATAGGAATGGCTCCATCGTGGTTATGGAAGTTATGCTCTATGAAAATATCATTGGAGCGACTGATTTCGGATGCAATGGTGCTCTGATTTTTCCAGAATGTTTTCTTGTCCTTAAATACAGAAGGATTATTTAAAACCAGTGTATCTTGGGTAATCTGAAATGCGTTGACAAGCCGCGATTTTAATGCAACCTCAATTTGCGATGAATATCTGAACAGCAGACCAGACAGCTCTGAATCAAAATAGTACAGCCTTAAAACATCAGACAAATTTGTTCCTTTTATGTACTTTTTGGTGGAAGGATCAATAAGATGAAAACTGTAGCCTTTCAATCGGTAATATCCAATTGTGGTTAGTGCTATTTCAGCAACATCAATTGAATCTATTATCATTCCGTTGTCCTTGAGTTTTTGAATTAATTGTGTAATAGATAAAAAATTCTTGGGGTATGTATACATTGTTTACCTCTGGATATAGAAAGTCCCGCCGGGTTGCGCATTCTTGCCGAAACAAGACTAAGCGTGGCGGGTTCTGTTAATCGTATCTTACTTGGAATGAATCAATTTGTCAATATATTGAACTGGATTTAATAGGATGCTTTTGTTATATACACATTGTCGCATTATTTGCCGAGATGTCTCGCGTCTCAATTTCGGAGGGATACCAATCCCCTTCCAATATCTTTGCTGCGTTACCTTCCAATCCTGTATCCATATCTCGCTTTTATTCAGTTCGTATGATGTACTCCATCCAGCAGAGAAAATACCATGGGGTTTCCGGTTTCCGGGTGGAGAAATTCCAGGCGGTAGGCGCACAGACACAGTCTGTTTGTAAAAAGGGCAGAGGAGCCGTATTTTCTGTCACCGCAGATAGGGCAGCCCAGGTGTGCCAGCTGTACCCGTATCTGATGATGCCGCCCGGTTTCCAGCCGGATATCCAATTCTGTTCCCGGGGGAAGTGAAGGAGAGCCTGCGAAATAGTACGGGGGCTGCACCACCGTCTGATAAAACAGGGAGGCTGGTTTTGCGGCGGGATCTGAAGGCGTGGAAATACGGGAAAGATTTGTTTTGGTGTCTTTTGTTAGGTAATCCTTCAGATATCCCTTTGGCTGAGTCGGCTGGCTTTGCGTAAATGCCCGGTAGTATTTTCCAAAGCCGTTGCGCTGCAGCTGCTTGTTTAAACTGGCGGCTGTCTGGGAAGTCAGGGCAAAAACAAGGATCCCTTCCACCGGCTGATCCAGGCGATGGATCACGCCGAGAAAAGGCTCCCGTCCTGCCGGACGACTTTGTGCCAGATGATTTTTTAGGTGAGATTCCACGGTCATCTCGCCGATGCGACGGCTCTGGGTGGCCATACCGGGTGGCTTTTGACAAACCAGAATAGAGTCATCCTCATATAAAATAACAGGCTGATAAGAAACTTTCATAAAATGTCCTTTCAGATTCAGGTGAAAAGCGGTTTAAGCCGTGCAAAGACTGCTCTACCGGTTCCGGGCAGGCAGGCTGTCCAGCAGATCCCGGAGGACGGTTTCCACAGAGTCGGTGACGTGGGTGGCGTATTTTTGGATGCCTTCTGCGCCGCTTGCCATGGCATAGCTGGTGCCGGCAAACTGGAGCATCTCTTTGTCGTTGTACTCATCGCCAAAGGCCATACATTCCTCAGGACGAATCCGGAGATAGTCTGTCAGACGGGCAAGGGCAGTTCCTTTATTGACGCCGATGGCGGCAAAGTCGATCCAACCGGGGCCGGCGGTGACGACTTTCAGCCGGGAGGAAAAAGAACGGTAGGATTGCTGAAATAAGGCTTCTGTGTTTGTGAAGTCACAAAAAGAGATCTTTAAAAAAGCTTCCTCCACCTGAGACAGGTCCTCTACCGCGTAAATATTGGAACGGATCTCCTGCTGCATAAGGTGAAGGAACCCGTCACTTTTTGAATCCGTGTAGGCGCAGGATTCACAGGACAGCAGACAGCTGCAGTGGGGATAATTTCGGGAAAATCGAAACAGCTCCAGTCCCAGATCCCGGGGAATCTCCCCTTTTACCAAAACGGTTGCATTCTGAATGCATAAGGATCCGTTTTCTGCGATGTAGTAAATGTCGTCCCGAATCGGGGCAAAAAGCTGATGCAGGCTGTGCAGCTGCCTGCCGCTGGCCGCGGCAAATTGAATCCCTCTTTCTTTCAACTCCATGATCAGAGGAAAAAGAGAAGGATCCAGTCGCTGGGCGCCATCCTTCAGCAGAGTGCCGTCCAGATCACTTGCGATTAATTTTATCATAAAACCTCCTTGAAATCCTGATGTGTAAGGTTGTTATTTTGATACCAGCACATTATAATATAAAAAGAAACAAAGTGGAAGAGAGGAAGGAAGCCAATGACAAAGATAGGAATCGGAAATGACCATGCAGGAGTAGAACTGAAACGGGAGATCACACAGCATCTGCAGGATCAGGGATATGAAGTCTGGAACTATGGAACGGATACAGAAGAAAGCTGCAGTTATTCGGATTATGGAAAAAAGGTGGCAAAGGCAGTAATAAGCGGAGAAGTGGAGAAGGGAATCCTGATCTGCGGTACAGGGATCGGGATTTCGCTGGCGGCCAACAAGGTAAAGGGAATCCGAGCCGCCGTTTGTTCGGAGCCATGTTCGGCAAGGCTGTCCAAACAGCACAACAACACAAACATCCTTGCCTTTGGAGCAAGGATCATCGGTCCGGAGATGGCGAAAATGATCGTGGATGAGTGGCTGGCAGCCGAATTCCAGGGAGGACGGCATCAGGAAAGAGTGGATCTTCTGATGGCGATCGAAGAAGAATAGAGACAGGAAAGACGGCGGCAAGTCGTCTTTTTTCTCTGCTGAGAGCTTTACGGATGAGGGGAGCAGGAAGCAGACGGGAAAGAAGACAGAAAGGAAACAGAAAGAAAACAAACAAGCAGGAGGAAGAAAACAATGGAAGCAGTGATATTTGATCTGGATGGAACGCTGTGGGATTCTACAGAAGAGGTGGCCAGGGCGTGGAACGAGGTACTGGCAGGAAGAACGGACATTGCCAAAACGGTGACGCCAGAGGAACTGAAAGGGGAATTTGGGAAGCCGTTGCAGGAGATCATAGCCAACGTATTTCCTGAGATACAGGAAGAAGAAAGAGAATCCTTTACAGAGGCCATTTTGTCCTATCAGAACAAAAAAATGGAAGAGGCGGACTGCCTGCGATATCCGCACATGGAAGAAACGATACAGACCCTTAGTAAACAGTACCGGCTTTTTATCGTCAGCAACTGCCAGGCAGGGTATATAGAGGCCTTTCTGAAAAATACGGGGCTGGGAGAGTATATAACAGATTTTACCTGTCCGGGAGATACGGGCATGCTGAAGGCGGAAAATATCCGCTATATCATGAAAAAGCACCGGCTGCAAAGGGCAGTCTATGTGGGGGACACAAGAGGCGATGAGGCGGCATGCAAAGAGGCGGATATCCCAATGATCTATGCGGCGTATGGCTTTGGGTGGGTAGAAGATGCCCATGAACAGATCAGTGACCTGCAGGAGCTACAGGGAATATTAGACAAATTTTAAAGAGAGTTTAGATAAAATTTAGACAAAATTATAACAAAACTTGCAAAACGACAAAGGGTATGCTAAAATTAGAAAAACACTTAATTAAACATTTTAATAAAGTGGATATCGGAGAACAGTATGGGACCAGGTACAAATAATCTCCAAGTGAGAAAAATCAATCGAAACAGAGTATTTCGTTATATAAACAGTGTAGAAAAAACATCGATGCCGGAGATCGCTTCCGCTCTTCGGATGAGCACTCCGACGGTGCTGGGAGTAGTAAAAGAACTGCTGAAGGAAGGGATCGTCGAAGAGGTGGGGGAGTTTGGCTCCACCGGAGGAAGAAAGGCCAAGGCCTATGCCGCCAGAAAAGATACCAGGTACAGCATAGGAGTGGATCTTACCAAAAACCATGTAGGGATCACATATACAGATTTTACACAGCAGGCCAAATGCCATGAGAGGGTGTACAAGCCATTTGAGGACACGGCAGACTACTTTCGGGAAGTGGCAGAGCTGATCCGGAAATTTGTGGAAGAAAACCAGATCGACCAGGACAAGATCCTGGGAATGGCCATGTCTGTGCCGGGGATCGTGGATGAAGAGCAGGGAATGATCACGGCGTCCCATGCCCTGGGGATCCATGGGGTACCCCTGGACAAATGGAAGGACTACCTTCCTTATCCCTGCAAATTTATTAACGACGCCAATGCCGCTGCCATTGCAGAGTGCGCCGTGTCGGACATCCAGGGCAATATGCTGTACCTTCTGCTGAGCAATACGGTAGGAGGAGCGGCGAGGATGCAGACCCTGAACGGAGGAGAAGGGTTAAAGCCCAGACTGTATCTGGGAGATAACTGGAGAAGCTGTGAATTTGGACATATGGTGATCCGTCCGGAGGGAAACAGATGCTACTGCGGAAAGATCGGGTGTCTGGATACATATTGTTCTGCCCTGCGTTTGGCGGAACAGACAGAAGGAAACCTGGAGAGGTTTTTTGTGGAGATGGAAGAGGGAAACGAAAAATACCGCAGGATCTTTGCAAAATACCTGGACGATCTGACCATTGCAGTGGATAATCTGCGGATGCAGTTTGACTGTCGGGTGATTCTGGGTGGGTACGTAGGATGTTATCTGGAGCCTTACATCCATGTTCTTCAGGAAAAGATGCGGGAAAGAGACATTTTCGGCTCTTCCGGAGATTACGTTATGGCATGCAGATCCAGAAAAGAGGCATCCGCTCTGGGGGGCGCAGTTCTTGTGATGGAGGAATACTTGGAGTCGGTATAGCGCCGGGAACGGACGTCGGGAGTATCCGGTGGGGATCCGGGAAACGGGATTCGGGATCCGGAAAACGTCTGCAAATGATAATAAAATAACATTATGCAAAATAAACGAAAACCGAAAAATGATTTTGGCGGATATTACGTCTTGCACAACAGGGTCCTGCAGAATATAATGCAAGATATAAAAATTACATTTATAAAACACATTTACAAAACTGGTTGCAAATCAACAACCTGGATGATTGTTGATGCGAGAAGGAGGAAACTATGGGTATCATTGAAAAAATGCGGCTGGACGGGAAGGCGATCTACGTTACAGGCGGAGCAAGCGGCATCGGAAAAGCAGCATCCTATGGATTTGCAGAGGCAGGAGCAGACGTGGCAATCGTTGACATCAACCTGGAAGGAGCCAGGAAGGTGGCAGAGGAAATCGCACAGGCTACAGGATCCAAGACCATTGCCATTCAGGCGGATGTGACCAATCCGGAAGAGGTAGAAGCCATGGTGGCAAAGGTGGTGGAAACTTACGGAAAACTGGACGCCTGCTACAACAATGCGGGGATCGCAGTAAACGCTCCGGCAGAAGAGATGACCTTTGAACAGTGGAAGAAAGTGATCGACATCAACCTGACGGGAGTGTACCTTTGCTCGACGGCGGCAGGACGCCAGATGCTGAAGCAGGGATACGGATCTATCATTAATACGGCATCCATGTCCGGACATATTGTGAATGTGCCGCAGCCACAGTGTGCATACAATGCCTCCAAGGCGGGCGTGATCATGCTGACCAAATCTCTGGCCATCGAGTGGGCAAAGAGAGGCGTGCGCGTCAACTGTATCAGCCCCGGCTATATCGGGACGGAGTTGATCATGCAGGCAGAGAATCTGAAGCCGTTGATCGAAGTGTGGAACGGTATGGCGCCCATGGGAAGACTTGGCAAGCCGGAAGAGCTTCAGTCGGTGCTGGTATATTTGGCAGGCGACAGCAGTACCTTTACCACCGGCTCGGACATTGTGGTGGATGGAGCGTTTACCTGTTTCTAACAGAATGGTTCAGTCTAAAGGATAGCTAAAGCGAAAGCTATAAAATAAAAAATTTAGGAGGAGCGATTATGAAGAAAAAAGTGTTAAGTGCGATCTTAAGCGTTGCGATGGTAGCCGCATTGCTGGTAGGTTGTACGACAAAGTCCCCGGTGAAGGAAGACGAGAAGGACGCAGAAAAGAAGGACAGCTACAAGGTGGGAGTAACCATTCAGTCATTGGAGAATGACTACTGGGCAGGCGTATTCGGAGAAGTAGAAAAAATGCTCAAGGACAAAGGATGGGACTATACGATCGTAGATTGTAAGGACAACTCTGCTACACAGATCAGCCAGATCGAAAACTTTATCACAGCAGGATGCGACCTGATCATGGTACATCCGTCTGACCCGGATGCGGTAGAAGACGTTTGCAAGCAGGCGCTGGACGCAGGCGTGAAGGTAATGTGCTGGGATGACAAGATGGAAAACACCACAGCAAACTGGGTATTGGACAACACTGAGCTGGGAATCACCATTGCAAAGCCGGCGGCAGATTTTATCAATGAGCACTATTCTGCAGACAACAAAGCAGAGGTATGTGTAATCGGCTATCCGCAGACACCGATCCTTCTGGAAAGAGAGAACGGTATCCTGGAAGGACTGAAAGGCGCAGAAGGCAAGTATGAAGTAGTTGCACAGATCGAGGGACTGGAAGCAAATGATGCACAGACCAACGTAGAGACGGTACTTCAGGCACATCCCAACTGTAAAGTGTTTGTAACCATCGGAGCAGGATCTGATATCGGAGCAAACCAGGCGCTTCTGACAAAATACAATGGAAATATTCCGGAAGACTGCGGTATCTTCTCCGGTGATGCAACAGAGCAGCAGATGAGAGCCATTAAGAGCGGAAAAGAAGCTTCCAATACGACCGTTGGATTTGAAGGATCCAACACAAGAACAGCAAAAGCTTGTGTGGGTATGTATGAAAAGATCCTGAACGGAGACGACTTCTCCGGAGAGAAACACAATATCTTCAGACCATTTGTAGTCATCAATGCAGACAATGTAGATGAATACCTGGCAGATTATGACAAGAAGTAAGAAGAAATAACAGATCGTAAGTGGAGGCGGCTTTGTCCGCCTCCAATGAATATAAAACGGGAGAACGGTATGAGTGAAGAATACGTATTGCAGCTACAGCACATAAGAAAAGAATATCCGGGCGTTGTAGCGTTGAAAGATGTTTCCCTGGAACTGAAAAAGGGAGAAATTCTTGCGTTGATCGGGGAAAATGGAGCAGGAAAATCCACGTTGATCAAGACGTGTTCCGGAGCAGTGATCCCCACATCAGGAAAAATCATCGTAAATGGAAGAGAATATGACAGTATGACCCCACAGCTGGCGGCAGAAAACGGAATCGCCATCATCTATCAGGAATTTAATAACGTGGCGGAGCTGTCGGCGGCAGAAAACCTGTTTTTGGGAAGACCCATCCGAAAAGGGATTATCGTAGACAAGGCGGCGATGGAAAGAGAGGCGGAAAAGGCCTTTGCTCAGCTGCACATCAAGATCAATCCCAAAACACTCATGAAAAACCTGACGGTAGGCTATCAGCAGATGGTGGAGATCGCAAAAGCGATCCAGCAAAATGCAAAGGTGCTGATCATGGACGAGCCGTCTGCGCCTCTGACTAGCGCAGAGGTGGAAAGCATGTTTGAAGTGGTGGAGAGACTGAGGAAAGACGGGATCTCTATCATCTATATTTCCCACAGACTGGAAGAGATCTATCGGCTGTCCGACAGGATCGTGGTGCTAAGAGACGGGGAATATATCAAGACGCTGATCACAAAAGAAAGCCAGGTGGAGGAACTGATCCATCTGATGGTGGGAAGAGAGCTGACAGAATCTTATCCCCCCAGAGAAAACTGTATCGACCACAAGAATGTGGTTCTGGAACTGAAGCATGTTACAGGGAACGGTGATGAAGATATCAGCCTGAAGCTCCATAAAGGGGAGATCCTGGGCCTGGGAGGCCTGGTGGGCGCCGGGCGGACAGAGCTGGCGCAGCTGATCTTTGGAGCGGCCAAGAAAAAATCAGGGCAGATTTTCTTCAATGGAAAAGAAATCAACCCGAAAAGTCCAAGGGAAGCAATAGATCTGGGAATCGCGCTGGTTCCGGAGGATCGTAAGCGGCATGGAGCTATGCTTGGGATATCCATCAAAAACAATATCAACATGCCGATTTATGAGAGAAATTCAACATTGGGCGTCATTCATGCAAAAAAAGAAATGGAGGTTGCCCAAAGATATAAAGAGGATCTTGCCATCAAAACCCCTTCGCTGCATCAGCTGGTGAAAAACCTGAGCGGAGGAAATCAGCAGAAGGTGATTCTGGCAAGATGGATGGCGGCAAATTCCCAGCTGGTGATTTTTGATGAACCTACCAGAGGGATCGACGTGGGAGCCAAGTATGAGATCTACAAATTAATGAATGAGCTGGTAGAAAAAGAGGGCAAGACGATTCTGCTGATCTCGTCGGAGATGGAAGAACTGATGGGAATGTCGGACAGGATTATCGTGCTGGCAGAGGGCAAGATGACCGGGGAGCTGGAAAAAGGTGAGTTTGACCAGAGCACCATTATGGCATTTGCGTCAGCAGCAGAAATCAAGGAGGTTTAATGGATTATGAATAACAAAGTATTGTATCACATCAAGGATAAGGCGATCTGGGTGGTGTTTGTTCTGCTGTTTATCGCGTTTACCATCGCAAATCCAAGATTTATCACACCCAACAACCTGATTACCATTGCGCGTCAGGTTTCCATGTATGGAATCGCATCCATCGGTATGACCTTTGTCATCCTTCTGGGAGGGATCGATCTGGCGACCGGTTCTATCATTACCTTTGTAAATATCCTGTGTGCGTATTTCATGGTGCATAACGGACTGAATATGTATGTGGCCATCCTGCTTTCCCTGGTGGTTGCCACACTGATCGGAACGCTGAACGGATTTATGGTATCTACGGTGGGAATGCCGGCGCTGATCGCAACCTTTGCAACGCAGACGATCTTTGCGGGACTTGCCTACCTTCTCAGTGGCGGAAGCCCCATCAACGGGTTTACCGAGAAGTTTAAAATGATCGGACAGGGGTACGTAGGTCCCATTCCGGTCCCGGTCATCATTATGATCATCTGCTTTGCCGTGGGAAGCTTCATTTTGAACAAGACGTATTTCGGACGCTACTTCTACGCCGTAGGAGGAAATGAGGAAGCTGCCCAGCTGTCCGGAATCCGTGTAGGACGTGTGAAATATTTGGTATACTCTCTTTCCGGCCTGTTTGCCGGTCTGGCAGGGATCGTAATGCTTTCCAGAACCAACTCAGGTCAGCCGACCGCCGGGATCGGATATGAGTTCGACGTGATCACCTGCGTGGTTTTGGGTGGCGTGTCGGTAACCGGAGGATTTGGAAAGCTTTCTAATGTTATCGCAGGTGTTTTGATCATCGGAGGGCTGACCAACGGAATGGTGCTGATGAACGTAAGCTCCTACACTCAGATGGTGGTAAAAGGACTGGTGCTTGCATTCGCTGTAGGATTTGACTGTATCCAGAAGCGGAAACATTCCAACTAAAAAGAACGAAAAAAGAAAAGGATCTTACAGAAAACTTGACAAGAAAGAACATTGTCAGGTTTTCTTTGCTCCTGGGGAAAATTTTGCGGATCCCGGGAAAAAATATGCGTCAGATTATGGAGTAATTTTGAAAAATACAGTATGATAGGAACAGGAAAAAGCTGGAAAAAAAGGAGATGTATATGGAGAAAAGGGTTATGAAGGCGGCGGTCTACCGGGGAAAGGAAGAGATCCGGGTGGAAGAAGTCCCGGTAAGAGAACTGAAGGAAAACGAGGTAATGATCCGGGTAAAATACTGCGGCGTCTGTGGAACGGACGTACACATCTATCATGGAGACGGAGGATCCAGTGCAGTCACTCCGCCGTTGATCCCGGGACATGAATTTTCCGGGATCGTGGAAGCGGTGGGAGAAAAGGTCACGGCCGTGGCGTGTGGGGATCCGGTAACGGGAGATCCGAACGATATGTGCGGAGAGTGTTACTTCTGTAAAAGCGGAAAGCAGCATTTTTGTACCAACAACATCGGGATCGGAACCACCCGGGACGGAGGATTTGCAGAATACGTGATCCTGAGAGAAAAGCAGGTATACAAGGTGCCCGAAGGGATGGATCTGATGGAGGCGGCCATGGCGGAACCCATTTCCTGCTGTCTGCACGGGATCGATCTGTGCAGGATCCAGATGGGAAGCACAGTGCTGGTGATGGGAGGCGGCCCCATCGGCATGATTATGCTGCAGATGGCGAAACTGGCAGGAGCGGCAAAGGTCATTCTCTCAGAACCGGTGGCAGAAAAGAGAGAAATGGCGCTTCGTCTGGGAGCTACCAAGACCATTGACCCTCTGAACGAAGATGTGAAAGAAATGTTGGACGCATATTGCGATAACGTGGATGTGGTGATCGAATGTGTGGGAAGTGTACGGACGCAGGCGGATGCCATTCGATTTGCAGGAAAGGGAGCAACGGTGATGTTTTTCGGGCTGGCTGCTCCGGAGGAGTCCTTTCCACTGCGGCCGGATGATGTCTTTAAAAAGGAACTGACCGTCACATCATCCTTTATCAATCCGTACACCTTTGAAAGAGCGATACAGATACTGGAGACGGGACAAATCCAATTGAAAGAACTGATCACGACCGTACTTCCGCTGGAAGAGATAGAAAAGGCTCTGGCAGATGAGACCTGTCGGAGAGCCGGAAAGGTTATGATCCGACTGTAGGCGCAGGCCGCACGGAACAATACGGGAAAAAGCGGCCTAAAAAGGAGTACGCAGGATGGAAAAATTAAGTGCAAGTGAGATCAAGCTGCAGAACCGGCAGATGGTCTACCGCTATATCAGGGAAAATGGGCCGGTATCCAAGCAGGACATCGTGGTGGCGCTGCAGTTGAGTCTGCCTACCGTTACCCAAAACCTGGAATATCTGAAAAAACAAGGGCTGATCGACGCGTCCAGAAAGATCAAGCATACAGGAGGACGGAACGCTACGGCATACACCTACATTAAAAATGCAAAAACTGCTATAGGAGTGTCTCTGACAGCCAATCACATGAGCGTGGTGGCGGTGGATCTGTCCGGGGAAGTGATCGGGCTGGTCCGGGAGAAAGCAGTGTTTGACCTGGGCGATGAAACCTATCTGAAAAAACTGGGGGAAACAGTGGAGCTGGTGAAGGAAACGGCAGGGATCTCCACGGAACGACTATTGGGAGTGGGGATTTCCGTGCCGGGATTTATCTCGGATGACGGCGAGGAGGTCACCTACGGGCGGACCCTAGGATTTACCGGGAGAAAACGTGAGGAGATCGCCAGGTACATCCCCTACAGACATTTTCTGGTGCATGATTCCTATGCGGCCGGATGCATGGAATCCTGGGAAAACCATAGGATCACCAATGCCTTTTACATCAGCCTGGGAAACAGCATCGGAGGCACCGTTATCATTCAGAATGAGATTTATCAGGGAGACAGCCGAAAAGGCGGAGAGATCGGGCATATGACGGTGGTTCCCTCCGGCGGAAAAACATGCTACTGCGGGAAAAAGGGGTGCTTTGACACGGTGTGCCGGGCAACCAATCTGGACACATATACGGATGGAAACCTGGAAGAATTTTTTCTTCGTCTGAAGCAGGGCGATAAGAAAGCGGAGAAAATGTGGAAGGAGTATTTGAACCATCTTTCCCTGGCTATCCATAATATCCGGATGCTGTTTGACGGATCGATCATCCTGGGCGGTTACGTAGGGGCTTACATCGGAGATTATATGGAGCTGCTTTGTCAGAAGGTGGATGCCAGAAATCCATTTGGAGACAAGGCGGAGCAATATCTTCTGGAGTGCCGGTACAAGGTGGAGGCTGTGGCGGCAGGCGCGGCGATCTTTTACGTAGACAGATTTTTAAAAAGCATATAAGGCAGATAAAGGAGGAAGCAGAAATGAACTATTTATTGGGAACAGATATCGGAACATCGGGAACCAAAACCATTCTGATGGACACAGAGGGAAAACTGATCGCACAGGACCTTCAGGAATATGATGTATTGACCCCCAGACCCCTGTGGGCAGAGCAGTGGCCGGACGTGTGGTACGAGGCTACGGTGGAATCCATCAAAAACACGGTTTCCAAGGCGCTGGAGCAGGGAGTAAAGAAGGAAGAGATCAAAGGGATCGCCATCAGCGGACTGTACGGCGGCTCCGGAGTGCCGCTGGATGCAGAGATGAAGCCCATCCGCCCCTGTATGATCTGGATGGATCGGAGAGCGGATGCAGAAACGAAATGGGCGCTGGATACCATCGGGGAAGAAAAGCTGCTGGAGATCACCCACAACGGAGCGGATCCTTACTACGGATATACCAAGATGCTCTGGATGAAGCGCAATGAGCCGGAGAACTGGGAGAAGACAAAGCTGTTCCTTCCGCCCAACAACTATGTGATCTACAAGCTGACGGGAGAAGTGGCCATTGACTATTCTTCTGCGGGAAACATTGGCGGTATTTTTGATATGAATAAGCGGGAGTGGTCCCAGGAAATGCTGGACGCCATGGGGATCCCGGCCTCCATGATGCCGGAAAAGGTGGTGGAATCCACGGATATCGTAGGAGGCATGAAAAAAGAGATCGCAGAAGAAATGGGGCTTTGGGAAGGACTTCCGGTGATCGCAGGAGGAATCGACTGCGGAGCAGCCAATATCGGCCTGGGAGTGTTTGAGTCCGGCGTGTATGCGGCGGCTATCGGAACCTCCATGTGCGCCGCCCTGATCTCGGATAAGCCGGTAAAGGGGAAGGGGCTGATCGTGTGGCCATATCTGTACGATGCAAAAAATCTGTCCTATTATTTTGCAGGAGGTAATACGGCAGGTGCTATCGTAAAATGGTTCCGGAATACCCTGTGCCAGTGGGAGATGGAGCAGCAGAAACAAGGCGGCCCCAACCTGTATGACGTATTAAACGGACAGGCGGAAGAGATCCCGGCAGGAAGTGAAGGCCTTCTGGTGCTGCCGTATTTCATGGGAGAGAGAAGCCCGGTATGGGATTCGGATGCAAAAGGCATGATCCTGGGACTGTCTCTGACCCATACCAAGGGACACATTTACCGGGCGTTTCTGGAAGCGGTGGCATATTCTCTGAGAGATGCCATGGAAGCGACGGGAGAAGATCTGGGAGAATACATCCTGCTGGCAGGAGGCGTGACAAAGTCCAAAATCTGGAGACAGATTTTTGCAGACGTTACGGGATATCCGGTGGTTTGCCCCATCTATGACGTGGAGGCCAACATGGGAGATGTGATGCTGGCCGGGATCGGAACAGGCCTTTTGACCTACGAAGAGGTGCAAAAATGGCAGGTGCTGGACAAAAAGATCCTGCCCAACGAAGAAAACCATAAGAAATATAACGAGTACTTCAAGCTGTATAAGAGTACCTATGAACATCTGAAAGAGGACATGAAGGTGCTTACGACGCTTCGATAACCGGGGACAGCTTTGACGGAAGTCAGAGACAACAAGAGATGTGAATCAAAGAAGGCAGCCTGTGGATTCTTTTCACAGAGTTAAAGGTGCAGGAGTCAGGAGAAGAAAATTCTGATGACTGCACCTTTTTTGCGCGTTTTCTCTGCAAAGGGAAAAAATAGAAAGCTCGTAAGTGCAAGAATCGTCGCTTTAGGTAGATGCTATCAGATTTTTGAAAAAAAGAAGGAAGGGTTCAATCTAATTTTAATCTTCGCAGACATAATGAAAAGCGGATAGCCTGCCGGATGATCTGGGGAGAGGAAAAAAGGGAAAAAAGTAGGAATGTCAGAGGAACAACTTCCGTGGAGGTAACGGTAGAAAATGGAACCATCTCGGATGCTACGATTTTGTCTACGGAAGACGATCCGTCGTTTTTTGAGAGAGCAAAAGACCGGGTGATTTCCCAGATCCTGAATACCCAGTCGGTGGAAGTGGATGCAGTGACAGGGGTTACATTCAGCAGCAACGGAATCATGGTGGCGGTGGCAAACGCACTGGATCTGTCCTTTACCAATCCAAACAGCAGTATGCAGCAGGAGGGGCACGGGCAAAGAAAAGGCGGGCAATAGCCCGCCTGCCGTCTATTCGTTTTTATCAGAGTTGTCCGGAAGAAACAAACGGACGTGTTCGATCCGGTTTTTATCCAGCGATTCCACTACCATACGGATGCCATCCTCGGTGGTGATAGCATCGTTTTCCTCGGGGAAGCGATCCAGCAGCTCAATGATGAATCCGCCCAGAGAGTCGTAGGATTCGGAAGATAAGTCCAGCCCCAGCCGGTCGTTCAGCTCTTCCAGATTGATGGAAGCCTCCACCACATATTCGGAAGGGGAGATCTGACGGATGAATTCTTCTTCGTTGTCATCGTATTCATCGTGGATCTCACCCACGATTTCTTCCAGAATGTCTTCCAGCGTGATCAGACCAGCAGTTTCCCCATATTCGTCCAAAACGATGGCGATATTGAGGGAGGCCTGGCGCATCTCTACCAGCAGCTCGGAAATGCTCTTGTATTCGTAGGTAAAATAAGCCTCCCGCAGGATATCCCGGATATGAAATTCCCTGGAATTGTCATAGAGAAGAAGGTCCTTCATATTGATGGTTCCCACCACGTTATCGGTGGTCCCTTCAAAAACAGGAAGACGGGTAAACTTGTCCTCCCGGAAGATCTCGATCAGCTCCTGGTAGGAGCTGTCTATGTCTGCGAAAGTCACATGGACACGGGGAACCATCACATCCTTGGCCCTGGCGTCTCCCAGATCAAACACATTGTAGATCATTTCTCTTTCATCCGATTCGATCACGCCGTCCTCATGGCTGACTTCCACAATGGTACGGAGCTCGTTTTCTGTCATGCTCCGATTTCCGGGATCGGCATGAACACGGAAAAGGAACAGGATCCCCCTGGACAGGCCATTGATCACAAAGATGACAGGCGTCATCAGCTTCATATAGACAGAAACGGTGGGAGCATAAAAAAGGGACATCCTCTCTGCATGTAAGGTGGCCATTGTTTTCGGCGTGATCTCGCCAAAGATCAGGATCAGCAGAGTCAGGATCCCACTGGCGATGGCTACCATATGCCCTCCGAACTGGTAAGCCAGACTGGTGGCCAGGGAGGCGGCCGTCAGATTGACGATGTTGTTACCGATGAGAATAGCGCTGAGCATTTTTCCGGAATGTTCCGTCAGCTGCAGAACAAGATCGGCATGCCGGGTGCCTTCTTCGGCGAGGCTCCTCATCTTGATGCGGTTGACGGTGGTAAGAGCGGTTTCCGCCGAGGAAAACAGGGCGGACAGCACTAGCAGGATCAGCAATATAAGAAATCGTATGACGTCACTGGGGTCCAATTTTTTTCTCTCCTTTTTCTTTACATAGTTAGAGTAACTATAACTGATTTACAGAAAATTTGCAAGATAGGAAAAAAATGGTATAATAAACGAACTGTAGGTTCGGCAGACAGGAGAAGAGTCGGAAGGAACCTGCAAAGAATTGGAAACAGACAGGAAAAACACGTGCCGTACAAGGGGCGAAAGCAGAAAAGCCGGGGCACTTTAGAAAGATGAGGAGCAGATGGACCAGACATTTTTAAGCAGGTTAAAGGAAGAACTGAGAGAGGATCAGATCAGGCAGAGGGAGCCGATGAAAGGCTATGTTACTTTTCGGGTAGGCGGAGAGGCGGACTATTTCCTGCTTCCGGAGACGGAGGAGGAAGTGGGAGAGATCTTGAGCCTTTGTAGAGAATTTGAAATTCCTTATTATATTGTGGGGAACGGAAGTAATCTTCTGGTTTCCGACCAGGGCTACAGAGGCGCGGTGGTGTATTTAAGAAAGCTGCAGCAGATCCGTGTGGAAGGAAATCGGATCCATGCACAGGCAGGAGCGCTGCTGTCTAAGGTGGCGGTGGCAGCCTGGGAAAGCAGCTTGGCAGGGTTTGAGTTTGCAGAAGGGATTCCCGGCACCATCGGAGGAGCCTGTGTGATGAATGCAGGCGCGTATGGAGGAGAACTAAAAGACGTGCTGGAATCGGCAGTGGTCCTGACGCCGGAAGGAGAGATCCGCAGACTGTCCCGGGAGGAAATGGAACTGGGCTACCGTACCAGTGTGGTTTCCAAAAAGGGATATGTGGCGCTGGGAGTCACGTTGAAGCTGCAGGAAGGGAATCAGGAAGAAATCGGAGAGCGGATGGCAGATTTTAAACAGCGCAGAGTGACGAAGCAGCCGCTGGAATACCCCAGTGCAGGAAGCACCTTCAAGCGGCCGGAGGGATATTTTGCAGGAAAGCTGATTCAGGATACGGGCCTTCGGGGATTTTCCTGCGGAGGAGCCCAGGTATCGGAAAAGCACTGCGGATTTGTGATCAATAGAAAAGATGCTACTGCGGCGGAGGTGTATTCCCTGATCTGCCAGGTATCTGACCGGGTATATGAAAAGTTTGGCGTAAGACTGGAGCCGGAAGTAAAGCGTTTGGGAGAGTTTTAGTATGCGGTTTGTAATTGTGACAGGGATGTCGGGAGCCGGAAAAAGTACGGCGTTGAAGATCTTAGAGGATATCGGATACTTTTGTGTAGATAATCTGCCGGTGCCTTTGATCCCGAAGCTGGCGGAGCTGATCCGGGTGCCGAAGAAGGGGCTGGAAAAGCTGGTGCTGGGAGTGGATATCCGCAGCGGAGCCCATCTGGAAGAGATGAAGCAGGTGTTGAAGGTGTTGGATGCAGAAGAGATTGACTGCAAGATCCTGTATATGGAGTGCAAGGATGAAGTGCTGATCAAACGCTACAAGGAAACCAGAAGAACGCATCCGCTGACAGGAAAAGAGCGGGTAGATAAAGGGCTTATAGAAGAAAGACAGAAGATCGGCTTTTTAAAAGAGAGGGCGGACTATGTGCTGGATACCAGCCACATGCTGACCAGGGAACTGAAGGAAGAGCTGAACCAGATTTTTGTGCAGGATAAGGCGTACAACAACCTGTATATCACCGTACTGTCTTTTGGATTTAAGTATGGAATCCCGGCGGATGCAGATCTGGTCTTCGACGTGCGCTTCCTGCCAAATCCATATTATGAAGAGGAGCTTCGCCCGCTGACAGGCAGTGATACGGCGGTCTGTGATTATGTGATGCAGGACGGGGCGGGAGAGGTCTTCCTGGAAAAGCTGGAGGATCTGCTTCGATTCCTGCTTCCGAAGTACGTGAAGGAAGGAAAGACGCAGATGGTGATCGGGATCGGGTGTACAGGAGGAAAGCACAGATCCGTTGCCATTGCGGGGAAATTACAGGAAAGACTTAGAACCTGCGGAGCCTATGGCGTAAGGACGGAGCATAGAGATGTCGAAAAAGACAGAGTGACGAAAGCAGGATAGCAGGAGGAAAGATGTCATTTTCAGGACAGGTGAAACAAGAACTGGCGCAGCAATATCCCAAAGCAAGACATTGCAGACTGGCGGAGTTGGCAGCCATCACCGGATTTTCCGGAATCCATCCGCCAAAGGAAGAGGAGGAAGCAAAGATCTGCTTCCGTACAGAAAACGCCGACCTTGCAAGAAAGTACTTTACATTGCTAAAAAAAACATTTAATATAAAGGCTGATGTTGCGGTCAGAAAGATGACGGGGGGATGTCAATACCGTATTTTTGCTGAAAAAGAGGGGTTGCACGCCGTTTTTAAGGCGCAGGTACAGTCACCTTGCTGCCGGCGCGCTTACATACGCGGAGCTTTTCTGGCGGCAGGATCTATGAGTGACCCGCAAAAGTCCTATCATTTTGAGATCGTGGCAGAGAGGGAAACAGAGGCCGTGATCCTCCAAAAGATGATGAATCAGTTTGGGCTGGACGCGAAGGTCATCTACAGAAAAAAGGCGTATGTCGTTTACTTAAAAGAGGGAACACAGATCGTAGATGTACTGAATATCATGGGGGCCTGCGTGGCGTTGATGGAACTGGAGAATATCCGTATTTTGAAGGAGATGCGCAACGCCGTGAACCGCAAGGTAAACTGTGAAACGGCCAATATTCACAAGACTGTGTCAGCCGCAGTGAAGCAAAACGAAGACATTCAGTATATTCGAGATACCATCGGGCTTGATGATTTGCCGGAAAGTTTGCGTGAGATGGCCGAGGTGCGCTTGTCTCATCCGGAGGCGTCCCTGAAAGAATTGGGACAGCTGCTGCAGACACCCATAGGAAAATCAGGAGTTAACCATCGGTTACGGAAACTGGGAGAGATGGCAGAGAAGCTGAGAGCGAGATAAGGAGGAGCAATTTACGATGATTAAAAAACCTGTGATGATTCAAAACAACATGGAAATGGAGGACAGGCCGGTGGCACATCTTGTGCAGGAGGCGAGCCAATATGCCAGCCAGGTGTACATCGAAATGGACAATAAGAAGATCAATGCCAAGAGCATTATGGGTATGATGAGCCTGAGACTTCAAAAAGGAAGAGAAGTGGTGCTGATCGCAGAGGGGCAGGATGAGCTGGAAGCGATCGCCGGTGTAGAAGGATTTTTGGCTGCCGGCAATTAAGGACGGCAGAATAGGAAACATACAAGAAAGCGGGGCATGGTATATGCCCTGTTTGTTTTCAGGAAAAGAGGTGAATGAGGCTTGAAGCGTCTGCTCTTTATATATAATCCACAGGCAGGAAAAGGGATTTTAAAGGCAAAGCTGGCGGATGTAGTGGATATTTTTGTCAAGGAAGGATACGAAGTGGTTGCATATCCCACACAGTCCTATCAGGATGCTTATCATAAGATGCTAAGCTGCAACTGGGAGGAGTTTGACCGGATCGTCTGCGGAGGCGGAGACGGAACGATCGATGAGGTGGTAACCGGAATGGTCAGCAGGGGCATCAGCATTCCGCTGGGATATATTCCTACCGGAACCACCAATGATTTTGCTTCCAGCCTTCATATTCCCAGAGATATTCTGCAGGCAGCCAGCAATGCGGTAACGGGAGAACCGTTCCCCTGCGACATCGGAAGATTTAATGACGACGTATTTGTATATATAGCGGCGTTTGGCTTATTTACAGACGTTTCTTACGAGACAAAGCAGGAAGTCAAAAATGTTCTGGGACATCTGGCGTATGTGCTGGAAGGAACGAAAAGGCTGTTTAACATCCCCTCTTATCGGATGAAGGTGACCTGTAACGGAAAAGTAATGGAGGATGAGTTTGCCTTCGGGATGGTGACCAATTCCCGGTCGGTCGGCGGATTTCGCAATATGGTGGGAAAACAGGTGGTGTTTGATGACGGACTGTTTGAAGTGACGTTGATCAAGACTCCTAAAAACCCCATTGCCCTGCAGGAGATCGTGGCAGCGCTGATCTCAGAGCAGGTGAACGCCAAGCATATGTTTTCCCTTAAGGCAGAGAGGATCACCTTTGAATCGCTGGAAGAGATCCCCTGGACGCTGGACGGAGAGTTCGGAGGAAATCATGATCGGGTCCAGATAGAAAACATGAAACAAAAACTGCCCATTGTCGTGCCGAAAAAGCATGTGAAGGATTTGATGGAAAAGCCCTCCGGGAACCTGGAAAAGGAGGGCGCCCAGGAAGCGATGAAAGAAGGCAGTCTGATATAGAAAACACGCAGTATAGAAAGGAAAGAGAGAACGATGGGAAAGAGAGAAAGTTTTTCGTCCCGGCTGGGGTTTATCCTGATTTCAGCCGGCTGTGCGATCGGACTGGGAAATGTGTGGAGGTTCCCTTACATTACAGGAAAATACGGAGGAGGAGCCTTTGTTCTGATCTACCTGTTTTTCCTGCTGGTGCTGGGACTTCCTATTGTGGTCATGGAGTTTGCCGTAGGAAGAGCGAGTCAGAGAAGTTCTGCCACCTCCTTTAATGTGCTGGAACCGAAGGGGAGTAAGTGGCATATCTTCCGGTATTTTACCATGGCGGGAAACTACCTTCTGATGATGTTTTACACGACGATCGCAGGCTGGATGCTGGCGTACTTTTTCAAGATGGTAAAAGGAGAATTTGCGAAGGCAGACACCAAGCAGATCGAAGGGATCTTCGGCAGTCTGGTTTCCAACCGAAATGAAATGCTGTTTTGGATGGTGGCGATTTTCGTCATTGCTTTTGTCATCTGCTCCCTGGGGCTGCAAAAAGGAGTAGAAGGAATTACCAAGGTTATGATGACCAGCCTGTTTGTGATCATGATCTTTCTGGTAATAAAGTCCGTGACGCTTCCGGGAGCTCTGGAGGGAGTAAAATTCTACCTGCTACCGGATCTTCAAAGGCTGAAAGAGGCGGGAATCAAAGAGGGGATTTTTGCGGCGCTAGGACAGGCGTTTTTCACACTGAGCGTAGGACAGGGAGGTCTGGCGATCTTCGGAAGCTACCTGGGAAAAGACAGAAGCCTGGCGGGAGAAGCAGTCAGTATCACGGCTCTGGATACGTTTGTGGCGGTTATGGCAGGCCTGATCATTTTTCCGGCATGCTTTGCCTTTGGAGTCAATCCGGGAGGCGGGCCGGGACTGGTGTTCATTACGCTGCCCAATATCTTTCGGGATATGGCAGGGGGACGCATCTGGGGATCCCTGTTCTTCCTGTTCATGACATTTGCAGCTTTGTCCACCGTTATTGCGGTGGTGCAGAACATTATCCAGTATGGAAGAGATCTGTGGGACTGGTCCTTGCGGAAGTCTCTTTTGATTAACGGAGTGGCGTTGGTCCTGCTGAGTATCCCTACCGTGCTGGGACTGACAGACTGGGCGGGATTTACCGTTCTTGGAAAAAATATTATGGATCTGGAGGATTTCATCGTGAGCAACAATGTGCTCCCGTTGGGCTCCCTGGTATACCTGATGTTCTGCGTCAGCAGATACGGATGGGGCTGGGACAACTTTATCGCAGAGGCCAATGCAGGGAAGGGACTGAAATTCCCGACGGCGAAGGCGGTAAGATTTTACCTGACCTTTATCCTTCCATTGATCGTGCTGGTGATCTTTGTTCAGGGATATATGAGTATGATGGGAAAATAGGCAGGGCTTGTCAGATCCGATACGGAAGACGGACCTGCCGGACAGAAAAGACAACCTGCTGCGGGAGGAAGAGCCAAAGAAGGCTTCCTCCCGCGGTTTTTTCGGACAAGGGAAACTCTTGAGAAGCCACTTGAGAAATCTTATGTAAAAAAATCTTGCATATTGTATTATGATTTGTTATACTATCTAGGCATGAATGATTTGGCTCCATGGTCAAGCGGTCAAGACGCTAGCCTCTCACGCTGGAATCAGGGGTTCGATTCCCCTTGGAGTCACTAAGAAATAGTCGCGGAGTTGATCTGCGATTATTTTTTTGTGCGCAGGAAATGGTGCCCTATGCAATGATATGCTATCAGATTTTTCCTCTTAGGAGGGGAAGAGGCAATGTCCGTGCTGGCAGACAACACTGCTGAGGGGGACTAAAGAGGCGGTTTTTAAGAAAAATTTCACAAAAATCTATAAAACAGTGGAAATCCCCCTCTTGACAGGGTATAATGACGAAAACAGTCGGAGTTTGTCTGTTTGTGAATGCAAGTTGAAGCCGAATGAAAACAATCGGATACAACAATATAGGAAAGAAAGGGAGAGGATTATGAGAAACAAGAAATTAGCAAAGAAATTGTTCGCGGCAGTTTTGACGTTTGCCTTGGTTGGTGGAGTAGTGACTCCGCTTGTGAATGTGCGTGCGGAAGAAGGAACCCCCGCAGCAGGGACGGAGGCGACAGCGCCGGCAGCAGAAAATGCAGCTGCGACAGAGAACGATGCTGCGACAGGAGCAGAGGCGGCACCGGCAGCAGAAAACGATGCGGCTGCCCCGGTAGCAGAAAACAATGCGGTTGCCCCGGTAGCAGCAAATGGACAGAATGCAACAGAACTTCCGGGAGACCTTTTGGTAGGCGAAGACACGGAGCACGACAAGGTATATGAGACGACGAAGGATGCGGAAGTAGCTTTTACAGGAGCGCTGTATGTTTCCAAGGTGAAAGAGCAGATGAAAAGCATAGAGCAGCAGATCGGAGTTCCGGCAGCAGCTTTCCCGATGATCCAGTTGTCTGATGTGAAGACAGAGTTTGTTGCAACCCTCCTTCTTCCGGAGGAAATGGAGTTTGTAAATCCTAAGGGAACGCTGGTAGAAGGCGGCGCGTTTGAGGCAACGGATGTGATCGTAGATGCGGGCAAGAAGGCTGTGACTGTTAAAATGCAGCTGAAGGATGCTGCAACGATCAACACCTACCAAAAACTGCGGGATGCGATCATGGGAACACCGGATGTGCTGAAGGTAGTTGTGACCGGAGCAAAGTTTACGGCAGATGCAAAACCGGACACCAACTACACAGTAGTGGGTAGGGTGGATGGAACGATGAGTGCGAAAGCTACCCTCTATGGGAATCAAATGCCGTTTGACTTTGAATGGGAGGCAGTACAGCATACGGATGGAAAAGATGTGGTAGCGTCCGACGACAAGACGATTCAGTTTACGCTGAAGTATGTGGAGAAAGCGCCGGAACCACAGCCGGAGCCACAGCCGGAGCCAAGTGTAACACCGACTCCGCAGGAGGATAAGAAGCCGGCAGCAGAGACAAAGAAGACCACCAAAAAAGTTGTGAAGGAGAAGAAAGCAATGGCTCCGAAGACGGGAGATCATGCAAATCTTCCACTGTATGGCGGACTGGCTGTTGTATCCATTCTGGCAGTTGGCGGCGTGGTAGCGGCAAAGAAAAAAAGAGGATAATCCGCTGAGATCCGGGGATCCGGGTTTGTAGCAGGAAGAAAAAGGCAGGCAGAAACGCTTGCCTTTTTTATAGTGCCGCAAAAGCAACCCGCCGCAGGAGAGTTTTTTGGGAGTTATTTTATTGTAGAGAGTGATGATGGAAGGGGAGGCAGAGACGATTTTTTCTTATAATCTTTACGAAATTTATAAAAAAGTAGAAGTTTGCCGCCTTTACAGGATATAATAATGGCAACAGGCAGGTTTTGCCTGTTGTCTGTTTTTGGTTGAAGCCGGATCAAAAGAGCCGGATGCAACAATATAAAAAGAAAAGGAGAGGTTTATGAAAAACAGAAAATTGACAGGGAAGCTGTTGGCGGCAGTGCTGGCAGCTGCATTGGTGGGCGGAGTGGGGACTCCGTGTGCGAATGTACGGGCAGAAGAGGGGACGCCGGCAACAGAAGTGGAAGCGGCGGCGCCCACGGCAGAAAACAGTCCTGCAGCAGCAGAGACAGAAGCGGCAGAAGGGGAAGTGCCGACAGCGGAGGAAGCACCGGCAGAAATACCGGCGCCGATGGCGTTTCGTGCTCCACTTGAAACAGAACTTCCGGGGGATCTTCTGGTGGGAGATGACACAGAGCACGATAAGGTATACGAGACGACCAGAGAGAAGGGTCCGGCCTTTACGGGAGCGCTGTATATTTCCAAAGTAAAGGACCAGATGAAGGAGATAGAGGCAGAGATGGAGCAGCCGAAAGAGGCGTTCTCGAAAATGCAGCTGTCTCATCTGGAAGCAGAGTTTATTGCAACCCCCCTTCTTCCGGAGGAAATGGAGTTTGTAGATCCACAGGCAGATCTGGTAGAAGGCGGAGGATTTGAGAAGTCGGGAGATCTGATTGTAGATGCCGCCAAAAAAACGGTGATGGTCAGGATGGCGCTGAAAAACATGGCCGGAATCACTAACTACCAGCAGTTGCGGGATGCAGTCATGGGAACGCCGGATATTTTGAAGGTGGTTGTGACTGGGGCAAGATTTACGGCGGCTGCAAAACCGGATACCAATTATACGGTAGTAGGAACCGTAGAAGGAAGGATGATGGCGACCGCTACTCTGGATCAGAGTGCCAGCGCCTTCCGTTTTGCGTGGAAAGCAGTACAAAATCCGGAAGGGAAAGATGTGGCAGCGTCCGATGACAAGAAAATCCAGTTTACTTTAAAGTATGTGGAAAAGGCACCGGAACCAAAGCCGGAGCCACAGCCGGAACCGAAACCGGAACCAAAGCCGGAACCGAAACCGGAGCCACAGCCGGAGCCCAAACCGGAATCGAAGCCGGAAGTGCAGCCGGGAGCAAAGCCGGAGCCGCAGGTGACACCGGCTCCTCAGGGAGACAAGAAACCGGCAGCAGAGGCGAAGAAGACCGCCTCTAAGATGGGACAAGAGAAAAAGGCGATGACGCCGAAAACGGGCGATCGTACAAACCTTCCGCTGTACGGAGGACTGGCTGTTGTATCCCTTCTGGCAGTTGGCGGCGTGGTAGCGGCAAAGAAAAAAAGAGGATAATCCGCTGAGATCTGGGGGCGAAAACAGAAGCCGGAACATAGGTGGAATGACCGAAAGCACAAAGAAGAAACACCCGGAACCCGCAGAGAAGGGTCAGAGTATCAGAACCCATGGGATTTGGATTTATGGCAGGAAGAAAAAGGCAGGCAGCGATGCCTGCCTTTTTGCTTGGAAAGCACAGGAGATTGCAAGGAAAGAAGGTGTGATTGCCATGCACGGTAATTTATGCTATACTGTGTCCAATTAAAGGAATGAAGGGAGAACAGGAATGGGAGAGAAGAAAAAAGGAGGAGGGGCTCTTTTAGGAGCAGCCTTTCTTATGGCAACCTCGGCGATCGGGCCGGGATTTTTAACACAGACGGCAACATTTACCGGGCAGTATCTGGCAAGCTTTGGATTTGTGATTCTGGTTTCTGTGGTTCTGTCGGCCATCGCACAGATGAACATTTGGAGAGTTCTTTGTATTACGGGACTTCGGGGGCAGGACGTGGCCAACAAGCTGCTGCCGGGACTGGGATATTTTGTTTCTTTTATGATCGTGCTGGGCGGACTGGTCTTTAACATTGGAAATGTGGGAGGAGGAGCACTGGGACTGAACACCGTGCTGGGAATCCCGCTGAAGCTGGGCTATGTGATTGCCGGATTGCTGGCAATTCTGGTATTTTTACTGAAAAATGCTAAGGCAGCCATGGATATGATCACGAAGATACTGGCGGCTGTGATGATCCTGCTGATCGTGATCGTGATCTTCATTGTACAGCCTCCGGTAGGAGACGCTCTGAAGAACACGGTGGTGCCGGAAGCAGGAGTGACGACGTTGTTTCCTGCCATCCTGACATTGATGGGAGGAACGGTAGGCGGCTATATTACCTTTGCCGGAGCACACCGTCTGATCGATGCCGGGATCACAGGAGAAGACAAGCTGAAAGAGATTAACAAGAGTTCTGTAATGGGGATTTCCATTGCCACCATTGTCAGGATCGGTCTGTTTTTGGCAGTGCTAGGAGTTGTGGTAAAAGGAGTCGCTCTGGATGCAGCCAATCCGGCGGCAGATGCGTTTAAGCAGGGGGCTGGACAACTGGGCTTCCGGTTTGCGGGACTGGTGCTCCTTTGTGCGGCAGTGACCTCTATTATCGGAGCAGCGTATACCTCGGTATCTTTTTTGAAGACCTTTCATCCCAGCATCGAAAAGCATGAAAATGCAGTGATCATTGGATTTATTGTAGTATCTACCTGTGTCATGTTCCTGGTAGGAAGCCCGGTAGTGCTTCTGGTTCTGGCAGGAGCCTTTAACGGCCTGATCCTTCCGGTGACACTCGGGATCTGCCTGATCGCAGCACACAGACAGTCGATCATGGGAGCGCACAGCTATAAACATCCGGTGGTACTGACACTTTTGGGCGTTGTAGTGGTAGGGCTGTCTGCCTACATGGGAGTGACAACATTTGCAACGAAGCTGACAGAGCTGTTTTAAGCAGAAAAGATATGGGCAAAGGAGGTGCAATGGATCATTGCATCTTATTTGCTTTCTATAAGGAGAGAGGCTATGGAAGAAGTAAAGATTTTAACGGCGGGAGACAGTTCGATCCTGGTACAGATGAAACAGGAGATCCGTCCGGAGATCAACCGCAGACTGTCTGCGCTGGTACGTTTGATCAAAGAACAGAAGGTGGAGGGCGTGATCGATACGATCCCTGCGTTTTGTTCACTGTTGATCAATTACGATCCCAGAGTGGTATCCTATGAAGAAATAACCTGCAGGATCCGGGGGATGCTGAAGGTGGATGTGGATCCGGGCGAGGCGGGCAGGAGAGTATTTGAGATCCCGGTCTGCTACGGAGGGGAATACGGACCGGATCTTGCAGCCATTGCAGACCATGCAGGACTGACAGAGGAGCAGGTGATTAAGATCCACTCCTCTACAGACTATCTGATCTATATGCTGGGATTCCTGCCCGGCTTCACCTATCTGGGCGGGCTGGATGAGAGGATACATACCCCCAGGCTGGCCAACCCCAGGATCCGCATTCCGGCAGGCAGCGTGGGCATCGGAGGCTCCCAGACCGGGATCTATCCCATGGATTCTCCCGGAGGTTGGCAGCTGATGGGAATGACGCCCATTAAGACCTACGATCCGGGACGGAAACAGCCGATTCTGGTAGAGGCGGGAGATTATATCCGCTTTGTTCCGGTGGAAGAATCCGATTATCTTCGGATCAAACGGCTGGTGGAGCAGGGAGATTATCAGTGCAATATTCGGAAGGGGGTAGAGTAAGATGGGAATCCGTGTGTTAAAGGCGGGGATGCTGACCACCGTTCAGGATCTGGGGCGAACCGGCTATCAAAGCCAGGGCTTCAGCGTGGCAGGCGTGATGGACAAGCGATCCTTCAAAATAGCCAACCTTCTTCTGGATAACCCGGAGAATGAAGCGGTGCTGGAGTTTACGCTGATCGGACCTACACTGCAGTTTACCTCCGAAACCATCATCGCCATTACGGGAGGGGATTTCCAGCCTACGATCAATGGAAAGCCGGCGCCCATGTACACGGCGATCTATATGTATCGTGGCGATACCCTGAGATTTGGAAGTGCGAGAACGGGCAGCAGAGGGTACATTGCCTTTTCCAGCTACCTGGATATTCCGGTGGTGATGGGAAGCAGGTGTACGAACCTGAAAAGCGGGATCGGAGGCTTTAAGGGAAGGAAGCTTCAGGATGAGGACTATATCGGGTTTCGCATCAAGAGAAGATATCTGCCGTTTTTTCTTTCCAGAACGCTGGAGCTGGATGAATTTGATCAGCAGGAGGAAGAGATCCGCGTGATCATGGGACCCCAGGAGGGACAGTTCAGCAAGCAGGGCGTGAAAACGTTTTTGTCGGAGGCTTATACGGTGACCAACGAATTTGACCGGATGGGATGCCGGCTGGAAGGGCCGTTTATTGCACCCAAAGATTCTTCCGATATCATTTCCGACGGGATTGCGTTTGGTTCCATTCAGGTGCCTTCTCACGGAAAACCCATCATTTTGCTGGCAGACCGGCAGACTACGGGAGGATACGCCAAGATCGCTACGGTGGCCTCGGTGGATATTCCCAAGGTGGTACAGAGAAAAACAGACCATAAGCTGACGTTCAAGGCGATTTCTGTGGAAGAGGCCCAGAAGCTGTATCTGGAAGAAGAAAAAGGACTGACAGAAATGCGCAATCAGATCCACCGGCCCTGCAAGGAGGTATTGGAGTGCAGACTGGTGGCGAAGCGGGTAGCAAAGCTGCTGAACGGTTAAGGAGGAGACTGAAAGATCCTTCCCGAAGGAAAAAGGACAAGGCTGGCCGGAAAACCCGGGACAGGAAAGAATGGAGGAACGTATGAATATAGAACAGATCGAAAAACTGGTAAAGCTGATCGAAGACTCTGCTTTGACAGAATTTAGCTATAAAGATGAAGAAATCAAGGTGACTATGAGCAAACTGGATCATCCGCCGGTAATCTCCCAGGGAATGCACCCGGCAGTCATGCCGGAAAACAGACCGCAGGCGGTAGAAAGTACTTCTGAGGAGGAAGAGGCGCTGTTTATCACATCCCCTATCGTGGGAACCTTTTACTCGGCGGCGGCTCCGGATGTACCGGCTTTTGTGCGGGTGGGAGATCGGGTAAAAAACGGGCAGACCGTCTGCATTCTGGAGGCCATGAAGCTGATGAATGAGATCCAAAGTGAATTTGACTGCGAGATTGAAGCGGTGCTGGTAAGCAACGAGCAGAAAGTGGAGTATGGGCAGCCTCTTTTTAGGGTAAAAAAGATATAGGACGACAGGGTTTACTGCAAAGAGAAATCTAAAAGGAGGAAGTACGGTGTTTAATAAAATATTGATCGCAAACCGGGGGGAGATCGCGGTGCGGATCGCAAGAGCCTGCCGGAACATGGGGATCAGAAGTGTGGCAGTTTATTCCAAGGAAGATGAAAAAAGCCTGCATCTGCAGATTGCAGATCAAAGGGTCTGCATCGGAGAAGGACCGTCCAGAGAAAGCTATCTGAATATGGACCGTATCATCATGGCGGCAAAAAATGTGGGAGCAGATGCGGTGCATCCGGGCTTTGGGTTTTTGTCGGAAAACAGTGAATTTGTAAGGCGATGCCAGGAAAATGGCTTGACATTTATCGGGCCGTCCCCGGAAGTGATCGACAAAATGGGGAATAAATCGCAGGCGCGTATCACGATGATGGAAGCCGGGGTTCCGGTGGTTCCCGGTACCAAAGAGCCGGTTTATCAGGCGGAACGCGGAAAAGAGCTGGCAGATGAGATCGGATATCCGGTTATGATCAAGGCCTCCTCCGGCGGAGGCGGCAAGGGAATGCGGGTGGCAGAATCAGAAGATGAGTTTGAATTCCAATTTAACATGGCGCAAAGAGAATCTGCCAATGCCTTCGGAGATGATACCATGTATATTGAGCGGTTTATCCAGAATCCGAGGCATGTGGAGATCCAGATCATGGCGGATACCCACGGAACGGTAGCGGCTCTGGGGGAGAGGGACTGTTCGGTGCAGAGAAATCATCAGAAGCTGATCGAAGAATCTCCGTCGCCCGCCGTATCTTTGGAAACAAGAAAAGAGATGGAGCGATATGCGGTGATGGCAGCCAAGGCAGTGGGCTATACCAATGCAGGTACGATCGAGTATATTGTGGACAGACAAGGCCGGTTTTATTTTATGGAAATGAACACCCGCATCCAGGTGGAACACGGAGTGACAGAGATGGTAACGGGAGTGGATCTTATTATGGAGCAGATCCGGGTGGCTATGGGAGAACCTCTTAGCTTTTCCCCGGAGGAGGTGCAGATCCGGGGGCATGCCATAGAGTGCCGGATCAATGCGGAGATCCCCGAAAAAAACTTCATGCCAAGCCCCGGGCTGGTGGAAAAGATCCATTTGCCGGCAGGGTGCGGCGTTCGGGTAGATACGGCTCTGTATGGGGGGTATCGGATCCCGTCGGAGTACGATTCCATGATCGCCAAAGTTATGGTGCACGCGTCCAGCCGCCAGGAGGCGTTGATGAAAATGCGGGCGGCGCTGGACGAGATGGTGATCCTGGGAGTGGAAACCAATCTGGATTTCCAATACCAGCTGATCAAGCATCCGACCTTTGCAGAAGGAGAGGCGGACACAGGCTTTATTGAAGCTTTGATGGGCGGTAAGTCCCAGGCAGGACGGATGGAAGATCCGGGAGTAGACAGGAGGTAGAACGATGTATCAGATTGATCTCAACTGTGATCTGGGGGAAAGCTTTGGGTGTTACCGGCTGGGGCAGGACGCACAGGTGATTCCCTGGATCACGTCAGCCAATGTGGCCTGCGGATATCATGCGTCCGATCCGGTGGTAATGGAGCGGACGGTTGCAATGGCGAAGGAGGCAGGGATCCAGGTGGGAGCGCATCCGGGATTTCCGGACCTGATGGGATTTGGAAGAAGGAATATGCAGGTATCCTATGAGGAGGCAAAAGCGTATACCCTGTATCAGGTGGGAGCACTGGATGGATTTTGCCGAGCGAAGGGGATGACGCTGCAGCACGTCAAGCCTCACGGAGCTTTGTATAACATGGCGGCAAAGGATGCAGGACTGGCAGAGGCCATCTGCCGGGCGGTACAGGAATATGACAACGACCTGATCCTTATGGCGTTGTCCGGAAGCGAGATGATAAAGGCGGCAGAATCCATGGGGCTCTCCGCCGCCAGCGAGGTGTTTGCAGACCGGGCCTACGAGGAGGACGGGACATTGGTAAACCGCCGAAAGGACGGCGCCATGATCACGGATGAGGAGGAAGCCATCTTCCGGGTGATCCGTATGGTGAAGGAGAAAAAAGTACAAGCCATTACAGGAAAGGATATCCCCATCCGGGCAGATTCCGTCTGCGTGCACGGGGACGGGGAGAAGGCGCTGGCATTTGTGAGACGAATCCGGGAGGCTCTGGAGAAGGAAGGGATCCGGATCTGTTCTTTGACAGAAATGAAAAAGAACTAGACGGGCGAAAGGAACCGGCCGAAGGGGGGCAGGGAGGCAAAATACTGTCCCGCCCCTTTCGGGAGAAAAACAGGAGAGAAAGCAAGGAGAAAAAACAGAACAGGTGGGACTTGCATATTTGCTGTAGATGTGGTAAGCTATTGTAGCGAATGGAAGTAGGTCTTTTTTTTATGCCTAAAAATCAGGTAGCCTCGCAAGCTACCGGGAAACAAGAGAACAAAGAAGTGTAAAGCGAGGTGGAAGTTGTGCGTACAAGAATCACATTGGAGTGTACAGAATGCAAGCAGCGTAACTACAACATGACGAAGGATAAGAAAACACATCCGGAGCGCATGGAGACCAAGAAGTACTGTAAATTCTGCAAGTCACATACGATGCACAAAGAGACGAAATAGTCACCGTAAAGGAGTGTGGAAGTCATGAGTGAAAAGACTCAGAAGAAAAGCTGGTTCAAAGGAGTCCAAAAGGAGTTTAAGAAAATCATTTGGACGGACAAGCAGACACTTGCGAAGCAGACGGTAGCGGTTATTTCTGTCACCGTAGTATTAGGGGCGATCATTGCGGTCATTGACTTTGCCGCCCGCTACGGGGTGGATTTATTGGTGAAATAGGCTGATAAATTACAACAGGAAAGGTGAGTTTATGGCAGAAGCAAAATGGTACGTGGTTCATACCTATTCCGGGTATGAAAACAAAGTAAAAGCCAACATTGACAAGACGGTGGAAAACAGACATCTGGAAGAACAGATCCTGGAGGTTCAGGTTCCCATGCATGACGTGGTGGAAATGAAGAACGGAGTCCAGAAGGCGACCCAGAAAAAGATGTTTCCGGGATATGTACTGATCCGTATGATCATGAATGATGATACCTGGTATGTGATCCGTAACACCAGGGGTGTGACAGGCTTTGTAGGTCCGGGATCCAAACCGGTCCCGCTGACAGACGAGGAGATGGCGACCCTGGGAATCCGAAAGGAAAACATTGTAGTAGACTTCAAGGAAGGCGACACGGTACAGGTGATCGGTGGAGCCTGGGAGGATACGGTGGGCGTGATCCAGTCACTGAATCTGCAGAAGCAGAGCGCCAAGATCAATGTTGAGCTGTTTGGCCGCGAAACTCCAGTTGAAATCAGTTTCGCAGAAATCAAGAAAATGCAGTAAAGGTGGGAGGGACAAGGTCCCGACATTACCACAAGGAGGTAAGGAAAATGGCAAAAAAAGTACAAGGTTATATCAAATTACAGATTCCGGCAGGAAAAGCAACACCGGCACCACCGGTTGGTCCGGCTCTTGGTCAGCACGGTGTAAACATCGTTGAATTTACAAAGCAGTTCAACGCAAAAACAGCAGATCAGGGAGATCTGATCATTCCTGTAGTGATTACCGTTTATGCAGACAGAAGCTTCAGCTTCATTACCAAGACACCGCCGGCTCCGGTTCTGATCAAAAAGGCTTGCAACATCAAGTCAGGCTCCGGCGTTCCCAACAAGACCAAGGTTGCGACCATCACAAAGGCGCAGCTGAAGGAGATCGCAGAGCTGAAAATGCCGGACTTAAACGCAGCAACCGTTGAGTCAGCAATGAGCATGATCGCAGGAACTTGCCGCAGTATGGGTGTAAAGGTAGAAGAATAAGAAGTGAGTGGGAGGGTTATCCCGACATTACCACAAGGAGGTTATTTAGATGAAAAGAGGAAAGAAATATGTAGAGGCCGCTAAAGCAGTAGACAGAGGAAATCTCTATGACGCGGCAGAGGCTATCGCATTGGTAAAAAAGACTGCAGTAGCAAAATTTGACGAAACCATCGAAGCACACATCAGAACCGGCTGTGACGGACGTCATGCAGACCAGCAGATCCGTGGAGCAGTCGTGCTCCCACATGGAACCGGAAAGAAGGTTCGTATCCTTGTATTTGCAAAGGATGCAAAGGCAGAAGAAGCAAAGGCGGCAGGCGCGGACTACGTAGGAGGGGATGAGCTGATCCCGAAGATCCAGAACGAGAACTGGTTTGAGTTTGACGTAGTAGTAGCAACTCCAGATATGATGGGTGTAGTAGGACGTCTGGGACGTGTGCTGGGACCAAAGGGACTTATGCCAAACCCGAAGGCCGGTACGGTTACCATGGACGTTACCAAGGCCGTTCAAGATATCAAAGCAGGTAAGATCGAGTACAGGCTTGACAAGACAAACATTATCCATGTGCCGGTAGGGAAGGCTTCCTTTACCGAAGAACAACTTGCGGACAACTTCCAAACGCTAATCGATGCAGTAGTTAAGGCAAGACCGTCAGCAGTAAAAGGACAGTTCCTTAGAAGCGTAACGTTGACTTCTACAATGGGACCGGGCGTGAAGCTGAATCCTTTGAAGCTGGTATAGTCTTATTTATTGACATCAGAAATATATCATGCTATAATCGCAAAGTGATGACTGCCAAAGACAGCAGGTGCGAAAGCGTAAGTAGACCAACGCCTGCCGAGGAGTAAGAATTCTTTATCAGAAGAGTTGGATTCCTCTGTGTCTTTTTGGCACAGAGGATTTTTATTTTATCGCATATCCGAAGGAGCGGCATTGCCAGCCTCCCAAGGATTTCCGGGAATATTTCCTTTCAGCAGTCAGACAAATACTATAAGGAGGTGTACCATTCGTGGCAAAAGTTGAATTAAAACAACCGATCGTTCAGGCAATCGCAGACGATGTGAAAGATGCAGCCAGCGTTGTGCTTGTAGACTACCGTGGACTTACGGTGGCACAGGATACAGACCTGCGTAAACAGCTGAGAGAAGCTGGTATCGTATATAAGGTTTGCAAAAACACAATGATGAAGAGAGCTTTTGAAGGAACGGAGTATGCAGCGTTGGAAGAGCATTTGGAAGGACCGAGCGCCATTGCGATTTCCAAAGATGATGCAACGGCTCCGGCGAGAATTCTCTGCAAATTTGCAAAGAATGCCAAGGCTCTTGAGCTGAAGGCAGGTGTGGTTGAAGGTGCAGTGTACGATGCACAGGCATTGGCGGAAGTGGCAAAAGTTCCTTCCAGAGAAGAGCTTCTTTCCAAATTGCTTGGAAGCCTGCAGTCACCGATCACCAATCTTGCTCGCGTCCTGAACCAGATTGCAGAGCAGGGTGGAGCAGCTAATTGCGAAGCTCCGGCAGAAGCAGCCGCAGAGGCAGAAGAAGTGGCAGCGGAAGCAGTAGAAGAAGCTCCTGCACAGGAAGCAGAAGCGACAGAAGAGTAAGAGATTGAGATTTATCAATTAAAATAAGATGGAGGAAAAGAAAATGGCAAAATTGACAGTAGCTGAATTTATTGATGCAATCAAAGAATTATCAGTATTGGAACTGAATGAGCTTGTAAAGGCTTGCGAAGAAGAATTTGGTGTTTCTGCAGCAGCAGGTGTTGTAGTAGCAGCGGCAGCAGGAGAAGGTGCAGCAGCAGAGGAAGAGAAGGATGAGTTCACAGTAGAGCTTGTATCTGCAGGGGCTTCCAAGGTTAAGGTAATCAAGGTTGTTCGTGAGATCACAGGTCTGGGACTGAAAGAAGCAAAAGAGCTGGTTGACGGAGCACCGAAGGCAGTAAAAGAGGGCGTTTCCAAGGCTGAGGCTGAAGAGATCAAGACAAAACTGGAGGCAGAAGGAGCAGAGGTAGCTTTGAAATAAGCAGACTTTGCACAGTTGCACGAAGAAGATACGGCACCGTTTCGGGATTTCCCGGGGCGGTGTTTTCGTTTCGTGAGAGGCAGCGCTTTGGAGCTATAGGACAAAACATATTTTGCGGAGTTATGGGATCAGATTAGTTATGATGCACAGAGGCATTGTAATCCTACAGACAAGACCAGAATCGGGCCAGCAGGATTAGTCAGATCAGTCAAGAACAGTCAGATTAGTTCAGATCAGTCAAGAACAGTCAAGAACAGTCAGATTGAAACAAAAAGATTGACACCGAAAAGCTTTTTTTGTATAATGTTGAAATTGTGAAAGTGTTTTTTTATGAAATGCAAGCTGACTTGACAGAAGCTTCTGTTTCATCTGTAAGCAAAACTGTGGAAAAGATTGCAGAACTGTCACAAAAAGCAAGAGGAAGAGAAAGGAAGCGGATTGATATGGAGGCAAAGAAGAGACTTCTCACTTATGCAGGGCTGAAAGCATTGGAAGATGAGCTGGAGCATTTGAAAGTGGTAAAGCGCAAGGAAGTTGCGGGAAAGATCAAAGAGGCCAGAGAGCAGGGAGACCTGTCGGAAAATGCGGAATATGACGCTGCAAAAGACGAGCAGAGGGACATAGAGGCACGTATCGAAGAGCTGGAAAATATTTTAAAGAATGCAGAAGTCGTAGTGGAAGATGAAGTAGACTACGACAAGATCAACGTGGGATGCACCGTCAGAGTGTTCGATAAGACCTTTGACGAGGAGATGGTATTCAAGATCGTTGGTTCTACGGAGGCAAACAGTCTGGAAGGAAAAATTTCCAATGAATCCCTGGTGGGACAGGCGCTGATCGGAAAAAGTGTGGGAGATCTGGTAGAGGTAGAAACACAGGCAGGATTAATTACATACGACGTACTGGATATTAGCCGTTCTTTGTAAGAGACGGAAGTACCTATAGATGAAAGATTAGCTCCCTTTTTTCAGGGGGCTGATTTTGCCAAAAGGAAGGAGAAGAAAGATGTCTGAGCAACAAAAAAAAGCACAGGAACCGGATTTAAATCAGTTGAGAAAAGTCCGCAGAGAGAAGCTGGCCGAGCTGCAGGGAGCGGGAAAAGACCCGTTTCAGATCACCAATTATGAGGTGACGGCTCATGCAGAAGAGATCAAAGCAGACTATGAGAATCTGGAGGGGCAGAAAGTCTCTGTGGCAGGACGTGTAATGCAGAAACGTGTGATGGGGAAAGCCTCTTTTTGTAACATTTTGGACCAGAGTGGAAACATCCAGTCCTATGTGGCAAGAGACAGCATCGGAGAGGAAGCCTACAAAGACTTTAAGAAACTGGACATTGGAGATATTGTAGGGATAGAAGGAGAAGTGTTTACGACTAAAACGGGTGAGATCTCTATCCATGCGACCAGTGTGAAGCTTTTGAGCAAGAGTCTTCAGATCCTTCCGGAGAAATTCCACGGTCTGACCAATACGGACATCCGTTACAGACAGAGGTATGTGGATCTGATCATGAACGCAGAAGCAAGGGATACGTTTGTGAAGCGATCCAGAATCCTCAGCGCCATTCGCCGTTATCTGGACGGAGAAGGATTTTTGGAGGTGGAAACACCAATGCTGGTAAGTAATGCAGGCGGAGCGGCAGCCCGTCCTTTTGAGACGCATTTTAATGCGTTGGGAGAGGATTTCAAGCTTCGTATTTCCTTGGAGCTTTACCTGAAACGTCTGATCGTGGGAGGATTGGAGAGAGTCTATGAGATCGGGCGGGTGTTCCGGAATGAAGGGCTGGATACCAGACACAATCCGGAGTTTACCCTGATGGAGCTGTACCAGGCGTATACCGACTACCATGGGATGATGGATCTGACGGAAAACCTGTTCCGCCATGTGGCGCAGGAAGTGCTGGGTACGACGACTATCGTCTATAATGGAGTGGAAATGGATCTGGGGAAACCTTTTGAACGGATCACCATGGTAGAGGCAGTAAAGAAATATGCCGGGGTGGACTGGACCCAGGTAAAAGATACAGAAGACGCAAAGCGTCTGGCAGATGAACACCATGTAGAGTACGAAGACAGACATAAAAAGGGAGACATCCTCAGCCTGTTCTTTGAAGAATTTGCAGAGGAGCACCTGATCCAGCCAACCTTTGTAATGGATCATCCTATCGAGATCTCTCCGCTGACCAAGAAAAAGCCGGAGGATCCGGAATACGTAGAGCGGTTTGAGTTCTTCATGAACGGCTGGGAGATGGCAAATGCGTATTCGGAGCTGAACGATCCCATCGACCAGAGAGAACGCTTCCTGGCGCAGGAAGAATTGCTGGCACAGGGAGACGAGGAGGCCAACACCACGGACGAGGATTTCCTGAACGCTCTGGAGATCGGCATGCCCCCCACAGGAGGGATCGGATATGGAATCGATCGGATGTGTATGCTGTTTACCGATTCGGCTGCAATACGGGATGTGCTGCTGTTCCCCACAATGAAGTCCCTCGGTGATGTAAATAAGAAAAATGATGTAAAAAATCAGGCTGCCGAAGAAATGAAAGCAGAGCCGGAAAAAATTGATTTCTCTAATGTAAAGATTGAGCCTTTATTTGAGGAAGAAGTTGATTTTGATACATTCAGCAAGTCAGATTTCAGAGCTGTAAAGGTTAAAGAGTGTGTTGCAGTACCGAAGTCAAAGAAACTCCTTCAGTTCACTCTTGATGATGGAACAGGTACAGATCGTACGATTTTAAGCGGTATTCACGCTTATTACGAGCCGGAAGAACTGGTTGGTAAAACACTGATCGCCATCACAAACCTTCCACCAAGAAAGATGATGGGAATTGAGTCTTGCGGTATGTTATTATCAGCAGTAAATAATCTGAAAGACTCAGAAGATGAAGAACTGCATCTGATCATGGTTGATAACCACATTCCAGCAGGTGCAAAGCTCTATTAAGATGATGTATGGATGTACCGTTTCACTAAAATGACGGGATGTACTTCATTTGGTCAAAACCATATAAAACAGTGATTTACATCAAACTTACATCATTTGATGCAGAAATTTGTGTAGAGCAAGAAAAATCGCATATTTTTAATAATAAATGGGTAGTTCCGATTGGAATTGCCCATTTTTTACATCATATACCGATATTTGCACAGAAGATGGATAACCGTTAAGATGTTTCTGTCGATACGATATTGTATGAGCTTAAAATCGGAGGAACAAGAAATGTATATGCGACTGACACCGAGAGAAAAAGAGATGGCGGACATGTTTGAACAAATGAGCAAAGAAGAACAGGAAATTATGATTGAGCTTGCCAAAAGAATGAGGACGGAGGAACCTGAAAAATTATTAAAAGAAATAAAGCAGCGATTGAATATAGATGATGGTGTGTAATTGATAGCTGTATTGCCCTTTGAGAGAGGAAAATCCTTTTTCAAAGGTTTTTTCTATTTTCAAAGGGGGTTCGCAAACTACAACATCAAGCAAAAACTTTCTATACTTTAAGCACAGAGGAAGTGGAGGTTTTGATATGAATAACAGTTTATCAGTAGTGCATCCGGAATTGATAGTTGAGTGGTCTAAGAAGAATCTGCCACTGACACCAGATGGTATTACATTCGGCTCTAACAAAGTCGTCTGGTGGAAAGGCAGCTGTGGGCATGAATGGCAGACCAGTGTTAAGGCAAGGTCAAAGGGCGAGAAATGCCCGATCTGCTCCGGTGCGAGAGCAGTCGCAGGAATTAACGATCTAAGTACATTGAAGCCGGGATTGGCTTCTGAGTGGTCCAAGAAGAATGAAATCAAACCGACAGAGGTAACCGTAGGTTCTCATAAGAAAGTCATCTGGAAGTGCCGACTGGGGCATGAATGGACAGCATCGGTTAAGAGCAGGAGTATCAATGGTTCTGGTTGTCCATACTGTTCCCATAATAAGGTGCTTGTTGGATTTAATGACCTTGCGACAGTGGTTCCAAAAGTTGCGGATGAATGGTCAGAGAAAAATGAGAAGAAGCCAACGGAAGTTACTGCATTTGCTAATCGTAAAGCATGGTGGAAGTGCAGGGATTGCGATTATGAATGGAATACACTTATTTCTACACGCTCAGGCGGAAGCAAGTGCCCTTGTTGCAGTGGCTATACCTTTATAAAAGGCAGGAATGATTTGAAAACAACACATCCGGAGATTGCTGAAGAATGGTCAGAAAAGAATTATCCGTTACAGCCTGATGAGGTCAATGCAAAGTCGAGAAAAAATGTGTGGTGGCATTGTAAGAAATGTGGCAATGAATGGAAGTCAGTCATCAATGCCCGAATAAAAGGAACTGTTTGTCCGGTATGTGCCGAAAGAGAAGTGCTTGCAGGATACAATGATCTGGCGACAACGGATAAAAATCTACTCAGTGACTGGGATTATGAACAGAACAGAATACAGCCGACAGAAGTATCACGAACTTCTGCTAAACGAGCATGGTGGAAATGCAGACACGGACATTCATGGAGTATGAAGATCAATGAACGGACAATTCTCGGAAAAGGTTGCAGGATATGTGAGCAGGAGTATTTATCAGTGTTTCCGGCTTTTGCCCTCAGTTATTATTCACATATGAAAGGATTGAAAATCGAACTCGGCTCAGACAGAGTTTTAGGGATACCGCTTGATACTTATATTCCATCTGAACAGGTGGCGATTGAAGTGAACAGCGGTTCAGAAGATATGGAAATCTTAAAAGAACATCTCTGTCAGCAAAGAGGAATTAAACGGATCAAGTTGCCTATGAAAACCAATGAAACAGAAATCGCTTATGCTCAGCGTATCAAAGCAGCCTTTCAAAGCGTACATATATTTATTACTTCCGATACGGAAGAAGATGTCGGGACTATCAGAAACGTATTTGAGAACTGGAGGAACAGCCAATGAGAGAAAAGAAATATCATATTTACTTAACAGCCGAAGAACAGAGCAGAGTTATTCAGTCACTTATCCGGCTGAAAAATGAGCTTCTCGAACAAGGCAGATATACTGACGCAGTGGATGATGTTCTCTGCAAGGTATTGGCAGCCAAGAAGAAGCATAATTTATTCATCTAATCAAATTGCCCAGAATATAAGAGGACCGCCTACACCGAAGTGCAAGCGGTCTTTTTAATGGGAATATTATCCATACAAACTGGAAGTTTCTTAAATAATATAATTAACTATTCCATAAATCAAATGGCATACCATAAATATTGAAATAGGTATAACAGCAATCATATTCTTTCTTTCAATAGCGAAAAACAGAAATACCAAGCATGGAAAAATAGTCAAACCCAATATAACAATGCCATTCGTCACACCTACATAATAAAATATCCAACATAAAAAATACAGTAGACAACAAATAATTGTGGCCATAATAAATCGTGTGATACTTATTTTTTTACGGTCTTGATTAATGAATATACATAACGACATTACCATTAACACCTGACATATAGATGCTATTACATCTACTGTTTTTGTAATTGACTCTCCCCTTAAAATATCATTCGGTGCTGGAACTGCGAACCAAATAAAATTGGGAATCATAATAATAATAAAAGTAATCAATCCCCATATATCAAAACCTATTTTGTATTTTTTTATCATCTCAACATCTCCACAGATTCAAATTTAGCTCATTCTTATCTTTTCATAAATTTCTTCTGTTTCGCAATTTGCCCCGTCAAATTTAGGCCACGCATCCACATTATCGTTTCTTCTTCTTGGAATAATATGAATATGAAAATGCGGAACAGATTGACCAGCACTTTCATCACTTGCATTCAGTAAATTCACACCTTCGTACCCACATTTATCAACACAATAGTTGGCTACTTTCTTCACTGTGGACATCAAATGGCTAAGCGTATCTACATCACAATCGAGAATATTTTTAATATGCTTTTTAGGTATTGCAACCATATGGCCGTCAACATCTTTTGCAATATCCATAAAAACCATTGTATATTCATCTTCATATACTTTCAAACTCGGAATTTCTCCGTTTAATATCTTACAAAATATACAATCCATTTACGACTTACCTCCATGAAATTCAAAGTTTCTGTTCCTTACAGTCGAGTAGACTTACACCTCACAATGTAAGCCCCTCACAGAACCGTACGTGCGGCTTTCCCGCATACGGCTCTTCATAATAATATTTACAGTCTCAAAACAAGCTGACATAAATCTTTGGCATTGCCAATGGATAATATTTCAGCATTTCAATGAATCCTTCTCTTGTATAACTCTTTCTGTCACTTCGTCTATTCAGCACCTTAAACAGAAGTTCTCTCACTTGTTGTTTGTAGTTTGAAATCATTCTGCCATTAAAACTTATGCCATAGTACCTATAATGACCTATTAGTTTCAGACTTAGCATACCCATTAGTTTCTTTAGCGGTTGGTCTCTATTCGCATATAACCATACCTTGATGTCTCGAATTTTCTGTCTGAATTTCTTAGAGCTTGTCTTTGGCATTATATATGGCATGCCTTTGCGTGAACGCCCACAATAGAATGTGAATCCCAGAAAATCAAATGTTTGTAATCTGATACACTCACCGCTCTTTTGCTTTGCCCTTGCAATATAAGCACCGCTTTGTAAGAGACGACTTTTACTATCTTCTAATTGCAAACCGAACTTTTCCATTCGTTCTTTAAGAAGCTTGTAGTAATTCTCTGCTTCCCATTTATATTGAAATCCTGCAACAAAATCATCTGCATATACAATTAGAAAGTTATCTCCCTTGCATTCTTTGGTAATAATAAACTTATACCATAGTGTCAATACATTGTGCATATATATGTTTGCTAGGATTGGACTTATGATATTGCCTTGGGCTGAACCTTCTTCATTCACCATAAGTTCACCATTATCCAGCACTCCCACTTTAAGGTACTTCTTAACCAGACCGATTATGTTAGGGTCTTTGATATAGAGATGGAGAAACTTGATAATCCATTCATGTTTCATGTGGTCGAAGAAGCCTTTGATGTCAGCGTCCACAATATAACATATTTTCGTGTTGTTTAATCTCTTATACAGTTCTTTTATTGCGTTATGACATCCTCGATTTGGTCTGAATCCGTACATGCAGTTCAGAAATCTCGGTTCATAGATGGCTTCCAATATCTTCTTTAATGCTAATTGGACTATTTTGTCCTCATAGCACGCAATTCCTAATGGTCGAAGTTTTCCATTGCTTTTAGGGATATATACCCTAATTGATGGCTGTGGTTTGTATGATTTTCTTTTCAGTCTTTCTACCAAGTCATCTATGTTTTGCTCCAGATTTCCCTCGTACTCTTTCTTAGTAATCTCATCAACGCCGACTGCTTTGTTTCCGTCTAATTCTTTGTGACATTGCAAAAGCATTTCTTTATTGATTAGATGATACAACGATGTGAACTCTGGTCTCGGCGAATTTGCCGATATTTCTGCTATTCTTTCTAATTTCTAATTTCGTTTCCATCAATACCTCCGTCCCTGAGTACGGTTGATGTGTCCTCAGAAAGACCATTATTATGTAGCTCCCTTTCCTCCGTTGGCATTACCCAACTTCTTCAGTACTATGAAGCTATCCGACTGCCTACTGTTCTTTTGACATTCTCCTGTTTTGCAGTTGTTTGCCATACTTGCAATGGCAAGAAACAATAGGCTCTCCCCAGTTGACTGAATAATCACAATGTAAAACATAAAGTGCTCTTTGACCCCGCAGAAGCAAACCATTTCTCACCAATGCGAATTGATTTGTATTGCTTTCCGTCGAAATTAGAACGTCAGCCTTCTAAATGTCAAAATTTCGAGGCTCAATCACACTCTCTATTTTCTCGCTGTCTACGCTTAGCAACTATCATTACTGACAGTCACCCAAGACTCGCTACTGGCGGTTGGTTAGACCTTACCAGACAGGCATTCCACCTGCTAGACTACTCGCCCTTATCTGGGCGCACAATCCCGATTTGTTTCTATCTTTATTTCTTAATTATACACGGGATTTGAAGCTTTTTCTACTTATCTATTGTTCTAAAATCTCTCTCAAAAAAATAATTAAAAAAATTTATAAAAAATAGGGTGTCAAAAGCCTGAGCAATTCCAAATAAGTGAAGGGAGTAATTCCAATCAACAAAAATGGAATGCCTTCCTTTGAAATTTAAAACTGAATATACAGGTCACTAAGACGTTAATTCTGATGATAGCCACCTTATCGGGTACGCCATAACTTTTGTGGATGCAGAACAGCGAGAACTCCCGGTATGAGTGTCAGGTTGCTCCTGACATGGCGATGACAGTCAGAAAGATAATGATACTTCTCTAAGGAGCTGGCGGAGTACCCGGCAGAGGTTAGAATCCTATGATACAGATCAGCAGTCTGTTCCTTAGTGGCTTCCCATGAGCGATACGCTCGGCAAGGGGTGTTGAGAACAAATGTTGCCACGACCGTTTAGAAAATGAAACGGTCAGGTACATAGTCATTCTACAATGGCTATGAATATTCAGGAAAGGAGGACGCAAGAAGTGTCAAACTGCAAAACGATTGCCATCTGCAATCAGAAAGGCGGAGTAGGAAAGACCACCACTTCGGTCAATCTCGGAATCGGTCTTGCAATGCAGGGAAAGAAAGTATTACTTGTTGATGCAGATCCACAGGGAGATTTAACCGCTTGTCTGGGGTGGCAGGATACGGACAGTCTGGGTATCACGCTTGCAACGAAATTAACAGATGTGATGAATGAAACGATGAATGACCCGATGGTTGGAATCCTGCACCATGATGAAGGAGTTGATCTTATTCCAGCAAACCTTGAGCTTTCAGCAATGGAGTATAACCTGATGAATGCCATGAGCAGAGAAACCACGATGAAAAATTACTTGAATCAGATTAAAGACAGATATGATTTTGTCGTGATCGACTGTATGCCATCGCTTAGTATGGTAACACTCAATGCTCTTTCGGCGGCAGACAGTGTGATTATTCCGGTTCAGGCTCAATATCTGCCAGCAAAAGGAATGACGCAGCTCGTGCAGACGATTTCAAGGGTAAAGAAGTATATCAATCCGGATATTAAGATTGATGGAATACTTCTGACTCTCGTAGACAGTCGGACTAATCTTGCTAAAAGTACGGTGGAAGCTCTGAGGGAATGCTCATGTACGGTAAGGAAGCAAGCAACCGAAAACAAGAGATAGACCGCCAGCACTACACTATTCCGAACCAAAGACCAAAAGATAAGCATTGTGGGAAAATCTAAACTTTTGGATTTTCCTACAATGCCAACTACG
>NZ_JAXFXH010000003.1:0-78442 GCF_034091795.1 Suipraeoptans intestinalis | reverse complement strand
CCGTTTCTTTCTGGGATTTCAATTCACGGTCTCCTCGCGGAGACCGACAAATTGCAGTGGACAATTTTAGATTTTCTCTCTTATTTCAATTCACGGTCTCCTCGCGGAGACCGACTTTTCGTAAATCATGGCTTCTCGCATCAAAAACATTTCAATTCACGGTCTCCTCGCGGAGACCGACCATTTGCAGTAGATCCGATTGCGGAAATGATTCATTTCAATTCACGGTCTCCTCGCGGAGACCGACCTTCCGGTGTAATAACAGGGTTCCATGTCTTCCGTATTTCAATTCACGGTCTCCTCGCGGAGACCGACACTACGAGAAAGAGATTGAAAATGTGAAAAACAAGATTTCAATTCACGGTCTCCTCGCGGAGACCGACGAGAAGAAATGAGTTTTGGTAGTAGATTGAGAGATATTTCAATTCACGGTCTCCTCGCGGAGACCGACGGCAAATTTCTACAATTTTTCTCTTGAAAAGTCGTAAAGATTTGCATATTAATTCTAATTTTTTTATTTTCCTTTCTTTATGCACATATTTTCTCTTCAAAACCCTTGTGTTTTTGCTCATATTTCGGGTGCGAATCCTCGGGGTTTTTCTGTTTACTCCATATTCGCACTAAAGAATCAGCGTATCTGTTACATCAAAGCTCGGTTTCGTTCCTATATGCTCTACTCTGTTTCTATATTTATCTCCCAGATTGTAGAATCGCAAACTGTCTAATTCCCGATCTATGATATCCTCTAATATCGCCTTAACCTGCCGGTATTTCGTCGCATCTAACTGACATTCAAACACTGAGTTTTGCACACGCTGCCCATAATTTACGCACTGCTTCGCCACTTTCCGAAGCCTCTTGCGTCCAGCTGCTGTCTGTGTATTCACATCATAAGTAATCAGCACCAGCATACCTCCTCCTATTTCCACAAAAAAGGCGGATATTCATCCAAATCACCTCTCAAATATCGAGCCAATAACATAGCCTGTGCATGCGGTGCCATTCCCCATTCTATCTTTTCGTTTAGGTACGGGTGCTTTATCATGTCCCGCTTTCGCTCCTGCCATGCTCCCAGAAACACCTTCCTCCCATCGTCACTTAAAATAACCGCCCCATTTTCTTTTTGGATAAAATGCTCTTTTTTCACGATTCTTTTGTTGATCAACGTCAAAGTAAATCTATCTGCCATGATCCCGCGAAATTCTTCCATCAAATCCAATGCCAATGAGATTCTTCCCGGCCGATCTGTGTGATAAAATCCCACATATGGATCTAATCCCACTCCTTCCAATGCAGATCCACACATTCCCGCTAAAAAAGAATAGGCAAACGATAACAATGCATTCACACGATCCAAAGGAGGTCTCTTGCTTCTTCCCTGAAATGAAAAGTCTTCCTTTTGCTGCAAGATCAGTTGATCAAATACAGAAAAATACACCGATGCCGCCTCTCCCTCCAGCCCCAGCAGCTGTGAAGGATCTTCGCACTCTCTGATTCTCGGCAGCACTTCGTACAAGAAGGCAGATTTATTTTTCAATTTTTCCACATCAAGTCTCATTGGATAATCTCTTGCCGCTCTTTCCAAAATCCATCTCGCATTATAGACCTTTCCAAAAATAATATTCCGAGCAATACTCATACTCTCTTCTCGCGCTTCACTGACCCGGTATTGCTGCTTTCTCAAAGTGACATTTCCCTTTACCTCCCCCGTTACTCGCGCCAGAAATCTACCGTTGCCAGACATAAAAGTCAGCTCAATGTTTCTTTTAGCACAGGCTCCCATTAACGCCGGGCTGGCACCTGTATAGCCAAAGGTTATAATTCCCTGCAGATTATGCAGCGGAATCCTCCCCATCTCTTCTTGCCCCTCTAGGATCACGACATTTTCTCCGTCCAGAGACAAGTAGCGATTCGGACTGGTGACATATAAGGTATTTAGCAACCGCTTCACTCCGCACTCTCCTCCTTCATCCTTGCCTCCATATACCTTTTGACGGAGGACTCCTTGTTTAGTACCGGAAGACAGATATCTTTCAACGAACAGGCATGACATCCTTTTCCCATCTTTACCTTTGGAGTATACCTCTGTGCATAATATTTGTGCATCTCCCTAAATATTTTTGCCACATTTTCCCTCAGCTCTTCCGTAAATTCCACTTTTTCCCTGTGTCTGGTCTCTCCGTAATAAAGATATCCCCTGGGAATCTGGCAGCATAGCATTTCTTCCAGACACAAAGCCTGTGCTGCCAGTTGAAGCAGATCTACATCATTAGTTTTAGGCTTTCCTTTCTTGTATTCAATGGGAATTACTTGATAGTTTCCCTCTCTTCCCACAAGAGGAACTCCTTTTTCCGACTTGTGAAATTCCACAACGTCACATTCCCCGCTGATTCCCAGTTCTCTTGAGTGAATCGCCATCCCGCGGCTAATGATCAGGTCGCCCCGTTTTTCTTTTATACTGTTGTCATGCGCATATTCATGAAGAAGGCGCCCTTCCACCGTCCTCACATTCTCTTGCCATTGCATTTCAATATATGCAAGCGCCCATTGCCTGCGGCAAAATGCAAAATGCTGAATTCCTGAAAGCTGAAGAAATTCACTTTCCTCATACAAAATCAAATACCTCCGGTTCTACACAACCTTCCAGGTTCCAGATAATGTTGTATTCTTCAAATTTTGCAGGACGATCTACGTTTTCTATTTGGAAACTTCTCTGTATCTTTCCACTGGATGCAGCTGGCACTTTTTCCTCATGTTGCCACCAATACATCCTGCAAACCTCCATACTTCCCTCCGGTCTTGCCGAAGAGGCGTCATTTTCAAATAGAGTTTTTAACGCCTCTTTTAAAAGTTCTGCGTCTTCCTGGGAAAACCCTGTTTTTTCTGCCAACTGTACATTAACGCTTCCCATTACCTTGTAAACACCAAAGCCAATCCTGTGCTTAGTTCCCATCGTGTCTGAAGCTTTACTTTCTTTCCCTGCTTCGCTGTTTACACTTTTTGTGATCTGCATGCTGATAACATCCACCGGCGACAAGCTGACCGCCTGATGAATCGATACTGGCCCCCGCACTCCAAGGGATACTGCATCCCCCTTAAATGCAAACACCTGGCCAAAGCTTCTGACGTCAATCCACTCCTTGCAAGCAATTTCTGCACACAGGTCTCTATCTGCTTTTTTCTTTTTACTGATCTCCTCATTCAGTTCCTTACATCCTTCCGCTCTCTCCTTCAGGCTCTGGAACCCGTCATCTGCCCGATCGTCCGACTGCACAAATACACGAGCTCCTAGATCCTGAAAACGATTTCTGATTTTTCTTTTGATACATACGTCAGAAATCTCACCATAACCATCCAGGTTAATCCTAGGCCTGTTTCCATTCAGTGGATCTCCATTTGGATTGGAATTGGATACGCTTATAAACAGTGTAAAATCAATTTTCCCTTTCAAATTGCTCATCTCTCTTCCTCCTTATTCCTCTTCTTTCTTATACCGTTTCAATTCGTGTGCCTGGCTGTGAAATCCCAACAAATACAAACCATCCAGTCTGCTGTTTTTCTGAAAATCATCCATCTCAAACCGGCTGAAAACAGCATCCAATAAAGATTCAAAATACTGTCTGTCTTTCCATTCCAGCTTGTTCAAGTAGGGTTGTAGATTCTCTTCAATCACCTTCCACGTTTCAAAAGGTCTTTGCGCAAAAGTACTCATATAGCGCCTTGCATTCGTTACTCTTTTGCCATCCTTTTCCTTGTCATATGTCCTATATTCTATTCTGTCTGCTATTGCCAACAGCCTTCCATACAGGTAGTCTCGATTGTTACACTCCTCTTTTAATGCCACGCTCCACTCCTCCTTTTCATTTCGTTCGCATCGGCTCTTTCTTACCAGCGAGCAGGCCAATGTCACCGCTTTCTCCCAATTATACTTTTCCTGAAATCCCAGCGGTGTCGAGGCTCTCTGAATCGCTCTCATTACAAGATCCACAGGAATATTTCTTCCGTCCCAAATACAAGGAAGCAATCTTTTACTGACTTCTGCATAAAGCTTTTTATCAGAATCTCCCGCTATCTTTAGTCTTCCGTTTGATTCCGATCCATATAGGATATCTGCAATCTCTCGTATCCCCGGGACTCCATAGTAATACCTTCGCAGTCCTCTTTTGGTTTTCCATTGGTGCCAGGCACATCTTTCATGCCACTTTCGGATATTTCCCAGATATCTGGTCGTTTCAAGGGTTTTGTATTCTGCCAGTGACAATCTTCCCGTTGTAGCTGCATCAAACGCCATCAAGATCATTCTGGATGTGTGGTTTACCTGTTTTCTATATCCTTCCAGTGCACTAAAAAACTGTCCTGCAGTGATCGGATTCCCATCCGTAGCTTCTTCCTCCTCTTCCTCCCAAACACTGTCCTGAAAGTCTCCTTCGACACCCTCTTCCTTCGTTGTTTCCCCGATTGTATCTGTATCTGCTTCCCATGGAGGCATTTGTTTGAGATCTGACTCCCAGGTTACCATCATCAACGTATCAAAACTTTTTCCCTGCCGTCGTATGATCCATTTCAGTGCATTGTGCATTTTTTGTGATGATTCAAGTCCTATTTGAAGCGCCTCTTCCTTTGTGGCAAATCGACCTCGGAACGTAAAATTTGTCTCATCATTGGAAGAAATCAGTTTTGCTCCATCTCCCTCGTTTCGGATTTTTTTAGAATGAAGATAGGAAATTGTCTGGTACTGCCCTAACAGATAGTCCAGCTCTTCCACTTGGCCAGAGGAATGATAGTATTGGACAAATGCATTTTGCAAGGTCCTGTCCTTCCAACACTCATCACAACTTTCTTTTCTCACCTCTTTTCCGGTTCCCCGAACCACAAACCGGACAAAAGCCTTTTGCTGCGCAATTCCTTCTATCTTTGTTTCCTCTGACAGATATCCTTCCTGATCCAATTTTAGAACATTTTCACGAATCAAGTCTTGTAAAATCGTTCCCCTTTCTATATAGCGGTATATGGCAGTCGCTTTGTCATGAGTAAACTCGGATCCAATCCACCGCTTCAGTTCTTCCAGATACATCTCATAGCAACTGGGATGTTCTTCATTTTCCCCTTTCACATACCTGTGATATTCCCCGGACAGATATTTTAAATTGTCACACAGGGGGTGTGGAGCCTTTCCTGCTGTCCTACTCCCCGATTTTTCCGTCACCGGAATAATCGTTAGTTTGTCCTCTTCCTCCACCTTTTCCGCGCTTAAGAAATTTCCCTCCTTATCAAGAGTTACCTGTATCTGGGCTGTTACCGTTGTGTGAAATGGCGGCAACAACACGTAAGGTATCATTTCTTCTTTTCCTTTTGCACCCAATATTTTTTTGTACTGTACGATTCCTGCCTTGGCACTGTTTTTTTCGTACAAGTCAATCAACTCTTCCGCCCAACTCACCCTCTTGCCTCCTCTTCACTAAATTCTTCCAGTCCGGTAAAATTGCCTTTCCCAAACACCTTTCGCTCCATGTTTCGCACAAAACGCTTTTCCTCGCAGGCTTCCGGGCGGATAAATTCTATGATTCCTCCCGTCTTCATCACCGGTCGCCAAAAATTCACTGTCATTTTATCCTTTTCTTCTTCCAGCACTGCTTCATCTGCATAGGTAATTCCATGGTACATAAACCCGTATCCTATTTCTCCCGGCATATCGTCGTAATAGCTTTTTCCCTCCCCGAATACGCAAGGTTCCACGAAAGCCTGACACTCCCGACTCCCTAGGAACACATCTCTGCGTCCCCCTCTTTGTACCATCCTTTTTGCAATATTATGATGCTTGTTTTCATTTCTATCCCCTGTAAGTTCCGGATGATTCAGATTAAATTCAAAATGTGCCTGCACCTGGTAGGATACATCTTTCAGGTACGTATAATAAGCCAACTCATTTCCGCCATTATAGCTAAGCGGCCGGATGCCTTTCGTTTCCGTCTGGATCGGTTTCATAACGCGCACGGCATCTATGATCCAAAAAATTGTCGGTTTCCAATAAATACTTTCCACAATCCCCTTTAACGCCTCATAGGTAGGGATATGGTAGCTGGACTTTTCCCCTCCCACACGAGTAACAGGATCAGAAAACAGCGCATATTCTCCCTGTACCTCAAACTCGATTGTATTTCTTTGTTTTTCCATGTTTCTTCTGTCACCTCATATACTTTCTCCATCAAACTTTAGAAATTTCAATATTGTAACAACATCCCCTTTGGTCCTTCCAACACCCCTTCCTTTTTATCATAATAGTCTTCGCTCAAAACCAGCACCTGCGATTCCCCTGCCCGGTAAAGGGCTCTTCCCAGTCTTTTTTCCTGATATTCAGAAATGCCCACGCTATATCTTTGTAACTTTCGCAGAGCTTTTTTCTTTTCCGCAACTGAAGCATATCTATCCTCTAGCAGTTCAATCGCGACTTTTGCCTTCTCATCATAGGGGATCACCACTGTCACTTTTTCATCTCCAGGAATTACCTGATATGTCTCTCCCGCTGTCCGGAATGCCTGTTTGAAATACGGACCTTTTCTTTGTTCTCCGTGGCTTCTTTTATATTGTTGCCACCCCATGCTGTTTTTACTTAAAAGATCTTCCAGTGTGATCTCCGGATAAGCGCTAAGATATTTGGTGGGATGTAAGCCCACTTCATGAAAATATATTTCGTAATATGTCTTTACCGCCTGCTCCGAATCCAACGTGCCGTCAAATGTTTCCGGATTCTGACGAAACAGGTAAAGCACCTTTTCGCAGGCTGCCCTGGCTCTCCTGATATCTTCCAGGCTCTTCAGTCGTTCTGCCTCCTGACTCATTTTCACAACGAAAACTCTCCCTATTTTCAATTCCTTATGCCGATTACACCGCCCTGCCGCCTGGATAATGCTGTCCAAACCGGCTAATGAACGGATCACACATCCAAACGAAATATTGACGCCAGCCTCTACCAGTTGGGTACTGATACAGATTATGGGTTTTTTTTGTTTTAGATTCTTCTTTATCTCGTTCAACTCTTCGCTTCTGTTTTCCGGGCACATAGACGTACTTAAATGATACAGTTCGCATTCTTCCTCACAATTCTGCCGAAGGTGTTCATATACATTTTTTGCACATGCTTTCGTGTTTACAATAACAAGAACCGACCCATATCGCCGAAACATCTGCAATGCAAATCTGCTTAACTCTCCCTCGCTCATCCCTCCCGGAACAAGTTCTGTCTCGTCTTTGATTTCTACCCGGCGAAACGCTTCTGCGTATCGTTCGGTTTCTCCTGCCATCTCTTCACATTCCACAAGATTATTCTCCGAAAGTTTCACTAAAGAAGGCTGCGTTGCAGAACAGAGAACCACCGTCGTATCACAAAATACCGTCAGAAAATTCAATGCCAAGTGAAACAGCTCGGTTCCTCTCACCGGAAATGCCTGCACCTCATCAAATATGATCACACTGTTGCAAAGGTTATACATTCTTCGAATACTGCTTTTTTGTGCCGAAAACAGTGTATTCAGTAGTTGTACTGCCGTTGTAACAACAATGGGACTATCCCAGTTTTCCGTCAGTTTCTTGTACACCTGTTCTTTTTCTTCCTCGTCAAACACAATATTGCAGTGATGTTCCAGCACAATCTCCTCATTCCCCACAGCTCTGCGAATGTCCTCTGCATTTTGTTCCAAGATGGAATTATACGGCGCCACATAAATAATGTGGTCTTTTTCATACTGTTTTGCATGATGCAAGGCAAAGCGAAGACTGCTAAAAGTTTTCCCCGCTCCCGTCGGGACCGTCAGGCGATACAAGTGTTTTTCTTCTCTTGAGGCCTGTCGGCAGATATCCGATATCTCTCTGCGGAAGGCATCCAGCGGACTTTTGTCTTCTCCCTCCTGAAATTTCTTCATGAACGCCTCAAAATCAGAGATAGACCTATCCCAGATTTCCTTTGTCACTTCTTTTGATCGTCTTTCCCGAATTGGTTCTCCCTGTGAAAAGCAAGCAGTATCCGTCCAGTCACTGTCCATCAGGACAGACAGCAACACCCTTTCGTACATTCCCAGATAGAAGTCTTTGTGTCCGCAGCTTCTTTCTTCCGTGGCAGACACAAACGTCTTGATCTCTGCGCAAATCTTCTGCAAATCTATGTGCGCTGCTTTCAGTTGTTCCAGAAGCATCTCTTTGTTGACAATCCGGAAGTAGTCTTCTTCCACCGCTTTAAAGTCTATATCTTTTTTCCCCCGTCTTTCGGATAATGTTTCTCCGGATTCCATGGAGATGCAGTCCTGTAGTCCATGATGTGCATAGACAGCCGTGCTGACCATCTCAGAAAGCAACGACCCTTTCGCCATCTTCTCTACGATTCTGCCGCCGGCAGTGGAATGATCCACTTGTCGTTTCTTTGCTGTCTTTCCCTGCTGCAAGACCTCTCTCATATAGTCAGAAAATTCTCTGTCCAGCTTTCCCGCATCATGTAACAGCGCCGTTGCCTGCACCATGTTTTTCAGAGACTCCAACGGACAATTACGGCCTGCAAGGTATGCCGTCCCCCGCAAGTGTTCACCCAGACTCTGTACATCTCCCGTGTCCGGATTCACATGTGCAATTCCCAAATCTTCCGCCTGAATGATCCATCCCGCTCCTCTCATTCCTATTTCCTACCCTCCTTGCCCTTAACATCCCTCATTCCGTTGTCTTTTATCTATTATATCCTATCCCCGCTTGTACGCCAATATTCCTCCGTCTTTGTTTCAAGAAATTCCCACCTGGCAATCCTCTTCCCTGTTCCAAAAAAGGCACCTCAAAAGCCCCCGCTCTTGAGATACCTTTTTCACTTCCCGTCGTCCGCCCTAGATGTCCCTCTCGTCCAATGCTACCTGATACTTTTCCAGGATCAGTCCCTGGATCCGCTCTCTCGTCCCCGCATTGATGGGGTGTGCAATGTCCCTGTATTCCCCGTCCATCGCCTTCTTGCTGGGCATTGCTATAAACAACCCCTTTTCACCTTCGATTACCTTAATGTCGTGTACAACGAATTCATCATCCATGGTTACGGAAACCACTGCTTTCAGCTTTCCCTCCTTCGCCACCTTACGTACTCTTACATCTGTAATCTGCATCTTCTCTGCAACCCCTTTCTTGCATAGCTTTGTACTTTACAGTACATATCTCTCGTTATCCTCAAAGACTACCTTCACTTCCCCTTCTCCAACATATCGTGTGTTCGCCCGGATCGTTCCCCTGCTCTCAACGATACAGTTTTCAATGTAAGCGTTATCTCCCAGGTAGACATCATTGAGAATAATAGAATTCTTAATGACGCAGTTCTCTCCCACAAAGGTTTTCTTAAATAACACCGAATTTTCTACTCTGCCATTGATAATACTTCCACTTCCCACAAGGCTGTTCCGCACTGCTGCTCCGGAGTTGTATTTCACCGGCGGCAGGTCGCTGACCTTTGAATATATATCTGGAAATTCCTTAAAGAAGTATCTTCTGACATCCTCCTTCAGAAAGTCCATATTCGTCTTGTAATAGGACTCCACCGTAGAAATATTGCTCCAATAGTCTTTTATCTTATAACCGTATATTTTTTTCAGGCCTCTGTACCGGATCAAAATATCGGTTACAAAATCGTGTCTGTCTTCCTCTGCACATTTCTCGATCAGTTCGATCAAAAGCCTTCTCCTGATGACATAAATGCCCAAAGACACTGTATTGGATGAAGCGATCAGCGGCTTTTCCTCAAACTCCTCGATCCGCATCTCATCATTCATCTTGATGGTTCCAAAGCGGCTGACGTCCGTCCCCACCGGCATCGCCATACACGCCACCGTGATATCCGCCTTCTTTTCTATATGATACTCCAACATTTCGTTGTAATCCATTTTGTAGACGGCGTCTCCCGATGCCAGGATCACGTAGGGCTCATGGCTTCTTTTCAGAAAATCCAGATTCTGCCCGATGGCATCCGCCGTCCCCCGGTACCAGTATTTATTATCCGCCGTCATAGTCGGGGTAAAAATATAAAGTCCCCCCTGCTTTCTCCCAAAATCCCACCACTTGGAGGAATTCAGATGCTCGTTCAGAGAGCGGGCATTGTACTGTGTCAGCACTGCCACCTTCTGTATATGGGAGTTGGTCATATTGCTGAGAGCAAAATCGATCGCTCTGTAACTTCCCGCGATAGGCATGGCCGCCACCGCTCTTCTTTCTGTCAGACCTCCCATTTTAGAGGCGTTTCCACCCGCCAGTATTACTCCTAACGCCCTCATACGCTTTCACCTGCCTTTATCAGTGTCTCACCGCTTTCCAGAATCCCTTCCGGATAATCTTCCGGATCCGTCACTCCGCTGATCGCCGTGTTTTTTCCAATCTGTACTGCCGGCGGAATGTAGGACTGTTCCCCTACCGTGACCAGTCCAAATGCATACACGTCCGGTTTCAGCTTGTTTGGTGCCTCAACTCCCGTACCCAAAACCGCTTTTTTCCCGATTTTGCAGCTTTCCGCAATAATGGCTCTGTCTACGATACACTCCTCTCCGATCACTGTATCCCGCATGATGATAGAATCCCGTACGACTGCTCCTTTTTCGATTACAACGCCGGATCCTATCACACAGTTTCTCACCTCGCCGTGGATCTCCGCCCCGTTCCCTACGATGCTTCTTTCTACGATCCCTTCCTCCGAGACATACTGGGGAAGTATCCTGGCATTGTTGGTATAGATCTTCCAAAATTCTTCGTACAGATTGAATTCCGGGATCAGGTCGATCAGCTCCATGTTCGCTTCCCAGTAGGATCCCAGTGTTCCCACATCTTTCCAGTAGCCTCTGTACTCATATGCAAAAAGTCCCTGCCCTTTATCGTGGCAGTACGGCATGATATGCTTTCCAAAATCACACCCCGGGACGTCTTTCAGAGACATCAGCGCCTCCTTTAATACTTCCCAGCTGAAAATATAGATGCCCATAGAAGCCAGGTTGCTCTTGGGCTGGGGCGGTTTTTCCTGGAACTCTGCGATCCGCCCGTCCTCCTCCGTCACTACCACGCCAAACCGGCTGGCCTCTTCTATCGGAACCGGCATCACCGCAATGGTAACATCCGCCCGGTTTTTTTTATGTGCATCCAACATCAGTTCATAATCCATCTTATAAATATGGTCTCCCGACAGGATCAGCACATATTCCGGATGAAAGGTTTCCATATATTCCAAATTCTGGAAAATGGCATTGGCTGTCCCCGTGTACCATTCGCTGCCCTCTGTCTTCTCATGAGGAGGCAGGATCGTGACGCCGCCGTAATTGCGGTCCAGATCCCAGGAAATCCCGATCCCGATATGGCTGTTCAGCCTGAGTGGCTGATACTGCGTCAGGACGCCCACCGTGTCAATGCCTGAATTGATGCAGTTGCTTAAGGGAAAATCTATGATCCTGTACTTTCCTCCAAATGTCACCGCCGGCTTAGCTACTTTTGCCGTCAGCACTCCCAGGCGGCTTCCCTGTCCTCCTGCCAACAGCATCGCTATCATCTCTTTTCTTCGCATAAGCCCCATCCTCTCCGTATAAATTGATCGTTTTTATTATAACATAACCTTTTCTCTTAGTGAACATTATAGCTATTTTTTTTGTGATTTTCAATTACTTTTTGTGAAAAACCAACAACAAAATAAGGTTGGATTTTCCCTCTCAACTGTATATAATGAAGAGGTAGAGATATGCCTAACAAAGAAAGGAATTACTTTTATGTATAAAATCGATTTTAATCATCCGGTTCACCTGTATTTCATGGGAATCGGAGGGGTCAGCATGAGCGGATTAGCGGAGATCCTGCTTCAGGAGGGGTTTCAGGTTTCCGGGTCAGACCGTCAGGTTTCCCCCCTGACCCGGCGCCTGGAGTCCCTGGGAGTACGGGTATACACACCGCAGACAGCAGCTAATATTTCTTCTGATATTGATGTTGTTGTCTATACTGCGGCCATCCAGGAAGATAATGAAGAATTTCAGGCAGCCCGTGCTTTAGATCTTCCTATGCTGAGCCGCGCCGAGCTGCTGGGCCAGCTGATGAAAAACTATAAGACTTCTATCGCAGTAGCCGGAACTCACGGAAAGACCACTACGACTTCCATGCTGTCCCAGATCCTTCTGGAGGCAGAGGTGAATCCTACCATTTCCGTCGGCGGAATGTTAAAAGCCATTGGCGGGAACATCCGCGTAGGCGCTTCTGACTATTTTCTGACAGAGGCCTGTGAATACACCAATAGCTTTTTACATTTTTTCCCTAAAATCGCCGTCATTTTAAATATTGACGAGGATCATTTGGACTTTTTCAAGGATCTTGATGACATACGGAATTCCTTCCGACAGTTTGCGGCTTTGCTTCCTGCTGACGGAACCCTGGTCATCAACGGTGAGATTCCTGATCTTGCTCCTCTTCTGGAAGGACTTCGCTGTCGTGTGGTACAATACGGCGGAGACAGCTCTTTCGACTACAGCGCCACAAATATCACCCATGACCCCTACGGGGTCGCCTCCTTTGACCTGGTCAAATCCGGTATGTTCGTCGAACGGATCAGCCTTTCTGTCAACGGGGATCACAACGTTATGAATGCTTTGGCGGCCATTGCCGTTGCAGATGTACTGGCACTTCCTTTTTCCGCGGTCTGTCAGGGACTGCTCCGCTTTACCGGTACCGGAAGACGTTTTGAATACAAGGGAGAGCGTCAGGGGGTTACCGTCATTGACGACTACGCCCATCATCCTACAGAAATCCGGGCTGCGCTGGGAGCCGCCGCCCACTATCCTCACAGGGAGATCTGGTGTGTCTTCCAGCCTCACACCTATACCCGGACCAAAGCTCTGTTCGCAGAATTTGCAGATGCTCTGTCTGCGGCGGATCACGTCATTCTGACGGACATTTATGCTGCCAGGGAAACGGATACGCTGGGAGTCTCTTCTGCCAAGCTGGTGGAAAGGCTGCGGGAAAAAGGTTGTGACGCTTACCATATTTCTTCTTTTGAAGAAATCGAGGCCTTTTGCAGGGAGCATTGTATAGAAGGAGACCTGTTGATAACTATGGGCGCCGGAGACGTTGTAAACATAGGCGAATCTTTGTTGAGTCACTAGTTATCCACAAAATCCACAGGATTTTATCCACAAAAAACCTGATTTTCCCTGCAGAAATTTCTTTTTCCCGTTCTCTTTGGGTGCTATAATAACCCTACTTAATGGGAATGCAAGGGAGGCAGTACATATGAGGATACCGATCCTGTCCGGGGGGACTTCAAACACAACCACGATCGAGAATACTTTTATCGATCAATATATGGCATCTGCCAATGGAGAATACGTAAAGGTATATCTGTTGCTGCTGCGCCGTTCCTGTAACGGCCTGGATCCCTGGTCTGTTTCCCAGCTGGCAGATTTTCTGGATTGTACGGAAAAAGATATTGTTCGTGCTTGTAATTACTGGAAAAAGGCGGGACTTTTAGAGTATCAGGAAAGTTCAGCCTCTTCTTCTGTGCCCGCCTCAAATGCGGGAGCTTCCGAGGAAGCCGGCTTTGCCTCCTCCGAAAAATCCAAAAAGGTCTCCTATGGACAGCGTACCGACGAAAAGAAAAGTAGCCCTGCGACAGTGCTTTCTCTTTCGGAAAGTAAAACCGCTTCTTCTGCGAAGAAGACGCCGACAAAGCGAACCTCTTCTCAGAAGGCACTGAAACAACTGATCCATGTCGCAGAGCAGTATCTGGGAAAAACGCTCAGCGCTTCCGACATGGAAACGATCCAGTATTTCCTGACAGACCTAGAGTTTTCTCCGGATCTTATCGACTATCTTTTGGAATACTGTGTGGAATACGATCACAAAAGCATGCACTATATCAAAAAAGTGGCCCTTTCCTGGAAAGAGCAGCAGGTTACCACCATCGAAGAAGCCAAGGCTGCCTCTTCCCGGTATAATACAGCCGCCTACTCCATCCTGAAGGCATACGGAATCCAAAACCGTGCCCCTGCTCCCGTAGAGGAGACCTACATCAAAAAGTGGACTCGTACCTTTGGATTTGCGATGGACGTGATTTTGGAGGCGTGCAGCCGCACCATCCGCACCATCCATCAGCCCAGTTTTGAGTATACGGACAGCATTCTTTCCAACTGGAAAGAGCAGGGACTTTCTTCCCTGTCAGATGTGCAGGAGGCCGATTTAAAATATCTACAGGAAAAAGAAGCAAAAAAGAAAACCAAGAGTTCTTCCAAGACTTCCTCGCCAAACAGGTTCAACAACTTTGATGGCCGTTCTTACGATATGAATGACATGGAGCGCCGTCTGATCCAGCAGTAGGGAGACGGGAGATCCCCATTCCAAGGAGACTATCTATGGCATTGAGCAATGCGCAACATTCACAACTTATGCGGATCTACGAGCAGCGGCAGCTGGAAAGCCGCAGGCGCCTTCAAAAACGTTTGGAAGAGGTTTATGCTGCCGTTCCAAAATTCCGTACCTTAGAAGATGCCATCGCGTCTTCCAGTATAGAAAAGGCCCGTCTTTTGCTGGACGGTGATGCTTCTGCTCTGGACTCGCTGAAAGAAACACTGGCAGAGCTTTTGGTGCAAAAACGAGCACTTCTTTCTGACGCCGGATTCCCGGCCGATTACCTGGAGCCGGATTTCTTCTGTGATGCCTGTAAGGATACCGGATATATTGGAACCACGCCCTGCCATTGTCTGAAAAAAGAAACGGTACATCTGCTTTACACACAGTCCAATCTGCAGGATTTTCTGGAACGGGAGAATTTCTCCACCTTTTCACTGGGGTTTTACTCCCCCAACCTGGTGGATCCTCTGACCGGTCGTTCTGCAAGAGACGCCGCTGTTACCGCCCTTCAGACCTGTCAGGACTTCGCCCGGAACTTTTCGGACACTTTCCGGAATCTTCTTCTCTACGGAAGTACCGGAACCGGAAAGACCTTCCTTTCCCACTGTATCGCCAAGGAGGTCATGGAATCTTCCCATTCTGTGATTTATCTGACTTCCACAGAATTGTTTGACCTGCTGGCCGATCATACATTCCGCCATACAGAAGGAGAGGCAGAGGCTGCCTACGCTCAGATCTACGACTGCGATCTTCTGATCATCGACGATCTGGGAACGGAATTCACCAATTCCTTCACCGCTTCTCAGCTGTTTATCTGCCTGAATGAGCGCATACTAAGGCGCCGATCCACCGTAATATCCACCAATCTTGCATTGGGTGATATAAAAGAGACTTACTCAGAGCGGACATTTTCCCGCATCAGCAGCCACTACACCATCTTAAGGCTGACCGGCGACGATATCCGCATCCAAAAAAAATTATTACAATCGGGAGGTACCAACCATGCTACGCCGTAATGACCGTAACCTTGAAAACATTCCAACCGGAGCCCTGGGGATCATTGCCCTTGACAGCTGCAAGGATCTGGGGAAAAAAGTCAATGATTATCTTGTGAAATGGAGAAAGGAAGACGGTCCGGCTCATAAGGATGACATCGTCTTCCACGGATACGAAAGAGATACCTTTCTCCTGAACACCAAGGTACCCCGCTTCGGATCCGGAGAAGCGAAGGGGATCGTCAATGAATCTGTCCGCGGAATGGATCTCTACCTGATGGTGGACGTATGCAACTACAGCATGACCTACTCCTTATCCGGAAACATCAATCATATGTCCCCGGATGACCACTATCAGGATCTGAAGCGTGTGATCGCCGCGATCGGAGGAAAGGGCAGACGTATCAACATTATCATGCCTTTCCTTTATGAAAGCCGTCAGCACCGCCGCAGCGGCCGGGAATCTCTGGATTGTGCGCTGGCCCTTCAGGAACTGGTCCGCATGGGAGCTGACAATATCATTACCTTTGACGCCCATGATCCACGGGTTCAAAATGCTATTCCGTTAAACGGATTTGAAACGGTACGTCCCACCTATCAGTTTATCAAGGGACTGCTCCGCCGCTTTCCGGATCTGACCATCGACGCAGACCATATGATGGCTATCAGCCCCGACGAGGGCGCTACCGAACGTGCCATCTATCTTGCCAATGTTCTGAATCTGGACATGGGAATGTTCTATAAGCGCAGGGATTTTACCCGGATCGTAGACGGAAGAAATCCTATCGTAGCTCACGAATTTTTGGGATCCTCCGTGGAAGGCAAGGATGTGATCATCCTGGACGACATGATCTCCTCGGGAGACAGTATTCTGGATGTGGCAAGACAGCTGAAGCAAAGAAAGGCTCGAAGAATCTTTGCGGCTGCTACCTTCGGACTCTTCACCAACGGTCTGTCCAAATTTGATCAGGCTTATGAAGAGGGTGTACTGGATGCCATCCTGACTACCAACCTGATCTATCAGCCGCCCCAGCTTCTGGAACGTCCGTACTACATCAATTGCGACATGAGCAAATACATCGCACTGATGATCGACACCCTCAATCACGACGGCTCTGTCAGCAGTCTTCTGAACCCCAGCGAGCGGATTCAGAATGTGATCGAGCGTTACAAAAGAGGCGAAGCGATCTAACGTCAAAAGCAGTTTCATGTTAGAATTTGTTTTAACAATCCAGTTGGGACTGGCGATTGAAAGCTTTGTCCCGCCGCAACCAAAAAATATCCTGCAGAATCCGGACAATTTCGTCCTTCTCTGCAGGATATTTTTATGTATATAAATACTTCCCCGTCTTTAGTTCGATCACCCTCTGGTTACGGCTGCCTCTGAATATAAGAGACAGGTCTTTTTCCGCTTCCACAAAGGGGCCGTCCACCAGCACATCGATATAAGACAGCATTTCTTTGGTATCTTTTCCATACACCCGGCCGCCCTCCTGCAGATCCACATCATACAGGTAGCCGGTGTAACACCACACATCTTTCTTGGGGAACTGCGCCTTTATCTCCCGAAGCAGCCCTACCAGCTCCCGTTGATTCTCCGGCTCAAAAGGCTCTCCTCCCAGCAGACTGAATCCCTGTACATAGGCGGGCTGCAGATAGGTCAATATCTGTTCCCTGACAGCATCGGTAAACTCACTTCCGTAGTCAAAGGCCCATGTTTCCCGGTTGAAGCATCCTTTACAGTGGTGCCTGCAGCCGGAAACAAACAGGCTGACTCTTACTCCCGGACCATTGGCAATATCACAGGCCTTTACATTTCCATAGTACATGCCGTCCTCCTACAGATGCAGGACTCTGTCTTTGATCTCCTGCGTCCGCCCCTGATTCCAGAACTGCGTTCCGATGTAGCCACAGGTTCTTCTTGCCACAAACAGTCTGTCCTGATCGGTATTTCCACAATTGGGGCACTGCCATCCCAGTTTTCCGGATGCGTCCTCTTTTACTACGACCTCCCCGGAATACCCGCAGCATTCACAATAGTCACTCTTGGTATTCAGTTCTGCATACATGATATTCTCATAGATAAACTGCATTACCGTCAAAACTGCCGGGATATTGTCCTGCATGTCCGGCACCTCGATATAGCTGATGGCGCCTCCGGGAGAAAGCTTCTGAAACTCTGCTTCAAACTTGAGCTTATGGAAAGCATCGATCTCTTCTGCAACATGCACATGATAGCTGTTGGTAATGTAGTTCTTGTCTGTTACGCCCGGAATAACGCCAAACCGCTTTTTCAGGCACTTGGCAAACTTATACGTAGTGGATTCCATCGGAGTTCCGTATACGGAATAGCTGATGTTCTCAGCCTCCCTCCACTGCGCGCACTTATCGTTCAGCCTCTGCATGACTGCCAGCGCAAACGGTCTCGCCTCCGGATCCGTGTGCGATTTTCCTTTCATGCGCATGCACATCTCATACAGTCCCGCATACCCCAGAGAAATGGTGGAATAGCCGTCATACAACAGCCGGTCTATTTTTTCACCCTTCTTCAGTCTTGCCAGCGCCCCGTACTGCCACAGGATGGGCGCCACGTCCGAAATGGTGCCCAGCAGCCTGTCATGTCTGCAGCGAAGCGCTCTGTGGCAAAGCTCCAGCCGCTCCTCCAAAATAGCCCAGAACCGCTCCTCATTTCCATTGGCGGAGCATGCCACATCTACCAGGTTCAGCGTCACCACGCCCTGATTGAAACGTCCGTAGAATTTGTAGCTTCCATCCGGGTTCTTCTGCTTTTCCTCCACCGTCAGAAAAGACCGGCATCCCATGCAGGGATACACTGCTCCCTTTTTCAATTCCCGCATCATTTTTGCGGAGATATAATCCGGCACCATACGCTTCGCCGTACACTTTGCCGACAATACGGTCAGATCCCAATACTTGGATCCTTCCGTGATATTATCCTCATCCAGTACATAGATCAGCTTGGGGAATGCCGGTGTGATCCATACACCCTTTTCGTTTTTGACTCCCTGCATCCTCTGGATCAACACTTCTTCGATGATAATGGCCAGATCATCCCTGGTCTGCCCCTCTTCTACCTCATCCAGATACATAAACACCGTCACAAAAGGCGCCTGTCCGTTACAGGTCATCAAAGTGATCAACTGATACTGGATCGTCTGGATCCCGCTTCGGATCTCCGTTCGAAGACGTGTTTCCGTTACTTTTCTGATGATCTCCTCATCCAGCGTTTCGTGGCAGGATTCTCTCTCTTCTATAACCGTTTTACGTATTTTCTGCCTGCTGATGTCTACAAAGGGAGCCAAATGCGCCAGAGTAAAGGACTGCCCGCCATACTGGTTGCTGGCTACCTGTGCCACGATCTGGGTCGTCACATTGCAGGCGGTAAAAAAGCTGTGGGGCTTTTCTATGAGCGTCTCACTGATAACGGTTCCGTTTTGCAGCATATCCTCCAGATTGATCAGGTCGCAGTTATGCTCCTTCTGTGCGAAATAATCGGTATCATGAAAATGAATGATCCCCGCCTCATGGGCCGCCACCACTTCCTCCGGCAGCAGTACACGCTTGGACAGGTCCTTGCTCACCTCTCCTGCCATATAGTCTCTCTGGGTGGAATTGATCACAGGGTTCTTGTTAGAGTTTTCCTGATTCACTTCTTCGTTAATATGCTCGATCAGTGCCAGGATCCCGTTATCTGTAGTATTGGACTTTCGGGTCAGCTCCCGTTTATACCGGTAACGCACATATTTCTGCGCCACCTCATAGCCTCGCATCTCCATGATCCCGGTCTCCACCATATCCTGGATGTCCTCCACATGGACTGCATGAGTAAGCGCCTCCACTTTCGCCGTTACATTGTCTGCGATCGCCATGATCTGATAGTCATTCATCTGATACAGACGATCTACCTCCTTGTTGGCTGCAATGATCGCATTCCTGATTTTTTCAATACAAAAATCCACTTCTTCCCCGCTTCTTTTGATAACACGGGTGTTCTTTGCCGTACTCATACGCTCTCCCCTTCTTCCACTAAATATCGAACCTTTTGTCTCGCTCACACTATATATTGTGTCTGTTCACTATCATACACCATATTTCTTTGAAAGGGAAGAGGTATTTTCTATATTTCTTATCTGTCATCTTCCTGTCAGGCTCTCCTTTGCTTTTTTGCCCGCTTTCCAAACAATTCTGTCTGCTTTTTTATTTGCTCTGCGTCGGCTTCCCGCCTATGACAACCGGTATATTTCCTCTCCGTTCTGTCTAAAATTTACAGATATCTACCCAGGCAGTCCCTTCGCACAGAGTCTCCAGCTCTTCCGGCGTCAGATCTACCATGCTGTTGCTGCTTCCACACGCCGGGTAGATCCTGTCAAACCGCTTCATGGATACGTCCAGATACACTTTGACTCCTTCCCGTATTCCAAAGGGGCATACCCCTCCCACATCATGTCCGATCCACTCTGCCACTTCCTCTTTCGTAAGCATCTTTGCCTTTCTTCCAAATTGTTCCTTGAATTTTTTATTGTCCACTCTCCCGTCTCCTGCGCAGACGATCATGATCGGGCCGTCTGTCCCCCAGAAGGTCAGGGATTTTGCGATCCGCTCCGGTTCTGTGCCAATTGCCTGCGCCGCCAGCTCCACCGTCGCACTGGAGGTCTGAAACACTGTGATCCTCTCCGCGTATCCTCTCTGCCTTAAATATTCTCTTGCCTGTTCAAATGCCATTTGCTCCTCACTCCTTTTCTGCCTTCTCATTATACTCGAAATGTTTGCTTTTTTATATCCTTTTCTTGCAGCATTTGCCGGCGGCCGAGAACATAAAAACTTGGAATGGTAATTCTTCCGTCAGATATGAAAAGAGCGAATTTCTACCGCTCTGACATAAAAAAACGGCATAGCCGATAGTTACATCAACTATGCCGATGTTTTTAAAAATTATCAAAGCCTCAGGTCAAGATACCCTTTCCTGCTCCCCCTTTTTCCCATCAATAGACGAACGCCTCTGCCAGCTGTGCACTTTCCACCAGCCCTCTGTAGGTTTTTGAGGAAGTCAGAAGTTCCTGGTGTTTGCCCCAGGCCTCTACCTTTCCGTCCTCGATCACCACGATCTTGTTCGCATTTTCAATGGATTTCAATCGATGGGAAATAATGATCACCGTCTTGCCCTTCATAAGCTTGTTCAGACTTTCCTGAATTTTCTTCTCATTATCCACATCCAGGGCTGCTGCGATCTCATCCAGGATAACGATCGGCGCATCTTTCAAAAATGCTCTGGCAATGGAAAGCCTCTGCCTTTCCCCGCCGGACAGGGTCGCTCCGTTTTCCCCGATCCTGGTGGCATATCCTTCCGGAAGCCTGCTGATAAACTCCTCGCAGTTTGCCAGGCGAGCCGCACGTTTTACCTCTTCGTCACTTGCTCCCGTCTTTCCGATCCGGATATTTTCCAGAACAGACGTATTAAAAAGCGTCACATCCTGAAAAACAATAGACACTTTGTCAAACAGCGCCTTTGTTGAAATCGCTTTGATGTCCTTCCCTGAAATCCGGATGCTTCCCTCCTCATAGTCATACAGTCTTGACATCAGCCGCAGGATACTGGTCTTTCCGCAGCCGGATTTTCCTACCAAAGCCGTCACCTCATTCTGCTTTGCAGTAAAGCTGACACCCTTTAGGATCGGCGTGTCGGCATCATAGGAAAATCTAACGTCCTGCAGCTCAATATCAAATCGCTCTAACGAAGCCTCCTCTCCCGTCTGCAGCGGCGTCTGACGGATCTCCTTCACCCTCCGGATCATGGAATCAATGTAAAACAGCTCCGCCATATTCTGGCCTATGGCCTCCGCCCCGTCTTTCAGCTTCATGGCAGCCAGAAGATATCCGATGAAATAAAGAAGATTCATTTCTCCTGCAAACAGCATGACTGATCCTAAAACGATCACACCTACCAAAGAAAGGTACAAAACAATGCTGGCCAGGTTCATTGTGAGACCCACCAGTATTTCTGCCCGGATATGAATGGTTTCACTCTCCTCCATCTCTCTGTAAAGCTTTCTTTTTATTTCTTTTGCCATTCCGAAGCTTTGTATTTCCTGCTGCAATTCGATTGCTTCTTGAAAGCTTTCCGCATTTTTCCGCAGCTTTGTATAGTATTTCCCCTGATTTTTGATCTGCATCCGCTTGGAAAGAAGAATCAGTAAAAAGTTCAGCAAAATCGGCAGGATCACTATCGCCCCAAGCTTCACATTCCCTGTCAGAAGCAGTACGGAAACCACTGCGAAAAACGCAAGAAACCCTATCAGCTTGGCAATGGCATGAGAGAGCGCATGCTCTATGGCCGCCACGTCTCCCATGATGGTTTGTGCCAGATCGGAAAGATCATGTTTTGAAAAATATGACAGAGGAAGCTTACTCAGCGTGCTTGCAATATCGATCCGCAGATGCTCGCTTTCCCTGTAGGTAGCATTGTATAAAGAGTTATATTCGATACTCAGCAGGACATACAGCCCCACCAGTATGACCGCCGAAACGACAAAGTACACCCCGTTGCTTCTGGTATGCCCCAGCACCAGCTGATCAAAAAACAACAGCAGCAGCATAGCGGGTACCATATTCATCGTGTAGCAAAAAAAGGTTGCGATACTGGAACGCACCAGATCTTTCGCTCCCTGCTCCGTCAACGCCAGTCGGTTTCTAAACAACTTTTTCATCTGTAACCCTCCAATCGTTTGCCTCTGCATAAATTTTCTGAAAATGTCTGTATACCGTATCTTCTTTCATCAGCTCCTCGTCCGTTCCCCTCTCGATGATCTTCCCGTCCTGCATCACCAGAATCTCATCCACATTCCGGATGCTGGTCAGCCGATGCGCGATCATGATCACGGTCTTGCCTTTCATCAAATTGGCGAACGCCTTCTGCAATTCATGCTCATTGTCCGGATCGATCCCCGCGCTTGCCTCGTCAAAGATCACGATCTTTGCGTCCTTTAGGATCGCTCTGGCGATTGCGATCCGCTGTTTCTCTCCGCCGGACAGATAGACTCCCTTCGATCCGATCACTGTTTTCTCCCGGTCTTTAAATTTTTCCAAAATGCTGTCGCAGCCTGCAAGATGCATGGCCTCCAGCACCTCTTTTTTTGTGGCCTTTTTATTGGCGAGCGCCACATTTTCAAAAAGTGTCGTCTGAAACAGCTTTACATCCTGAAATACAAACGCAATATTTTGAATGACTGCTTCTTTCGCGTATTCCGTCAAAGGGATGCCCCCAATTTTTACCGCACCAGACTGAATCTTATAAAATCCTGAGATCAGCTTGGCAATCGTAGATTTCCCGCTCCCGCTTGCTCCCAGAAGCGCATAGGACTTTCCTTCTTCCAACCGGAAACTTACATCCTCCAGCACCAGCTTGTCTCCATATCCAAAGGACACATGCTCAAATTCAATATCAAAATTCGGAAACCGGGTTTCCTTCCCAAACTCCAGACAGTCTTCCTGCATCTGTTCATACAGCGTTTCCAGCTTACCTACAGCGTCCTGCGCCTGAAACATATACATGGACAGATACATAACTTTCATGATGAAAGTAAACAGCACTCCGCTTAGGAAGAAGACCATGATCAGTTCTGTCACCGTTCCTTTTGGATTCCCTCCTATATCCGTAAGCCACAGCAGTAGGGGGATCAAAAGCGCCACCAGGCCGAAAAACAATTCCTGAAACAAAACATACGGGATTTTACAGCTCATGGAATAATTCAATGCATATCTGGCGTATTCCCTGATCGCTCCATGCAGCGCTTTAAAGCTTTTTACATCCACCCCGAAGATCTTTACCACCTGCATTCCTCTGATGTACTCCACCGTTTCACTGCTTAGCTTTTCCAGAGACTCCTGATAGATCTTCATAAATTTCTTCTCTCCCATCATTCGGCTCATCAGTAGCAGGCTGAGTGCTGTCAGCGCCAAAAGAGTCCCTCCTACACGGATGCTGACTGCAAAGCCAAGAACCAGCAGCAGAACCGGCATCAGCATGGCTCCCGTATTATCCGGGATCAGATGGGCCACCGCCATATGTGTCTGAGCCGCGTTGTCATCCAGAAGTTTCCTTGTTTTCCCTGAAGAAGTTTTGTCAAAAAACCGGAAACTGGCATTTGTCAGCCCATCGATCCCAAATTTTCTCAGATTTGTCTCCAGACGGAAAGCAAACAGATGCGCCGCCGAAAGGGAAAGAAAATACAAAATTCCTCCGCCAAACATCAAGCCTGCGATCCAAAGGGCAGATTGTGTCGCCCCTTCCTGATTCCCTTCCAGGATCAGCCGATTTAAAAATCCATACAGATTATAAAAGGCATAGATCTGAAGCAGAGCTGCTCCCGCCGAAAAAAGAACCGTCAGAAACAACAGGTACTTTTTTTCCGGCGCATAGCTGATTAGTTTTTTATAAACCCGAAACATAAAACCCTCCTTTTCTGTCACGTTTAGACAGTGATTTTGTTTTTGATAACACCCCTCAATATGCATTTGCACAGAACCCCTTTATGCATAAGCATTTTCACTTTATTATTGTATCTGCTTTTAAAAAATGATACAATCAATCTAGCTTTTAATGTCTAATCGTATTATTGTTTTGTCTAATTGCAATAGTCTGATTGCAATCGCAGGAGGTGCCTATGTCTTCTTTTTCAGAGTTTCTAAAAACCCTCGACTGTCAGATCTGTCCGAACTCTGCCGGATTCTGCTCTGCCGGTCAGACATTTCATATGCAGGGCGAAGATTTTGACGGCTGTTACTGGTACTATGAAACCGATCAGTTTATTGTAGATATCCATGATTTTTTCATAACAAAGGAAAAGATCGTCGGATCCTTTTCCGGACTCTCCCACCTGTTTTCCTTTAATTCCACCTACATCAAATCCGCTAACGGAGAGTGTTTTACTCCTTATCAGACACTGACCTCCAATACGCTTTTGGTCTCCAGTACAGAAGAAACCTCCGCCCGTTTTCTTCTCCATGGCAACTCCCCCTTTCTCAGCGTGGGGATCAGCTTCAAGGAAAATATGATCCAGGAATATCTTGCTTCTTCGGATATCCCCGCGTCTGACGTCTTTTTCGATACCCGAGAGCTGGTCACCAAGCCTCTGGAGCTTCTGGCAAACGCCATTTTAACCTGTCAGATGACAGTTCCTGCCGCTCAGCTTTTTTTTGAGGCCAAGGCCAAAGAATGGCTCAGTATCACTTTGGACGCCTACCTGAACAAATCCCGGCTCCGCCAGATTTCTGCCGCCGACAAACGCGGACTGGAAAATGTGGAAAACTATATCAACGACCATTATGCACTGGACATTCCCCAGGAGCTTTTGGAAAAAATTGCCATGATGAGCGGGACGAAACTAAAAACGCTCTTTTCTTTGAAAAATCAGATGAGTATTACCGAATACTCTCAGAGAAAACGGATGAACATCGCAGAGACGCTGCTGTCCACCACCGATCTGGAGATAAAGGATATTGCCAAATCGGTGGGATACGCTTCCCACAGCCGTTTTACCACGCTGTTCAAAAAGTACAAGGGGATTTATCCCCGGGAGGTTAAAAAGCAGTCCTTTGCCAGCCATCCCGCCGCTGATTGCCACAAACATTCCTGCCGCAGGACCTTCCCCGATCCGTCAGACTCCCTCCCCCTTTGACCACAGGCAGCCTTTTTGTATTTCCACACGCAAAAGACTCCGGACCTATGATACCCGGAAGCACATTGCTTCCACGGTCTCCTGGCCGGAGTCTTTCCTTCTCCCCTGCGAAAGATGATTCTATCTTTTTACTTTTCTTTTCCTGTCTGTTCCTTTTTCGTTCTTCCGTCCTTCTACAGCTTCCAGATATCTCTGTTATACTCCGCGATGGTTCGGTCTGAAGAGAAAAATCCTGCCTTTGCCGTGTTCTTCAGCATCATGCGGCTCCATTTTTCTCTGTCCTCATAATCGGACAGCATTCTTTCCTTCGTTGCAATATAACATTCAATGTCCAGCAGCGCCATAAACCAGTCTTTGTGGATGAGATCCTGATACAGCCGGTTCAGACTTTCCGGATCTCCCAGCGCCAGCAATTCCTCTCCTACAATGAAATCCACCAGCTTCTTGATTCCTTCCCTGGACGCATAGAGATCTTTTGCACAGTAAGAGCCTGTTTCATAAAGTCGGATCACTTCCTGGCTTTTTGCTCCGAAGATGTAGATACTGTCCTCGCCTACCAGATCGCAGATCTCCACATTGGCTCCGTCCATGGTTCCCAGTGTCACGGCTCCGTTGAGCATAAACTTCATGTTTCCTGTTCCGCTGGCTTCCTTGGATGCCAGAGAGATCTGTTCTGAAATGTCGCAGGCAGGAATCAGGTATTCCGCCTTGGTCACGTTGTAATTTTCTACCATCACCACCCGCAGATACGGTCTTACTGTCTCATCTGCCTCAATGAGATCACGCAGGCACAAAATCAGATGGATAATATCCTTTGCCAGCGTATATGCAGGAGCCGCCTTTGCGCCAAAGATCATAGTAACAGGTGTTTTCGGCAGGTTTCCTGCCTTGATCTCCAGGTACTTGTGGATGATGTAAAGGGCGTTCATCTGTTGTCTCTTGTACTCGTGGAGCCGTTTGATCTGGATATCAAATACAGAGTTCTCACAGATTTCTACATTTTGTGTTTCTTTTAAGTAATTTTTCAGTTTCTTTTTGTTGTCCGCTTTGATCTCCAGCAGTCTGTTTCGCACCGCTTCCTCCGCTTCATAGGACAGAAGCTTCTCCAGTTCCTGTGCGTCTTTTTTCCAGCCGCTGCCGATCAGTTCTGTCAGGTATTCTGCCAGGCTGGGATTGCAGTGCATCAGCCAGCGGCGGAAGGTGATCCCGTTGGTTTTATTATTAAATTTCTCCGGATAAATGTCATAAAAAGCTTTCAGCTCAGATTCCTTCAGGATATCTGTATGCAGAGCGGCAACACCGTTTACGCTGAATCCATAGTGGATATCCATATGCGCCATGTGAACTCTTCCATCCCCGTCAATAATGGCAACCGCCTCGTCGGGATGTGCCTTTTTCGCCTTCTCGTCCAGCTTCCGGATCACCGGCATCAGATGCGGAACCACCTCTTCCAGATAAGAGGACGGCCATTTTTCCAACGCCTCCGCCAGAATCGTGTGATTGGTATACGCACAGGTCCTGCTTACCACATCTGCCGCTTCCTCAAAGGACAGACCTCTCTCTTCCAGAAGGCGGATCATTTCCGGAATCACCATGGAAGGATGGGTATCGTTGATCTGAATGACCACATGCTCATGCATCTGTCTTACATCATAGCCCTTCTCATCCATTTCCTTCAGAATCAGCTGCGCACCGTTGCTTACCATAAAGTACTGCTGGTAGATCCGAAGCAGATGTCCCGCCTTGTCGCTGTCATCCGGGTAAAGGAACAGGGTCAGGTTCTTTGCTACCGCCGTTTTGTCAAAGCTGATCCCTTCTTCCACCAGGCTTTCATCCAGGGTATCCACATCAAACAGGTGCAGGCGGTTTACTCCACTTTCATAGCCCGGCACATCTATATCGTACAGTGTGGACCGTAGCTGAAAGTCACGGAACGGCACCGTAAAGTGGATCCCTGTGTCCACCAGCCAGTTTTCCTGCTCGATCCAGGGGTTTTTCACTTCTTTTTGTTTCCTGTTTTCCAGTACCTGGCGGAACAATCCATAGTGATAGTTCAGACCGATCCCCGCTGCGCAAAGTCCCAGCGTTGACATCGAATCCATGAAGCAGGCAGCAAGCCTTCCCAGTCCTCCGTTTCCAAGAGACGGCTCCGGTTCCACCTCCTCGATCTGAGAAAGCAGCTTTCCTTCTTGCTCTAACAGTTCCTTTACTTCATCATACACGCCCAGATTGATCAGGTTGTTGGACAGAAGCTTTCCAATCAGGAACTCTGCCGAAATGTAGTACACTTTTTTTGTTCCCGGATTTTCTTTCTTTTCTTTTGTCAACTCCTTCGTCAGTCCCAGCAGACTGTAATAAATTGCCTTGTCGTCCGCCTGACCGATGGTGCTTCCCAATCTTTCCTCAAGTTTCTGTTTGATGTTCATTCGTTTTCCTCCTGCTATCTTTCAGACTCTGATGTCTTTTCTTCTGCTATACTCTCCCGCAGACGCTTGTAATACGGCCGATCCTTTTTGCCAGCTGCCCGCTCAGGGCCCCTTGCTTCATCCGCCAGCACCAGTTTCCCCCCAGGGTAGAGGGTGTATTGATACGGGCGCTTCCTCCCAGTCCCAGGTAATCCTGCATGGGAATGATACAGGTATCTGCCACACTTCTCATAGCCAGGCAGATGTAGTCCCAATGGATCTCTTCGTCTGCCGTCGCCTGATTGTTCAGATAAGACAGCGCCATTTCCTTGTCTTCTTTTTCCAACGCCCGGTACCAGCCCTGCAGCGTATCATTGTCATGGGTGCCGGTGTATACCACCGCATTCCTCTCGTAATTGTGAGGAAGATAGTCGCTTTCCTCACGGGAATCAAAGGCAAACTGCAGCACCTTCATCCCCGGATATCCGCTGTCTGCAAGAAGCTTTCGCACACTGTCCGTCAAAAATCCCAGATCCTCCGCAATGATGGGGAGTTCTCCCAGTCTTTCCCGGATCGCAGCAAACAGCTCCATTCCCGGCCCCGCTTCCCATGCGCCGTTTTCTGCCGTTTTTTCTCCGTAGGGAATCGCGTAATACTCGTCAAATCCCCGAAAATGGTCAATCCGCATAATATCATACAGCTGGAAACAGTGCCGCACCCTCTGAAGCCACCAGGCATAGCCGGTCTTTTTATGATACTCCCAGGTATACAGCGGGTTCCCCCAAAGCTGCCCCGTAGCAGAAAATCCATCCGGCGGGCATCCCGCCACCTTGACCGGTATATTCTTCTCATCCAGCTGGAACAGCTTTGGATTCGCCCAGGTATCTGCACTATCCAGCGCCACATAGATAGGAATATCCCCGATCACGGAAACTCCGTTTTGGTTGGCATAGGCCTTTAGCTTTTTCCATTGTTTCTGAAAATAAAATTGTGTAAATCCCCAGAACTCCACCTGGTCTGCCAGCTTTTCTTCATAGGCTTTCACCGCTTCCGGTCTGCGGACGCGGATGCCTTCCTCCCACTCGCTCCAGCTTTTCCCCGCAAAAGCTTCCTTGACTGCCATATACAGGGCATAGTCTTTTACCCAGTACCCCTCCGTTTCCAAAAACGCAGCCCATTCCCTGGGTTTGTTCTGCCGCCAGGCCGCATGGGCTTTTTTCAGCAGCGGGAATCTTCCCTGATAGATTTTTTCGTAGTCGATCTGCTCCTCCTGCGTTCCCCAGTCATGCTCCTGGCAGTCCTTTCTGTCAAGAAGTCCTTCCTGGATCAACTGCTCCAGATCGATAAAATACGGATTCCCCGCAAACGTAGAAAAAGACTGGTACGGAGAATCTCCGTAACCAGTTGGTCCAAGTGGCAGTATCTGCCACCTGGACTGTCCGGATTCCTTTAAGAAATCCACAAATTCATATGCCTCTTTTGAAAAACATCCGATCCCATACCTGGATGGAAGGGATGAAACAGGCATCAATACTCCACTGGTTCTCATGCTCGCTTTTCCTCCAACTTCCCTAGCCTTTTACTGCTCCTGCTGCCACACCCTTAATGATGTATTTCTGACAGGAAACGTAGAATACAATGATGGGAACGATCGCCAATACCAGAACCGCCATCATGGCTCCCATGTCGATGGAGCCGTAGCCTCCCTGGAGGTACTGCACCGCGATGGGAATGGTTTTGTAGTCGGTTCCAAGCACCAGATACGGAAGCAGGTAGTCATTCCATACCCACATGGTATTCAAAATAGCCACCGTGATAGCCGTAGGCTTCAGGATCGGCCACACGATCTTAAAATAGATCTGTATAGGGCTGCATCCATCGATCATAGCCGCTTCTTCCAGCGAAACCGGGATAGCCTTTACAAATCCGCTGAACATAAATACGGAAAGGCCGGACCCAAATCCCAGGTAAATCAGGATGATCCCCACCGGATTATCCAGATACAGCATGTTCGCTATCTTTACCATGGGGAACATCACCATCTGGAAGGGAACGATCATGGCAAACACAAACAGGTAATACACGATACTGGTAAACTTGTTTTTTACCCGGGTGATCCACCATGCCGTCATAGACGTAAACAGCACAATGACCGCCACCGAGCAAACGGTGATAAACAGGGAATAGCCTGCCGCTTTCAAAAATTCTGTCTTGGAAACTCCCTCGATATAGTTGCTCAGCCCCACAAAGGTATCTGCCTTTGGCAGCTGGAAGGGAGCGTCACTGATGTACAGCTTTCCTTTCACCGAATTCATCGCCACCAAAAATATGGGAACCAGGAAGGTGACGGAGAGCACTACCAAAATGACGGTAAGCAGATTTCCCACGCTTTTGGAAACTTCCATTTCCGGCGCCATCTCTTTTCTTTTCTTTCCTGCCATTAGTTCTCCACCTCCCTCTTTCTGGTAATAAACAGCTGCGTCAAAGCGATCAGCGCCACGATCAGGAAGAAGATCACCGCTTTCGCCTGTCCGGCTCCTTCCCATCCTACTCTTCCGTAGAAGGTGCTGTAAATATTAAGCCCCAGCATCTCCGTCGATTTTCCGGGAGCTCCGGCTGTCAGCGCCAGGTTCTGGTCAAATAGCTTAAACGAGTTGGTCAACGTCAAAAACAGACAAATGGTAACGGATGGCATCACCATAGGAATGGTGATCTTCGTCAGAGCCTGCCACTTGTTGGCTCCGTCAATCTTTGCCGCCTCGATCACGTCTGTAGAAATATTCTGGATCCCCGCAATATAAATGATCATCATATATCCGATCATCTGCCAGTTCATCAGGATCACCAGTCCCCAGAATCCGTATTTTGCTTCTGCCGTAATGGTCACGCCAAATTTTGCCAGTACCCCGTTGATCAGGATCTGCCAGATATAACCCAGTACGATCCCCCCGATCAGGTTGGGCATAAAGTATACCGTCCGGAACAGGTTGGTTCCCTTGATCCCTCTGGTAAGAACATAGGCCAGGGTGAATGCCAGCACATTGATGGAAATCACAGACACCACCGTAAATTTTGTAGTAAACCAGAATGCGTCTAAAAACTCTTTTGTCTGGAATATTTTGATGTAGTTGCTAACCCCCACAAACTCTGCATCCATGATCGTCGTAAACTCACAGAACGACAGAAAAATCCCGATGATGAACGGTGCAAGAAAAGCAATGATAAATGCGATAATTGTGGGAAGTGCGAACAATGCAAAATATTTTTTGTATGATTTTTGCATATTGTCTCTCCTCTGCTTCCAATCCTTTTGTGCGAACGAAACGGGCGGACCTGTTTTCTGCCCCACCCGTTTCGTCTTGTTGTCATACTATTTCAGTCTATTGAGCGTTAGCTTTTTCTGTTGCCCATTCTTCTGTCATGTCGCTAACGACCTTGTCCCACTCTTTGGATCCCTGTGCATACTCAAGAAGAGATGCGCCGAAATCGTCCTTCCACGTCTGGCTCGGCATTGTTGTAAAGTTCCATGGAACGTTTGCTTTGTTCTCGTCTGCCATGTACTTCAGGATCTCTTTTGCCAGCGGATCCGTCGGCTTCTCTTCATCAGAGAAGGTGTTGAACGGTGCGATGAATCCCAGATCCTTGGTTACAAATGCCTTTCCTTCATCAGAGTTGAACAGCCATTCCATAAATGCGATGGTTGCCTTCTGATCTGCTTCGCTGACTTTTGCATTCACACACATATAGTTCTCTGTTCCGATGCAAAGTCCCTGGTTTTCTTCTCCCTCCAGGCCAATATAGATTGGAAGGAATTTCACACTTTCTTCTTTTACAGTGTTTCCGTCTACGCCGCTGATCTGTCCCCATCCCCAGTTTCCGTTCTGAACCATTGCTACTTTTCCAAGTGCAAACTCTGACATGGAGTCATCTACAGATTTGGAGCTCAGAAGCTTCGCCTCTGTAACAGAGTTGTTCAGGTACAGGTCAAAGATCTGCTTGTACTCTTTGTTGTATGTAAAGTCGATCTTGTCCGGATTTGTTTCGTCTTTATCCTTGTATTCTGCATTCAGAGGCAGGTTCATCAAGTGTGTCTGCCATCTCCAGTCCTCTCCCGGTTTCAGAGAAGTAGAGGCAAACACGCCTTCGATTCCCAGCTGATCCTTCTTTGCCGTCATGTCTTCTACAACAGCTTTCAGCTTGTCAAAGCTGTTGATCTCTTCTGTAGAAGAAATGTCTACCGCTTTATCAGAAAGTGCAAAATATTTCTGCATGATCTCATCATTGTAGATGATTCCGTATCCTTCTTCTGCAAACGGGATTCCGTATACGCCCTCGCCGTCCTTCACTGCCATATCCTGATCCAACAGCCAGCTGTAAAGCTTGGTGTCCTTCAGATCTGCTGTATATGCCTTCCAGTTCTGATATCCCACCGGTCCGTTGATCTGGAACAGTGTCGGCGGATTCTTCTTTGCCACCTCGGATTTCAGTGTCTGCTCATAGGTTCCCGCCGCTGCGGTTACCACTTTCACTTCCACACCAGTCTCTTCCGTGTACTTCTTTGCAATTTTTTCCCAGGTCTTTGCTGCTTCCGGCTTAAAGTTCAGATAATATACAGAACCTTTGTCGTCTTTTGCTTCCTTCTTTCCACATCCTGCGAATACGGAAAGTGCCGTCACTGCTGCCAATCCCAGGGCAAGCCATCGTTTTTTGTTTTTCATAATCCTTCCCTCTTTTCTGAATCTTTTCGGTTACTTAAATCTACGCCTATCTTAGCAGAGAATTCCGGATTCTTTTAACAAATTAACAACTTCCAATGCAAAAAAATATACTTTTCAGTCTCCCTGCTTTTTACTCTCTTTCTTTTCCCCTCTCAAAATCTCCCCGAAGCTACCACTCCTGTCGGAACCTGTCTATGCTCTCATCCGAAGCCTCCACAAAGTCCTGTGACGTGATCTCCCCTTCCGCCAGCTTGGGCAGATACTTCCCGATGGTTTCTTCCTGCAGGATGGAATTCCACTTGACCTGATAATTGGGAACCAGTCCCGAAACGTTCTGGTAGGCCTGGATATAATCCTGCTGCGCCGCCTTCCCGGTACTTCCCTGTGAAGAAAACAGTCTCTCCTTTTCCTGTTTGTTCCGGAGGGTGCGGAACTTCAAAAACTCCACCGCTCCCTTTTTGATCTCCTCGGAGTACCCCGACACCACCGACCATCCGAAGGTCTCCGGGGAGGAGACCAGCGTATTGCCCGGAAAGGCAGAAAAACGCACCTTGTCCTTCCATTCTGCCGGAATCTGGTCGATCATCCAGTAGCCGTTGGCCACCATCGCGGCCTTTCCGGAAAAGAAATCATTATAGGCCACATCAAAATCCGAATGCAGCGCCTCCTTGCCGGCATAGGAAAACAGCTTTTGCAGCGTCTCTGCCAGTTGTTGCCCCTGGGCATTGTTATAGGATTCCGGATAAAGCGTTTCCATAAAAGCCAGTCCCTCCGGCGTAGAAGCAAGCTGCGCCGTGGCAAACAGCATGGGAGACCAGCCGGTTCCCTCCGTATGGAGCGCCAGCGGTGTGATTCCGTGTGCCTGCAGCTTGTCGCAGCATTCCCAGAACTCTTCCCAGGTAGTCGGAAAGTGGTCGATCCCCGCCTGTGCAAACAGCTCCTGGTTCCAAAAGATCCCGGAGCAGGAAAAAGCCGCCGTGCTGATGGGCGAGAGATAGATCCCCCCATCCGGTTCTGTACAGCCCTGAAGGACAACCTCTTCTATGGAAGAACTCCATTCCTCATCTGCCCGGATCTCATCCGACAGATCCTCGATCCTGCCCTCTGTGACCATCATGTGGTAAAAAGAAGGAAGCATCCGCAGATCCGTGATAACGGCCGGCAGCTGGTCTGTCACGTTCATCCGCTTCAGGTTCTGACGGTATTCGTCCTCTGTTTCCATGATCCAGTCCACCTTTACCTGATAGCTCCCTTTGTATTTCTGGTTAAAGGCTTCCACCAGCTCCTGTTGGTTCTTCTTGCCTGTCGTAGGGTTTACCGTAAACGTGATGGGGATTTCCACTTCCTTTTTTTCCGTTTTCTGTGTCTTTTCCTTTACAGGGCCGCACGCCGACAGGCACAGACACACTAGCAGCCCTCCTGTCAGAAATGCCGCCGTCTTTCTACAAAATATCCTCTGCGCTCCTGTTTTACGATTCCGCAGATTCCTTCGGAAGAAGGACGTAGCAGTTTGTTCCGGTTTCCTGCGTTTCATACCACATCTTCACCTCCTCTCCATATTTCAGCCGCAGTCTGGTGACCACATTTATCATGCCGTACCCCCGTTTCTTTTCCGGGAATGCCTTTTTGATCTCTCCAAAGGGAAGCTTCATCAATCCGTTTAGCTTTTCCATTACAGCCTCCGGCATGGCGCTGCCGTTGTTAAACACGCAGATCAGGATCCCCTCCGCTTCCTCCGTTACCCGAATCCGGATCAGTCCTCCTTCAAATCGATCTGCAAATCCGTGCTTCAGCGCATTTTCCACCAGCGGCTGCAGGATCAGCTTCACTACCCAGACTTTTTCGGGATCTACCTGGCAGTCGATTTCATAATGAAAAAGATTTTCGTTGCGGATCTGATGGATCTCCATGTAGCTTCTTACATTCTCCAGTTCCGCCTCCAGCGTTACCAGATTTTCTCCCTTGCTGAGGGACAGACGAAGGTACCTGGAAAGCGCCTCTATCATCCGCATGGTCGTCTCCTCTCCGTTCATCCGCGCCAGCATATAGATGGTATCCAGCGTATTGTACAGAAAATGCGGATTGATCTGGCTCATCAGCGTATTCATTTCACTGATCCGAAGCTCTTTTTCCTGATCCTTGATCTCTTCCAGCAGCGTCTGGATCTTTCCCAGCATTTCATTATAGGAATCCCCGATCTTGTCCAGTTCCGTGTTCGTCTGCACATGGACCGTCCTCGTAAAATCCTGTCCGTCAAACCCGGTCATCGCATCGCTGATCTCCTGGATCGGTCGGGTAAAGCGTTTGGAGAAATACAGACTTAAAACCACCGCCGCCGCCAGAACCAGCAGGTAGATGATCCCCATCACCTGTAACACCTGCGTCAGCCCTCCCGTCAGGGTACTGTCCGGCACAAACGTAAACACCGTCATCTGGCTTTCTTTTTGCCGATAGGCGCAAAGTACCCCGCCTTTTACCCGTTTCCCTTCCAGGATCATCCGGCTTCCGCCGGTCTTTTTGATCTCTTGCCATACCATTTTCCCGATGGCTTCTCCGTCTTCCCGTCGGGTCCACAGGGTACAGGCGCGCCCGTCCGCATCCAGGATCCCTGTTACCGCCTGGCTTGTAACTTCTTGATCTCCCTTTATGATCTGGTCTAAAAAGGGAGTACGCATCTTAAAAAACAGCATGCCCGGCGAGTGGGCATAATTCATGCTCCTGACGTACCTGCCTACAAACAGCGCCGGCTCCGTTCCGCCAAACAAGGTATCCTCCTTCCAGAACCAGACCGTCCGGGAATAGGCGTCTCCAAGCTCTGCCTCCAATCCACTGTTTTTTACCTCTTCATACGTCAGATTGGAGTAGGAGTGGTGGTACACATTCTGTTTGTTGTCCACATAGCAGTATTCTTCCACATACTCCAGATCCACATAGGCAAAATATTTGCTGAGAGCGTGCTTTTCCACATCTTCCAGTTCCCGCACCTGAAGACTTTTTTGGACCTCTTCATACAGGATACAGTCTGCCATCACATTGTCGCTTTTCCGATAGAGCTCATCCAGCGCGATCCCAAGCTTTTCATTCATAAAGACATACTTGTTGGTGATGCTCTCTGTCAGCTCTTTCCGCACATAGGTCCAGACGCCTGCGCCGGAAAGCAGAAGCGCCACCCCCAAAAGTGCGAGAGTATGCAGCAGATATTTGGTTTGGATCCCTTTGGTGATCATTTTTCTTATCATACCTTCATTTCCTTTTTGTATTCACTGGGAAGGCTTCCCGTGTATTGCTTGAACAAATGGGAAAAATAGGAGGGGTTACTGATCCCTACCTGCTCGCAGATGGCTCCGATGCTGTAGCCTCCCTCCTCCAAAAGCTGCTTCGCCTTTTCCATCCTCTGCTGCAGCAGATATTTCTTGAAGGTCATATGGAACGTATTTTTAAAGACCCGCCCAAAGTAAACCGGGTTCAGATACACGTGGGACGCCACCGAAACAATGGACAGTTCCTCTTCTTTCAGGTTTGCTTCAATATAGGCCAGGGCGTCCGCCAGATATTCTTTCCCCTGAACAGGCTCCTCCGCCTGCGTCATTCCCTTTCTGGCCTCTATGGATTCACACAGGATCCGATAGCACACGTCTACCGCCTTCGCCGCGTTCAGGCTCTTCATATTCACATAATAGCTTTGAAATTTTTCCTTGACTTCCTCCGTCATCCCATAGGATCCCTGGATCATCAGCTCCGTTTTCAGCATAACCTTATGAAGATGCTGCTCCTGCAGGTGTTCTTCTCTTGGCAGCAGATAGAGAAATTGCACAAAGGCCTCCTTCAGATCCTCCTGGCTGTTTTTCCGGATCGAATAGACCACCCGGGTCTCTGCGTCCGCCAGATAAGATCCCTCTTCCCGTTCTTTGGCCTTCAGGAATCTCAGATCATTTCCACCTGCCGTCCCCGCTTTTAGAAATAGTTTCGTTGCTTCTTCTGTGCTTTTCTTTAATCCCCGAATCCCTTTATACGGCTTGGAAATGGCGGCTACCACGCGACTTCCTTCTTCCTGTCGCAGCCTGTCTGTCAAGGATTTCAGTCGATGAGCCATGGTGTTGTCCTGTGTCTTGACCAGAAAGACCATCCCTCCCTCTGCCCCCTCAAAGGGTCTTAAAAACACGTCACCGTTCAGCTCTTCCTCCAGCTTTTCCAAAAAGCTCCGCCGTCTTTTTTCATATTCTCCGGCGTTAATGATCTTATCTGCAATATCAATATCCGTGCAAAGGGCAAGAAATCCGTCTTTTTCTTCCAATACCCCTCCGATGGTTTCAAATACTTCCTCCAGCTTTTCCTCTGAGATCAGGTCATAGATGTACTTCTCTACCAGTACCTGTAAAAAGCTGGTTTCGTCTTTTCTCAGGATCTTTTCATACGATTCATATTTTTGCTCCGTTTCGATCTGACGCAGGCATACCTGATAGGCTCCGGTCATGGTCTCCTCCAGCTTCTTTTCTTCAATGGGCTTCAGCAGATATGCATAGGCTCCCAGGTCGCAGGCCTGCTGTGCATATTCAAAGTCCCGGTACGCACTCAGGACAATGAACAGGCTGTCGATCCCTTCTTTTTTTGCCTCTTCCATGACCATAAGTCCTGTCATCTGTTTCATGCGGATGTCTGTCAGTACCACCTGCGGTCTGATGCTGCGGATCACCTCCAGCGCCTGTTCCCCGCTTTGTGCGGATCCCGCCACTTCAAATCCCATTCCTTCCCAGTCATAGGTGGTCAAAAGTCCCTGAAGCAGGATCGGTTCATCGTCTACCACCACCAGTTTCAGCAGCTTTTTCATCTTCATCCCTCCCGTTCCCTTCTCTGTAGAACAGTGTACCACAAAAACAGCCTCACTGCATCCGGCTTTCGCTTTGATGCAATGAGGCTGCAAAGGTAAGATAAGAAGTCATTCGTTGTCCGTCTGTCTTTCGGCGGCCTGCACCACATGCTTTGCCAGAACGGAAGTGGTGATACTCCCCACTCCCCTTGGCACCGGGCTGATATGAGAGGCCTGCTCCTGCACCGTCTCAAAATCCACATCTCCCCACATGTTGCCTTCTTCATCTACGTTAATCCCTACATCTGCTACCACGGCTTGCTCTCCCACCATGTCCTGCGTGATCATTCTGGCCTTTCCGGCTGCCGCCACCAAAATCTCCGCCTCCCGGCACACCCCAGGAAGATCTCTGGTCCTGGTGTGACAGATCGTCACAGTGGCATGTCGCTTCAAAAGCAGCATGGAAAGAGGTCTTCCTACCACCATACTCCGTCCTACTACCACCACCCGTTTACCGGAAAGGGGGATCTTATAGTGATCCAGAAGTTCGATCACCGCCTCCGCCGTACAGGGCGCATAGCCGGTATCGTCTCCCGCAAATACCTTGGCCACATTGGCCGGGCACATCCCGTCCATATCCTTCCCGGGATCCACGATCCTCTTAGCGGCCTCTTCGTTCAGATGTCCGGGCAGAGGACGAAACAGCAGGATGCCATGCACCCGGCCGTCTTCGTTCAATTCTTTCAGCCTCTCTTCAAAGGTTTCCTGCCGGATGTCCCGGGGAAGCTCTACTGTACGGCAGTCGATTCCCAGAAGCTCCATCCGCTTTTTTGCCCCCCGTTCATAGGCAAGGTCATCCGGTCTGGCTCCCACCCGCAGAATGGCAAGACAGGGGCTCACTCCCTTTTCCTTCAGACCTGCCACTCTTTGAAGCAGCTCTTCTTTCATGGCATTTGCCACATCCGCGCCTTTCATTACTATGCCCATAGCTTCCTCCTAGCGAATCTTTTCTAATACGGCAAGATAGATCTCCTCTTTCAGCGTCCTCGCTTCCCTGATCAAGGCATCCGCCTCTGCGTTCAGCTTTGCCACCTGCTCCTTTTCCTGCATCAGTCTGGTATTGATGTATATGTTGAGAGAGGCGCCTTCCAGCGCCGCCTGCGCAAACAGAATCCCGACTCCCACATCACTGATGGCGATCCTGCTGCCCTTTTCTCCCAAAATCCGTAAAAGCTCCATCACCTGCCGGACCGTCTGCATGATCTGCAGGGGAACCCGGCTGGCTTCATACAAGGCTGCCTCCATGATTCTTGCCCGCTCTGCCTTCTCTTCCTCCGTCTCTCTGGGAAGTCCATACGCTCTGGAAAGAGGTTCAAATGCTTTTGCATCCTCATCTGTCAGGCGTATCAGTTCCTTTTGGAGCGTCAGAAGCCGCTCTTTTGTTTCTAAGATTTCTTCCTCCACCGCCGCATAGGTTTTCTTCCCTGCCGTCAGGTTGGCTACCATCATTCCCAGCGCAGAAGCAAACGCCCCCACCGCCGCCGAGGCGCCTCCGCCTCCCGGCACCGGCTCCTTCGAAGATAAGGCTTCCAGAAAGTCTGTTGTTTTTTGTTCCAGCATCATATGTCTATTCTCCTTAAAACAGTCCTGAGATCACTCCGTCTGCATCGACGTCGATCTTCTCCGCTGCCGGTACTTTGGGAAGTCCCGGCATCTTCATGATGTCGCCGGTCAACGCCACCAAAAAGCCCGCTCCCGCCGACGCTGTGATATCCCGGATGGTGATCTTAAAGTTTTCCGGACGCCCCAGCTTCTTTGCATCATCTGTCAGGGAATATTGGTTTTTCGCCATGCAGATGGGCAGCCCTGCCAGGCCTATTTCTTCAAAGTTCTTCAGCTCCTTTGCCGCCTTCGGTGAAAATTCCACTCCGGAAGCCCCGTATACCCTGGTTGCAATGGCCTCGATCTTTTCCCGGATCGATCCGTTCACATCATAGACATACTCCATGGTGCTTTCTCCTTCACAGAGACGAACCACTTCTTTTGCCAGTTCCTCCCCGCCTTCTCCACCTTTTGCCCACACTTCGGACAGCGCTACATTGGCTCCCAGTTTTTTGCAGGATTCTCTTACCAGCTCCAGTTCTGCCCTGGTATCTGTAGGAAAGGCATTGATGGCTACCACCACCGGCAGTTTATATACATTCGTAATATTCTCAATATGCTTCAGCAGGTTGGGAAGTCCCTTTTCCAGAGCTTCCAGGTTCTCCTGCGCCAGATCTGCCTTCGGAACCCCGCCGTTATATTTCAGCGCTTTGATCGTTGCCACCAGCACCACGGCATTGGGTCTGATACCGGACATGCGGCACTTGATGTCCAGGAATTTCTCTGCCCCCAAATCTGCCCCAAAGCCGGCCTCCGTGATCATATAGTCCGCTAGCTTGATCCCCATTTTTGTGGCGATCACACTGTTACAGCCATGGGCGATATTGGCAAAGGGACCGCCATGGATAAAGGCAGGCGTACCTTCCAGCGTCTGTACCAGATTCGGTTTCAGCGCATCCTTTAACAGGGCTGCCACCGCTCCTTCTGCGTGCAGATCTCCCGCCGTTACCGGCTTTCCGCTTCTGGAATACGCCACGATGATCCTGGACACCCGTTCCTTCAGATCCAAGATATCGTTGGACAGGCAGAAGATGGCCATGATCTCGGAAGCCACGGTAATATCAAACCCATCCTGTCTGGTCACTCCGTCTGCTTTTCCCCCCAGTCCGTCCACAACGCAGCGAAGCTGCCGGTCATTCATGTCCACGCACCTTCTCCACGCCACTCGATTGGTATCAATATCCAGAGCATTTCCCTGATGAATGTGGTTGTCCAGCATGGCCGCGATCAGGTTGTTGGCTGCTCCGATGGCGTGCAGGTCTCCGGTGAAGTGGAGATTGATATCCTCCATGGGAACCACCTGCGCATAGCCGCCTCCGGCAGCGCCTCCTTTTACTCCGAACACCGGCCCAAGAGAAGGCTCGCGAAGAGCCACCATTGTCTTATGGCCCAAACGGTTCATGGCGTCTGCCAGTCCGATGGTCGTGGTAGTTTTTCCTTCCCCGGCCGGAGTCGGGTTGATCGCCGTTACCAGCACCACTTTTGCGTCTTTTCGATGGATCAGTTCTTCCTGGTAGTAGCAATAATCGATCTTTGCCTTATATTTTCCATAGTTCTCCACATACCGATCCGGAATCCCTATGGAATCTGCTATCTGATTAATAACCTGCATCTCCGCTTCCTGTGCGATTTCAATATCACTTTTAAATCCCATATCGTCTGCCACCTTTCTGTCTTGTATGCTTCTTTTGAAACTGCTGCAATCCCTAAACTATTGTGGTTTCTTCTTTGGCATGATGTGTACCGCCTCTCCCACAGCGTCCTCCAGCGCTTCTCCCACGCCCTCATTGTAGGTGGGGTGCACACGCATTCCCTTCAGCATCTGGTCCGCCGTCATCTGATTGGCAATGGCCGTCACAAACTCTCCGATCATATCCGTTGCCCTGGCGCACATCATCTGCGCTCCCAGAACCTTCTGTGTTCCTTCCTCTGTCACAACCTTGATAAATCCTCGTTCTTCTTTGGTGATCAGAGATTTTCCGTTGGCGCTCATGACAAATTTTCCGGTTTTTACCGGAATCCCCTTTTCCTTTGCCACCTCTTCCGTGATTCCCACCGCCGCGATCTCCGGATCGGTATATACGCAGCCCGGAACCAGGCCGGTATCTACCGTAACCGCTTTTCCTGCCAGATGCTCCGCCACATAGATTCCCTGGGCGCTGGACAGGTGTGCCAGTTGCATTCCTTTGATCAGGTCTCCGATGGCATACACACCTTCCACACTGGATGCAAAGTTCTCATCTACCACCACTCTGCCTTTTTCCAGAACAAGGTCTACCCCTTCTCCCAGCAGTCCGTCCGTATTGGGAATCCTTCCCACTGCACACAGTACATACTGTGCCGAAACCCTGACTTCTTTTTCTTTCTCCAGGAATACACAGGCGTACCCGTCTTCCTCCTGCTCCACTCTCTGTACCGCTGCGGAAGTAAATACCTCCACGCCCCGTTTTTTCAGGATCATCCGCAGGTTCTGGGAGATTTCCCTGTCCTCCATGTTGGGAAGCAGTCTTGCCATGGCTTCCACGATCGTCACCTTACATCCCAGATTGGCGTAAACACTGGCAAATTCCACGCTGATCACGCCACCGCCTATGATCACGAGACTATCCGGAACCTCCCGGAGCCGGAACAGTTCGTCGCTGGTCAAAACCCCCGGAAGCTCCATTCCCGGGATCGGCAGCAGAAACGGTTTGGAGCCGGTAGCCAAAACGATCCTCTCTCCTTCATAGCAGGTCTCTCCCGCTTCAGAGACTACCCGAACCACTTTGCCCTTTTCCAGTCTCCCTTTCCCTTTGAGAAGGGTAACTCCGTTTCCCTTTAAAAGGGCTTCTACCCCCTGGCAAAGCTGCTCTGTCACACCCTCCTTGTACGCCAGGATCTTTCCATAATCATACCGGACCTCCGATGCAAAAACGCCAAACTGCTCACTTTCTTTCATCTCCCGATAGACGGAAGAAGCGTGTACCATTGCCTTCGCCGGAATACATCCCCGGTTCAGACAGGTGCCTCCTACTTCTCTGTCCTCCACGACGGCGGTGCGAAGCCCCGCTTTGGCGGCCTGGATTCCGCAGACGTAGCCTCCCGGTCCTGCTCCCACGATAATTACATCATATTTTTCCATCTTTCCTCTCCCTCATACAGCAGACGCCTTTCCGAAAACCATTTTTGCAAGAAGGCGCCTGCTGCCATTCCGTCTCTACTCTTTTGGGAACTCATATCGTAGCACCGGATTTCTTGCGGCTCCCACCTCGTCCAGTCTGGTAACCGGCGTTTCCATCGGAGCCTGGTGCAGCTGTTCGGCATCTTTCAGAGCCGTCTCGTGCAGTTTTCTCAGTACCGCCACCGCCTCATCCAGCGTTTCTCTGGATTCGGTTTCCGTAGGCTCGATCATCAGAGCTTCCTCTACAATCAAAGGAAAATACATGGTGGGCGGATGGATCCCGTTATCCAGCAAGCCTTTTGCAATATCCATCGCTGTCGCTCCAACAGATTTCTTCAGATCGGAAAGGCTCATGACAAACTCGTGCATACAGGTTTCGTCGTATGCCATAGTATAGATATCTTTCAGCTTGTTTTTCATATAGTTGGCGTTCAGCACCGCATTCTGGCTGGACGCCAGAATCCCTTCTTTTCCCAGGGTCATCACATACGTCAATGCCCTGACATCCACCAGGAAGTTGCCGTAGAAGGTCCGAAGCTCCCCGATGCTGTCCTTTGCTTTCTTCCGTACCAGGCTTTCCTCTCTTTCGATCAGGAAGGATGGCAGGAAGGACGCCAGATGCTCCTTGCAGCCTACCGGCCCGCTTCCCGGCCCGCCTCCTCCGTGTGGCGTGGAAAACGTCTTGTGCAGGTTCAGATGGATCACGTCAAATCCCATGTCTCCCGGCCTGACTGTTCCCATAATGGCATTGAGGTTGGCTCCGTCGTAGTAGCACTGTCCGCCGCACTCATGTACCAGTCTGGTGATCTCCAGAATATTTTTATCAAACAGTCCTACGGTATTGGGATTGGTCAGCATCAGTCCTGCCACATCGTCTCCCAAAGCCGCCTTTAACTTGTCCATATCCACACATCCGTCTGCTCCGGAAGGGATGCTGACTACCGAATAGCCCGCCATCACAGCACTTGCCGGGTTGGTTCCGTGCGCAGAGTCCGGCACCAGAATCTTGGTCCGCCTCTCTTCTCCCCGGCTTTTATGGTATGCCTTGATGAGAAGAAGTCCGGCAAATTCTCCATGGGCCCCGGCTGCCGGCTGAAAAGACATGCGATCCATTCCTGTAATCTCGCACAGGTATTCTTCCAGCGTCTTAAAAACATCCAGACACCCCTGTATCGTATGCTCCGGCTGCAGCGGATGGATCTCTGTAAATTCCGGAAGCGCCGCCATATCTTCATTGATCTTGGGATTGTACTTCATGGTACAGGATCCCAATGGATAAAAGCCGTCATTGACTCCATGGCATTTTTTCGCCAGCTCCGTATAATGTCTGCTGATCTCGGTTTCCGACAGATGGGGCAGACGAGGCGGCTGCTCTCTCCTGTCCGACTCCCCTGGCAAGCAGGGTTTTACATCGCATTCCGGAAACAGATCCAGGCCTCTTCCTTCTTTTCCCTTTTCAAATATCAGCATCCGCTACACCTCCTTTACGATGGCTGCCGCCCGGTCTATCTCTTCTTTCGTATTGACCTCTGTGCAGCACCACAAAATCCTGTGTTCGTCAAGGGGATATCCTCCCAGAATATCCTGTTCTTCCAACGCCTGCAGGATATCCTCCGAAGATTTTTCTGAAGTTGTGACAAATTCATGGAAAAACGCTCCTCCATTCTCTATGGTAAGGCCTGCTTTTTCCAGTTCCTCTGCCATATAATGCGCCTTGGAGGTACAAAGAGACGCCACCTTCTCCAGTCCTTTGCTTCCCACCGAAGCCAGGTACACTCCCACTCCTAGCGCACAAAGCGCATGGTTGGAACAGATGTTGCTGGACGCCTTCTCTCTTCGGATGTGCTGCTCTCTTGCCTGCAGCGTCAGCACATAGCCGATCTTTCCATTATGGTCCGTGGTCTGTCCCACGATCCTTCCCGGAAGCCTTCTGGTCAGAGCAGATACGCATGCCATAAAGCCGCAGTAAGGCCCGCCAAATCCCAGCGGTAGCCCCAAAGACTGCCCTTCACCGACGGCAATGTCCGCACCGTATTCCCTTGGCGTTTTCAGAATCCCCAGAGAAATGGGATTCACACTCATGATATATTTGGCTCCCGCCTCATGTACTGCTTCCCCGATCTCTTTTGCTTCCTCCAGGTTGCCGTAGAAGTTGGGATGCTGTATCAGCACGCATGCCACATCCTCTGCCAGCAGCGCCTGCAGGGCCTCCCTGTCTGTCCTTCCGTCTTTTGCGGGAATCTGTGTCAATTCTATCCCGTTGCCGAAACAGTAGGTCCGAACCGCCTCTACGACGAATGGATCTACCGTTGCCGAAATCAGAGCCGTTTTCCGCTTTCTCTCCCGGCACATCGCCACTGCCTCCGCCGCTGCGCACCCTACGTCATAGACAGATGCATTGGCTACATCCATTCCTGTCAGCTCGCAGATCATCGTCTGAAACTCAAAGGTGGCCTGCAAGAGTCCCTGACTGATCTCTGCCTGGTACGGCGTGTACGCCGTCATCATATTTTCCTTTGAAAGAACGCTTTTGACCGTGGCCGGAATATAGTGCCTGTATGCTCCCGCTCCTCGGAAAACAGTGGGAAACACATGATTTTTCCTTGCCATCTCCGTCATTTTCCTGCGAACGGAAAGCTCTGGCATCCCTTCCGGGATCTCCAGCTCCCTTTGTAGCTTCACTTCATCCGGAACATGTGCATATAGTTCTTCCATCGTCTGGAACCCTATCTCCTCCAGCATCTGCTTCTGTTCCTTTTCCGTACCCGGAATATAAATTCCCATAAGCATTCACCGCCTCTCTCTGCTTCTTCTGCCTGCTGTATCCGTCTGTATGCTGTTAGGCTTCTCCCTCCACAAACGCTTTGTATTCTTCCGCCGTCAACAGCTCTTCTTTTTCTCCCACTTCTTTTACCTTCACAAACCATGCTCCATACGGCTCCTCATTGATCTTCTCCGGAGCATCCAGAAGCTCTTCATTGATCTCACACACCACTCCGGAAACCGGAGCATATACATCCGACACCGCCTTTACGGACTCTACATCTGCAAAAGACTCTCCTATCGTCAGTTCATCTCCTTCCTCCGGAAGGTTTACAAACACCAGATCTCCCAGCTCTGCCTGTGCAAAATCCGTCAGGCCGATGGTGAAGACTCCCTCCTCTTCTTTTACCCATTCATGTGATTTTGAATACCGTACATCTTCTCTGAATTCCATAACCCTTCTCCCTTCTTCTGTCCATTGTGCTTTGTTTTCTTTCTCCCAACAGGTTCATTTTAATGGATATTGCTTCCTCTGTCTATTCTTATCCGCCGTCCTATTTCTGTTTTTTGTAAAACGGAAGCGCCGTTACTTCTGCTTCCACTTTTCGTCCTCGCACTTCTACCTGGACAGCATCCCCCAGATCCACGCTTCCCTCTTCTACCAGCGCCATGGCAATCGCGTATCCCAGGAAGGGGCAATGGGTGCCCGACGTCGTCTGCCCGATCTGTTTTCCATCCTTGGAAACCTCCTGGTGCTCGCGGATGATCCCTCGTCCCGTCACTTTCAGTCCGATCCTTTTTCTCGCCGGCGGATTGGCTGACAGGGCTTCCTTCCCGATAAATGCTTCCTTGGACATTTTTACCGCAAATCCGAGGCCGGTCTCCAGCGGAGATACTCCGTCGTCCATTTCATGTCCGTAAAGAGGCATTGCCGCTTCCATCCGGAGCGTATCCCTGGCTCCCAGACCACAGGGAATCAGGCCTTCCTCTTTTCCCGCTTCCAGCAAAATATCCCACAGCCGTTTCGCTTCCTTGCTGTCCACATAGAGCTCTACACCGTCTTCGCCTGTGTAGCCTGTCTTGGATACGATACAAGGGATTCCCGCTACGTTCCCATCAAAGACTGCGTGATAATATTTCTTTGGAACAGATTCCTCCTCGGTCAGCTTTTTCAGGATCTTCATAGCTTCCGGTCCCTGCAGCGCCAGCTGTGCATACGCATCCGACACGTCTGTAAATACCGCGTCGCCGAACTGGTGCTCTTTCATCCAGCGATAATCCTTCTCCCGGTTGGCTGCATTTACTACAATGAAGTACTGCCCCTCATTTTTCTTGTATACAATAAGGTCGTCTATCGTCCCTCCCTGTTCGTTGCACATAGGACTGTATCTGGCCTGTCCGTCCACCATATTTTCAAAGCTGTTGGTCAGAAGCATCTGCAGATTTGCCAGAGCGTCCTTCCCCTCGCAGAGGATCTCCCCCATGTGAGAGACGTCAAACAGTCCCGCCTGGGTACGTACCGCCATGTGCTCCTTGATCACTCCGGATTCATACTGAACCGGCAGCAGGTATCCTGCAAACGGCACCATCTTCCCTCCTGCTTCTACATGCGCTTCATATAACGGTGTTTTCCGTTCCATTGTAACTCCTCCTTTCATCCTGGTGAAAACTCTGTCAAGCCGTATCAAAAAGGGAGCTTCGCATTCGGAATATCGAATGACAAACCTCCCCTGTCGTGTACTCTTCAGAGCATTGTCCGGATCAGAGCTTTTGCCTGAGAGTTTCAAATATCCTCTTGCCCCTTCGGCGTCCCGCACTCTATCGGAATCTCTCTCTGATCCTTCAACCAATTCTTTCTTGAATTTGACTACATTATACTGACAACACTTCTTCTTGTCAATATTGTATTTGTCTGTTTTTCACAAAAACTTTGTTATATTTTTCATTATTTCGTTGCTGTTTTCACAATTCTCTGTGTTTTTCTCCTCCTTGATAGGCCTTAATCCATTTTGAGAACATAGTATGGCTGACATTCAGCAAATCGGCTCCCTTTCTGAGACTGATCCTCCCTTCTTTCCATAAAGCCAGTACCTCTTGAAAATTGTCGGGCATCTGCCTTCTGGGCCGTCCGAATTTGATTCCCCGCTTCTTCGCCTCCACGATCCCCTCTCTCTGTCTTTGGCGGATGTTTTCTCTTTCTATCTGCGCCACATAAGACAGAATCTGAAGCACGATATCTGCCATAAACTTTCCCGTCAGATCCTTTGCTTTGCTCCTTGTATCCAGAAGCGGAAAATCCAGTACAATGATCTCCGTCTTTTTTTCTTTTGTGATCCGATTCCATTCTTTTATGATCTCATCATAATTTCTCCCCAGCCTGTCGATGGACTTAATATACAGTTCGTCGCCTTCTTTTAGTTTTCTGATCATTCTTTTGTACTTCCTGCGATTAAAATCTTTCCCGCTGGCCTTATCAACGTAGATCCTGTCCTGTGCAATTCCTTCCTTTAATATGGCGCTCAGCTGCCTGTCAATGTTTTGTTCCCTGGTGGAAACTCTTGCGTATCCGTACTTCATGCTCATTCACTCCCATAAAATAAAGTCTGTACTGTTTAAAAGTTGCATACGACTATTTTATAGGGAAAACCATGCAAATCCGCCATTTTCGGCACAAAAAAATCACCGTCCCCACAGCCTTCAAGTTCTGCAAAAACAGCGATTTATACTGCGCGATCAGGGGCTCGAACCCTGGACACCCTGATTAAGAGTCAGGTGCTCTACCAACTGAGCTAATCGCGCATATCTTTATAGATTTCTTCAACGCAAGTGCTATTATACAATACTCATATTGAAATTGCAATACTTTTTTAACGCTTTGTTAGCCTATCCGCCACATATTTTTCTTCTCTTTGCACCGCCTTTCCCACATACCTGCATGACCCTTCCATCTACACCCCTATTTTCGCATATGTCGCTCCTTTTTTGTTTTCTTAACTTCTCTTAAGAAACTTTCCTTTTCTTTTAGAAAAGAAACATAGTTTGGACACATTTGTTTCCTATAATGAATTCAGATAGTTGATACGACATCAACTATCTCCCCCTCACACAAATTGTCCATTGGACAACACACCCAGTGGAACAATTTACTCTCATTCCTTTAGATAACTATAACGACAACGAAACCCGTTAGCCGAAAGGTTAACGGGTTTTCGCTGTCTGCTTCTATTCTTTTTCGAGCTCTCACAGATGCTTCCGAGAGAGCTCTTTCTGGTTTATCTCTTTTCCGTTCTCTTTTTTGTCACCTGCAGAATTCCGCCTGCTGACAGGAGCAGTGCCAACGTATATCCCGCCAGCGATCCTGCGTCTGCGGTTTTTGGTGCTTTCTTCCTGCTTTCCTGTACGGTCTGCCCCTTTTTGCTTTCAGGTGTTCCGTTATCTCCAGGCGTTACATGATCCGGCTTCGGTGGTTCTTCCCGGATCTCCGTGTTCGTGATCACCGTTTCCGTCTCTTTTGCGTCATAGCTTACGGTATACTTGCGGTCATTTATCACCAGCATACCGTCCTTCTCTCCCACTTCCTGCACGGTATATCGATTTGGCTCCTTTTGGTCGATCTTGTCTACCACCGGAAGATCCGTAAAGGTGTGACTCCAGTTTCCTGTTTCGTTTAGGGCCACGGCCTTCCCAAATGCCTCTCCATTTTTCAGAAGCTGCACAGTAATCTCTTTTGCCCCGGCAGTTCCTTTCCAGATCTTGGAAACCTTCATGGTGGTGATTCCCGGAGTCAATGTGCCCATATCGGTGTACTGTTTATTGGTTATCACAAAGCCATTGGCTTCGTCGCCGGTTACACGAACCTCATACTTTCTGCCGTCCAGCTGGATCCTTCCGTCTTTTTCCTGCACTTCCCGCACGGAATAGGTGATGGGCTTTAAGGTATCTCCCTCTTTCTGTACCCCCGGAAGATTCTCAAAGGTATAGGTCCAGCCATCTGCCGCCGTCAGTTCTTTCATTCCATTTTCTACCTGGCTTTCTGTGCCATCCACCGTCCGGTAAAGCTGCACATAGACGGCAGCCGCCGGTATGGTCTTTTCTCCTGCCCACTCTTTTGTGACTTTTATCTGCTTTTTAGGCATATAGGTATTGGTAATGACTACTTCTTTAGCGGAAGGCTGTGTCATCTTTACCGAATAGCTGTGTCCATTCAGGGTAATAACACCGTCTGCTTCCCCTACTTCTTTTATCTCATACACATTTCCCTGTGCCTGCTGGATGGTGTCTACCACCGGAAGCTGTTCAAAGGTATGGGTCCAGCCATTTCCCTCATGCAAGGCAACGGTGCTTCCTTCCGGCTCCCCGTTTTTATACAGCTGTACCTGTATCTCTGCCTCTGCCACTTCTCCGACCCAGGTCTTGGACACCTTCAACTGCGTCGTCCCCGGTGTCAGCATTCCCATATCCGTATACTGTCGATTGGCAATGGTAAATCCGTTCTCCTGGCTTCCGCTGATGGTTACCTGATACTTCTTTCCTTCCAACTGGACCGTCCCATTGTCCGTCATTCCTTTTTCTTTCACCGAGTAGGCGATGGGCTTGGTTTGTCCGCCAACTTCTTCTGTTACCGGCAGGTCTGCAAACACCTTTTTCCAGCCTCCGGCGGCCGTCAGCTCTTCTGTTTTTACCAGCGTCGGCTGTCCGCCTCCCACGCTCTTGTACAGCTCCGCCTCCACTTTTTCTGTTGGCTGGGTCACACCGCCTTGCCATTCTTTTGTTACCTGCACATCTGTCAGCTGTGTGTTGGTAACCGTATAATACTTCGTCTGAGGCTCTTTCTCTGCCTCCGCCATCGTATCATTTTCGTAAGCCACTGCGACTGCATAAGTATGATTTCCCAGTGTTACTTTTCCGTCTTTCGTTCCCTTTTCTTCAACAGTATATTTGTCAAACAGTGGATTCCCTTCCTGATCTACCATTTTCAGATCCTGGAATTCCACGTAATCTACGGCTGAATCTTTTGGAAGGGTCTTCTCTATTTCTTTTTCTCCACCTTTCAGAACAAAGGTCACATCCTCTTTATCAGAAGCGTTCCATACCTTTTTTACCCGCACGGCGATCCGCCCCTGCTGATAGACAGCGTAGGTATGAAGGGTATTCTTTTCTTCCACGCTCAGGATATCTGTGATCTGTGTATTTGTATCCTTGTGCCAGGTACCGGTAAAGGTAGCCTTTGCAAAGTCGTACTTCTCACTGTCCTGCGGTGTCTTTTGTTCCTCATTGTAAATCGGCTTCTCTTTCCATGCCCCTTTGTACCATCCACGGAATCCATAGCTTTCATTTGCCACAGTAAGGGACGGGATCACCTCCGTTGCAGTCAGCTCTGTCGCCGCTGCGTGATTCATGGATACCTTCGGCGCTCCGTCGCCGGATCTGTAAAAGGTGTACAGCTGCTCCAGCTTCTGTCCTGCCGGTTCTGTATCTGCCATTCCCCCTTCCATCGTCGCCGAGGAATGGTTGCTGTGGTAGATCATTTTGGCCCTCTGCCCCAGCACGATGGTGGAAGCCTCCGGATCATACACATAGTCCCACAGCGCCGGGCTTGTATGGTCCTCTACCGTTGCGATCTTACTTGCCTCTACCGTCCGGGATACATAATGAAGCTTTTTGGCGTCCTCCGGTGTCGGCGTGTAGCCCGCTGCGGTTCCCGCCGGCTTATAGGCTGCCTTCAGGTCTGCGTCCGTCACCCCTTTTCCTACCAGATAGCCTACATATCGGTTGGCGGTTTCCGCAAAGTCCTCCTGAAACACCTGATCATTCGCTGCATTTGGCGCTTCGCTGATGGAAACATTGATCACGGAATTTCTGGGTCCGCTTAATAGGATGGCGGATGTCTTGTCAAACACCCTCACGTCGTTGCCATCAAAGGAAGCATCCGTTCCCACGATCACATCCTGCTTGGCGTAGATATTGTCTCCGCTGTGTTCTGCCTTAAATTGATGGTTGCCGCTATTAAAGTATTTGTTCTTTACGTTGTTCTCAAACACAGCGCTGTGAACGTTCAGGTATCCGTCGTTCATCACTCCTGCCCCCATCTGGGTGGTGGTGTTGTTTTTTACCTGCGCATGATCCTCGAACGTAAGATTTCCCTTATTGTAAACGGCCGCTCCATAGTTGGCAGTCATGTACTCGATCGTCCCGTCTGCCACTACCACGTTAGAACCCGGAGCGATATAGAGCCCGGCGCCTGCCGATTCTGCGTTCCATGTATATGCATGGGCATTCTGCAGGGTAGATTTCTCTATCCGAAGATCTACCGTCGTGTTTCCATATTCCTTGGTCGCTCCGTTTCTGTGTCCTACGGAGATGATTCCTCCCGTGTGATCCACCATGAAATTTTTCAGAGTCGTCCCTTTGATATGTGCCTTTGCCGAAGCCCCGTTTTCAAATGCGATCGCTCCGCCGTACTTGGCTGATTTATATGTACCGGCTGCATTCCAGGATGCTCCGTTTCCTGTCAGGCTGGAATCATACAGATTCAGTTCTCCGCCGCCTACCACATCGATAAATCCGCCTGCAAAGGCAACTGTGGGATACGATCCCCCTGCCGTTTTCTCCATGGTAAACGTTGTATTTGTCACCGTCAGGTAGGAGTTCTCCGACATGATGGCGCCGCCCGACGTTCCGAAGTATGTTGACGCTTCCGGCTTCGTAGGAAGCTGTCCTCCCACCAGCTTGAAGGTAGAATCTTTTATGACGTTATGATCCAGTTTCTGTCCGGACTTTTCAAATTTGATAGCGCCGCCGGTATCAAAGCCGCCCTTTACTACAAAGTCCACATTGTAAGCTCTTATGATACTGTCCGTTGCCTCGATGGCGCCGCCCTGGTATCCGCCTACGTTGGAGGCTGTAACATAATTGTGATTGCCATCAAAGATGGTCCGGTCTTCTGCCCCGTCGGAGTTGATGTACAGCAGAGAACCTCCTTCCAACTTGATGGCACCGCCCTCTCCCGTAGTCCCTCTCTTTGTCTCCGTTGTCCCACTGTAATTGTCGTAAAATGCTCCGCCTCTCATCGAAATGATCGATTTGCCTCCGCAGTAGATAGCTCCGCCGTGGGCGGCGAGCGCCGGATCGTTGGGATGCTCCACTACAGGCGTCGCTTTTTTCGCATAATTGTCACGGAAAACCGTGTCCAGCAGGGACAGCTTTCCTTCCTGCTCCAGATAGATAGCCCCGCCCTGATAGCTTTGCCTGTTGACTCCCGATTCATCCAGTTTTTTCTGGAAAGTGTCCGTCGAACCGTTTTTGACGGTCACCTGCTCCAGACTCACCTCTGCTCCCAGGATCTTAAGTAGCCGTCCTTTTTCCGCTCCGTCCAGCGTGCCGTTCCGGATAATCACCGACACATTCTCTCCCCGTATCTGGAACATCTCTTCTATGTTGTTTCCCAGCGTCAGGGTGTGCCCCTTCAAATCGATCACCGTACTCCCGCTCTCGAAAATGAGAGGCTGCGTAATAGTGATGTTTGTTGTAACCACGGGATTGTTCCCCAATTCTGCCCGCAGTTCACTTTCACTGCTTACATTCCCTGCCTGCACCGCCTGTGCGGGAAGCAGGAGCAGAAGCAGCATCAACCCTAGTTGAAAACCTTTTTTCATCCCCTAAATTCTCCTTTTTTTATTGTGATAATTCTCCGATTCTATTATATCTTATACTTCTCCAAAAGGCTATCTAATAAATGGGTTTGTTTTTGATGTATTTTAATTAGTTTTTCTCTCAAACTATTTTTTCTGGATATTTTTTATTCTGTGCAAAAAAGCCAAAAAAAAGCAGAGAAACTCCGTCACAAAAAACTCACAAAGGGCTTACGAAGAAAGCAGCGCAAAAAGAGACGGACGATTTTCCGAAAGCTTCTGGTCTGCCGGGAAAAATATCCGTCTCTTTTTTCTTATATTTTGTTTTTTCTTCCCTCGTTCGGTTCCTTCTTAGCCTTGCAGCCTCCGTCTCTTTTCCATGCGTTTCCTTAGGCACCATACCCCCGCCGCCAGGCTTCCTGTTCCGACCCAGATCCAACCGTCAGCTTTGTCTCCTGTTTTTGGCTGCCTCTTTCCTTTGGGCTTCTCCGGCTTAGGCGCCGGAGTTGTCTCTGTGACCTTGGGCTGCGTTACCACATCCATCTTCCACTGATTCTTTCCTGCTTCCTCCTGATACTCCGCCAGCGGAACCGACCACAGGCTGGCGCCCATCCGAACACGGTCTTCTCCCACGTCTACCGTCTGCTCCTGCACCGCCAGATACATGCCCGGCTTTAGCTGTCGGAACAAAACCTGTCCGGCTTCATCGCTAATCCCTGCCTGCAACCCTGCCTGATTTTTCTGTGCGCTCCGTTCCAAACGCTTTGCCGATTCTATGGATTCTTCCGTTGTCATACCGGCAAATACTACCTGACTGTCTTGAAAAGAAGGCGTCAGGGAGTACACCGCACTTCCTCCTTCCACTGTCAGATCAGCCACCTGATACAGATGGATCCTGGCTCCCGGGATCGGCAGCGTTTGCCCCGTCCTGTCCTGATAATGCAACTGGATCCGAAGGGAACACTCTGCCCCTTGTTCCAGTGGTGGCACCCTGTCCTTTTCTCTTCCCTCTTCCGCCGTTCCTTGTATCTGGAACAGGGCGGCTCCTATACAGGCCGCCAGCATTGCATACCGGATTCGTTTTCTCCAGCAGGTTCTTTCTTTCCTCATGATCCCGTTTCCTTTCTGCTGTCACGGTGTTTTTTCCTTTTCCCCAGTCCCGCCGCCAGAAGCAGAAACACTCCCAACCCTCCGGCCAGCAGGAACAGCTTTCTATCATGTAAAATCGACAGGGCTTCTTCTTTTTCTGGTTCTTTATAGGGAATCCGATGTCCCTGTACCAGTAATCGGTGTGTATTGATACTATAAGGTGTACAGGTAAGAAGCGTTGCCCGATCTTCCTTTTCCTGTAATTTTAAGGCCTCGGTTTCTTCCGGCAGGACTACCTGAATCTGATCCACCTGATAAGCCAGCACCCGATCCAGGGTATGGATATAAAAAACATCCTTCTTTTTCATCTGATCCAGATCGGTAAACAGCTTGGCGCTGGGCAGTCCCCGGTGCGCCGATAATACCGTATGACTTCCCTTTCCTCCCACCGGAAGACTGGTTCCGCGGATATGCCCGCAGCCCTGATCCAGCGCCTCCTTTCCTGTGCCATGATAGATGGCCAGACGCAGGTTGATTTTAGGGATGACCAGATATCCCATCACCCCGTTTTTCAGAGGATTCAGAAGTTCATCGTAAGGGTGGCTTTTAATGTATTCTTCCGTGTCTTTTTCAAAGACATCGTAGACTACATTCTGCTTGTGCTGTCGATTGTATTCCACCGCCTCCTGCCAGCTGTCTTCCAAGACCCGCCTTGGCTGCGCCTCTATTTTCCGGGAATAGGTATCGATCAGTCTGCTATTTCTGTAGCGGTTCCACTGGTCGCTGATGACCGGATAGGTAAGGATTCCCAGTCCGACGAGAAATAGCAGCAGGATTCCCGCTTCCACCACACCAAACCGTTTTCTTTTCCCTCCCGGATCATCTTTTCTTTTTTTCATCATTTCTTTTTCTGCTTCCGCTGTTTTCTATAATTCCAGCCTCCCACCAGGATGCCGGCCAAAAGTAGTCCTCCCAGAGCACTAAGAATCTGACCCAACAGCAGATTCGGATCTTTCCGGCCTTCTTTTGCCCGATCGCTCTCGTATTCCTTTTCCCGGAACGGAACCCGGTGTCCTCTCACCAACAATCGCCGGGTGTTCACTCCGTAAGGCGTACAGGTCACCAGAGTTGCCAGATCTTCCCCTTCCTGTATTCTCAGAGAACTTACCTGTTCCGGAGCCACCGTTTGGATCTGGTCGATTTTGTAAGCCAGTGTTCTGTCCAATATATGAAAGTAAAACACATCCCCTGTTTTCAGTAAGGGCAGATCCGTAAACAATTTGGCACTGGGCAGTCCCCGGTGCGCCGAGATCACAGTATGAGTGCTGCTGCCTCCCACGGGAAGCGAGCTCCCAAACAGATGACCGGCGCCTTTTTCCAAAACCTCTTTGGTGGTGTAATGATAAATAGGGATGCTGATGGAAATATCCGGGATCTCCACAAATCCCATGATCCCGTCTCCCGTAAGGTTCAGCAGGGCTTCATACGCTTCATCCCGGATCCCCTCCCTGACAGAAAAGGCATCCGGAACTTTTTCTTTTTGAAGCTGCCCGTTATAGGCCTCTGCTGCCTGCAGCATACGGGCAGTATCTTCTTTTGCTTCCTTTTGGACCGCCTTCCGATATGTCTGCTCCAGTTTTTTTGCACGATAGCTGTTCCACCGGTCACTGACTGTCGGATACAGAAGAATTCCCAATCCTATCAGGAATATCAGCAGCAATGGTAGATTTGTCTTCTTCCTCATAGGACACTCCCACTATTGCAGGAAACCGGCAAAAGCCGGTTCCATACATACTCTATCCATTCTTTTTCTGTCTTTTGAAAAACAGGATGGCTGCCAGAGTCATTACGATCACGCCCAGCGCGGTAAAGAGATAGGTTCCCATCCCTCCGGTAGACGGGAGCGCATTCAGCTTGGTGTTTTTAATGGTTTCTGCCAAAAGCACTGTTCCGGATCCTGCCGGATTGCTCTCTGTCAGAGCTACACTGTTTTCTGTGGTAGTAGAGGCTTTTACATACGCCGCCTTGGCTCCTGCTGTCGCTGCCGTCTCCTCTGTAAACTGACTTATCTCATAAAAGACGCCTGCCTTGATCCAGCCGACCTGTGTCTTATCCATTGCTTCGCCGGAATTGGTGGTGTAATCCACCTTGGTGGATTGAACGGAGCTGGTAGTCGTTGCCGTTGCCCAGCTTGCTTCTACTTCATAAATCGTCTCATTCAGAGAATATCCCGTAGGTGCCGTGATCTCCTTGATGTAGTAGGTTCCCTTTCCTACATGGGTAGAAAGGGCAATTCCCTTTTCGTTCGTTTTCACGATATCTACCAGCTTGGTTGCCTTGTTATCCAGATAAATACCAAAGACTGCATCCTTCAGAGGCTTTGCCTGTGTGCTGTCGTCTGTCTTTTTAAATGCCAGCTGATAGGTGTAAACTTTTTCTTCCTTGTCTTTTTTCGTGTTTCCACTGGCCTCATCTGTGCCGGGTTTATCCTCCGGCGTATCGTGAGTCTGTCCCTTTGTGGGATCATTTGCGTAGATCAGCTCCACCGTGTTGGTATTTCCTGTAGATCCCACCACAGCATCCTTATTGATCACTGCCTTGTAGGTGATCACCGGCGCCGCTCCCATCAGCTTGTCATAATCAAAGTTCAGGTTGAATCCTGTTCTTCCGTCTGTCTCTGTCTTTTGCGCTGCTTTCGCGATCACAACGCCCGCCTGGTTGGTAAAAGTACCGTTCTGGTTGGTGATCGTTTCTCCCTTCCAGGTAATCGTCAGACTTTCATAGTCAAAGGTCAGGCCTTTACTCAAGCGGTCCGCCACAAAAAAGGTCTTGTTTTTTGCGTTCTCCGGATAGCTGGGCAGAGTAGGCGTCAACGTGTATGTCAGCTCTTTTCCGATGGATCCGGTCTGCTTTCCATCATCTTCGACTCCGCCGGAAGCCTTTTTGTCAATTGTAGGTTTCGATGACTTTGCTACTCCCGTCTGTCCATACAGATAATTCTGGGTAGCGTCATAGCTTCCGTTTTGTAAAACGCCTTCTCCGTTATAGGAGGCTGCCAGAAGGATAGGATTGTATACCGTTCCGTCTTCCGCTCCTGTAATCAGCGCGATCCAGATCCCGGCGCCTTCCACCTCCTGCGTTACGGTAGCAGACGTTGCCTGCACTACCTTGGTTGCCTTCGGCGTGATGGTTCCGTCCCCGATCTTCTGGGCAATGTTTACGATTTCCTGAGATTTGGGTTTCGTCAGATCTGCAATCGTGGCATTGTCCGCAAACTCCCATTTTACAAAGGAGCCTCCGCTGTATACTCCGCTTGCGATCTGATAAAACGTAACCTTTGGATTGCCCGTCAATCCCTGTACCTCCAGGTTCGCCTTGTCTGTCGGCTCTGCTGCCTGGGCTTTGCCTGAAAACAGCATTCCTCCCACCAGTACAATGGCCATCATCATGGAAATGACTTTTTTAACCACCTTCATCTTTTCTCTCCTTTCTTTGTACCTCTCTGTTTTATCTTCTTTTTCTTTTTTCTTTCGGATCCACATCCATAGGGCTGCCATCCCCATCAGCAGACCTCCTGCTCCCGTAAAGTACATCGTCCCGATTCCCCCCGAGCTGGGCAACTCATACAGCGGACTGTTTTTTACGGCTACTCCCACTCCAGCTCCCGGCGTATCTGTAATGAGTTCAATGAACGGATGGGTTGCTGTCTGGCCCACAAGTCCTATCTTTCCTTCCTCTGTGACTTCTATCTGAAACACATCTGTCAACAGATAATAACCGGAAGGGGCCGTTACTTCCTTTAGGGTATAGCGCCCCGGGCGGATTCCATAGGCCGTGACGCTTCCGTTTTCTCCTGTCGTAACGGTCTCCTGCGGGTTCCCCGACAGGTCCGGTTCCTTATACACCGGAATGATCTGTCCGTTCTGGTACAGGGAAAACACGGCACCCTGCAGCTTTTTCCCCGGATCTGTCTGATCCGTCTTCTTCAGCACCAGGGGATAGGTCTTGGGCGTGTTGGTAATCCGAAAGGCAGTCTGCCCTCCCTGCTGGAGCTGCTCGACCTTGGAAATATATCCTGCGATCTGTACCTCTTCCACCGTGTAGGAAATCGGAGTGCCGGTGTCGTCCGTTCTCGGAAGCCCTGTAAATCGGCTGCTCCAGTTGTTTCCCGCGTGGAGCAGAACGGTCTGACCGGTAAGCGTTCCATTTTTCTTCAGTTTTATCGTGACCTGGTCTGCGGTATGATTCTCTGCGCCGTCCTGCCAGATTTTCGTTACCGGAAGATCCATCCGAACTTCCTTATTTGCAACCACCAACTGATTTTGCTCCGGGTCATCGGCAAGCTGAATATTATTTTTTTCATATTCCTTCAGCACATATCCCTGCAACAGGCTGCCCACATCCTCCTCTATCAGGTAGGTATATGCTCCTCCGTTTGAATCCCGGATCTCTAGGTCTGACACATCCTTCTGCCACCCCTCTCCCGCTCTGAGGAATATTTCCCGGGAAAAGCCGATATCGACTGTCTGATCAGATCGCTTTCGTTTTAGCGTCACTTTGACCGGCTGCTGGAATGTGGGCTGAAAAACCGTCTGATCCGCCCGGTACCATTTCTTTACGATCCGAAGCCCCGTTTTGACTTTTCTGTTGTGGATAGAAAAGGTGGTTCCCTGCTTGCTGACAGAAGCCTCATAGCCCGGCACTTCCCTTTCCTTGATCCGGTATTCCACTCCCGTAATGGAGGATTCTGAAACCCCCAGACGTTTCGCCAAAAGTTTTCGCATGGACAGTTCATCAGGAACTCTGTAAAATCCACCGCTCCATCCGCTTTCTCCATCGATGTGGATGGTTCTTACCAGCTCTTCTTTCTGCGCACCGTTTACTTTATACCTCCGATACAAATCGACGATGAGCTCCTCATGCTCCTCCGAAGGATCACTCCAGGTTTTGTTTACCTGAAAATCCTTGTACATGACCGAATAGTTGCTAAACGACTGTGTGCTGATAGAGGTCCATACAAAATTGGTTCGTTTTACCGCAGAAGATCCCGCCGGGTTTCTGGAGAGATTTCCCATGGTAAAGTTTAGATGATCTGTCTGCGCAGTCGTAAACATCACAGAATTCAGCGACCAGTTCGGATGTGTCGGATTGTCCCCGTCCCAGTAAACAGAGCCTCCGTTATACGCATATTGTCTGCCAGTCGAGGTATCGCCGTCATAATACGTTTCTATATGGCTGTTTGGGACCTTGTAAACGCCCGACACTGTTCCCGGCTGTGGAAATACATACTCCGGTCCATATGCCGCAGGATAAGGCTGCTCATCGTCTTGTATCCTCGCTTCATTCAGAGAATTGATGGTGTAATAGGCTGCTGTCTCATCTCCGAATACTCCGCTGGGAAACTGGATCTGGCTTCCCGATTTACTGTAAAACTTCAGGTCTACATTGATCTCCAGCACATTCTGCCAGCACCAGCCATGATATAGGCTATGGCTGATCTGAAGAATAGGGTAGTAGGTATTGTTGCCATAATCACGCATATTCCAGCTGGCTCCCGGCGTCCTGTTTTTCATAGGTGTCACCTTGATCCTGGCAACAGCATCTACCACTTCTCCGTTATAGTAGGCCGCGTTTGTATACTTCACATCCACCCACATCTGCGTGGTGCTTAAGGACTTATCTGCCGAGTTCCATCCGGCCTGTGAATCTGTACTATGATTGTAGGTGTATACTGTATGAGAACCCTGAAACCGGACTGCTTCCACTCTTCCTCCCGCCGCCATATTGGAAAATCTGTTTCGGGAGGCAACGCTCCAGTCTCCGTTCCACAAGGCTCCTCCGTCACTTGCTGCAGAGGCGGCCAGCGAGGCCCGATCGGAAACAGAGCTTCCTGTTCCAATGATCTGTGCCCTGGCGCCCGGCATGTTTTCGATGATCTGCAAATAATTGGCCGGTGCGATATCAGACGCCGCCACAGTGGTCGGAGGGGTGACCTGACTGCCTGCCCCTGCTCGGAGCATAACTGCCACACCTTCCTCTTCTATGGAAAATGCCCGGGCGTTCCATTCTATATCCAAATTCTCCTCTATCTTCCCCGCTTCTTCGTCCTCTCGCGATATTCCTCCATCCTCAGTCGTTTCCATTTGCTTTTCCGCTGTTTGTGGCGATTCTTCCGCAAATGACAGGAATACCTGCAGCAAACAAATCAGCAAAACCAGCGCTAGTGTTCCTATCCGCCTGATTTTTTTCATCCTTTTTCTCACCCCCCTTTTTTCTATTTTCAGAATAAACTTCTTTTTATATCTGTCTGTTTGTTCTACTCTCCCTCTTTCGTGCTCCAATTATACCCCCCCCCCCCCCCCCCGGAAATTGCAAGAATAATTTCATTCCTTCTTGCAATTTCCGGGGATTTTCCTCGATCATATAAATTTTTTCTACTTTTGTGCAATTTCCTATCTCAAAGATAGGAATATCTTCGTTTGCGTCTTGCATTTCGTATCGTTTTGCAGGATTTTCCCCACAAAAGTTCCACTGTTTCCACTATCTACCCGCCTCCTGTTCCTGTAAGACAGCAAAACACTGCTTCTTTTCACTTTGGACAATCCTGTCGTGAAAAGAAGCAGTGTCGTTGCTTTTCTCTCTGTTCTATTTTTTAGCAAGCCCTTCTGTCTGCCGTCAGTCCTCACAGCTTCCAAATACCTGTGGGCTTTTCTGTTTTCTATCCTCTGTCTCCCATGGGGATATATGCCTTATACGGCGTCAGAGGCTTATATGCCGGACGTATGATCTTATCCACATTTTTCAGCTCTTCCAGCCTGTGGGCGCTCCAGCCTACGATCCTTGCCGTCGCAAAAATCGGTGTGTAAAGGGATGCCGGAAGATCCAACATGCCATACACCAGCCCGCTGTAAAAGTCCACATTGGCATTTACGCCTTTATAGATCTTTCTCTTTCTTGCGATCACCTCCGGCGCCATGTGTTCCACCATCTCATAGAGTGCATATTCCTTCTCATATCCCTTTTCTGTTGCCAGCTGCTTGACAAACTGCTTAAAGATCTCCGCTCTTGGGTCGGACACAGAATAAACGGCGTGCCCCATTCCATAGATCAGCCCTTTCTGATCAAATGCTTTTTTGTCCAACAGATTCTCCAGATAGTTTTCCACTGCCTCTTTGTCCGTCCAGTCCTTCAGGCTGTTTTTCATATCCTCAAACATCTGGGTCACCTTAATATTGGCGCCGCCATGCTTGGGACCTTTTAACGATGCCATGGCTGCCGCCATGGTGGAATAGGTATCTGTCCCCGAAGAAGTAACCACATGAGTCGTGAAGGTGGAGTTGTTTCCGCCGCCGTGATCCATATGCAGGACCAGTGCCATATCCAGGATCCTTGCCTCCAGCTTGGAATAGGTCCGGTTTTCCCGAAGCATCATCAGGATATTCTCCGCTGTGGAAAGCTCTTTTGAAGGTGCATAGATAAAAAGGTCTTCCCCTCTTCTGTAATTATAGGCATGATATCCGTACAGCATCAGCATGGGAAATTGACTGATCAGATTCAGACACTGCCGCAGCACATTAGGGATCGAGGTATCGTCCGCCTTGGAATCGTAGCTGTATAAATTCAAAATGGACCGGGACAGACTGTTCATCATATCTCTGCTGGGCGCCTTCATGATCACATCCCGTACAAAGGTGGGCGGCAGCGTCCTGCGCTCTGCCAGTACCTCTTCAAAGGCTTTTAACTGACTGCTACCGGGCAGCTCCCCAAACAAAAGCAAGTATGCCGTTTCTTCAAACCCAAAATGATCTGCCTCCAGAAATCCTTTTACCAGATCCTTGATGTTATATCCCCGGTAATACAGATTTCCCTCGCAGGGAACTTCCTCTCCGTCAATGATCTTTTTGGCACAGACGTCGGAAATATTGGTCAGTCCTGCCAGGACTCCCTTCCCGTTCAGGTCTCGCAGTCCTCTCTTTACCTCATAGCGGGTGTAAAGTTCTTTATCGATGGCATTGTTTTCCTCACAAAGCTTTGCATATGCTTCGATTTCCGGTGTCACTTCAAATACTGCGTAATTCTCTCGATTTCCCATAGGGCACCTCCTTGTCTGTGTACTGCTCCGTCTGCATTTTCTGCTTGCCTGTCTCTATCCTACATCCTCCTTGTTTCCTGCTTTCTGCTCAATTCATTGGCCAGAACCGCAAATTCTTCCAGTGTCAGCGCTTCTCCTCTGACGCTGCTGCCTCTTCCCAGCTTCTCAATGGCTTCTTCTATTTCCTCTTTGGTAAATCCCGATTCTCTCAGCGTCTTCAATCCGTTTGCCAGCGTCTTTCTTCTTTGATGGAAGGATGCCCGGATGATCTGAAACAAAAGAGTTTCATCCTCTACCTCCACCGGCGGCTCTGTATGTCTGGTCAGCCGTATTACTGCAGATCCCACATTTGGCCGGGGCATGAAGCAGTTGGGCGGTACATTGGCTGCCAGGTACGGTTTTGCATAATATTGTACTGCCAGAGAAAGTGCTCCATACTCCTTGCTTCCCGGTCCCGTCTTCATCCGGTCTGCCACCTCTTTTTGCACCATCACAGTCATGCTTTCCATCGGCACTTCTTTTTCAAACAGACCCATAATGATAGGAGTCGTAATATAATAAGGAAGATTTGCCACTACCTTTACCGGTCTTCCTTCATTTTCTTTCTCCACCAGTTCTTTCAGATCCAGCTTCAGCACGTCCTGATGGATCACCTTTACATTTGGATATTCCTGCAAGGTATCTGCCAGCACCGGGATCAGGCTGGCGTCGATCTCCACCGCCACCACCTTGCGGGCCGCCTTTGCCAGGTACTGTGTCAGTGTCCCGATGCCGGGACCGATCTCCAAAACCATATCTTCTTTCGTAATCTCTGCCGCCGCTACGATCTTATCCAGTACGTGTGGATCGATGAGAAAATTCTGTCCGTATCGTTTTTTAAACGACAGTCTGTGCTTCTTCAGTATTTCAATTGTGTTCTGCGGATTCCCTAAACTTGGCTCTGCCATCCCTTCGCTCCTGTCCTGTTATTTCCACTTATTATATCTGATTTCCGGGAATTTTTCCATAAAATTGTCTGGCATTTTCCCTGGTCTGCCTCAACACCGCTTCTGCTGAGATCCCCTTTATCTGTGCAAGCGCCTCTGCCACATAATAAATATAAAGAGAATTGTTTCTTTTTCCTCGAAACGGCTCTGGCGCCAGGTAAGGCGCATCTGTTTCCAGCAAGATCCTCTCCAAAGGGATCACTGCTGCCGTTTCCTTTAGTTTCCTGGCATTCTTAAAGGTCAGGACGCCTCCTATACCGATCTGATATCCCATCCTGACATACTCTTCGGCCTGCTCTCTTCCGTAGGAATAGCAATGGATGACTGCTTTCATTCCCTGCCCATGCCGCTTCATGATCTCCATGGTATCGGCTGCCGCATCCCTGCTGTGAATCACCACCGGAAGCTGCTGTCGCCTTGCCAGTTCCAACTGCCGGATCATCCAATGCTTCTGCGTTTCCTTCCCTTCTACATTCCAGTGATAATCCAGACCGATCTCTCCCACAGCCACTACCTTGGGATGCTGTACATAAGCCTCCAGCCTTGCAAATCTCTCCTCTGTCAGCTCTCCTACCGCATCCGGATGCACTCCCATGGCTCCATAAAGAAAGGGAAATTCCTCCGTTAATCTCAGGATCCGCTCCAGTGAGCGATAATCCGATCCGATATTAATGATTGCTTCCACTCCCTGTGCTTCCATGGACAAGAGCAATTCTTTCCTGTCCGGGTCAAATTGCTCGTCATCATAATGTGCATGTGTATCTATGATCATCGTTTCTCCCTCCCTGAAACATGCCGGATCCTGCCGTCCTGGTTTCAGTCGCTTTTCTGTCCAAAAAGGACGAGTCGTACCCGGCTCGCCCTTCTTTCTATTTTGTCACAAATGCATCTAGCAGATGGAAGCTCCTGCCGGCATCTCTTCGTCCGGAACCATCACGGCCAGTCTTCCATTAGCGTCTTCTGCCGACAGGATCATCCCTTCTGACAAAAGCCCTGCCAGCTTCGCCGGTTTCAGATTGACCAGCACCATTACTTTTTTTCCTACCATCTCTTCCGGTTGATAGCAAGATTTGATTCCGGAAACGATCTGCCTGATCCGGTCTCCCGTTTTCACCTGAAGACAGAGCAGCTTTCTGGACTTTTTCACTTCCTCGCAGGCAACCACTTCTCCCACCTGAAATTGCAGCTTCTCAAACAGATCGTAGGTGATCTCTTCTTTCATCTCCTGATGGATCACATCCTCCTCTGCCCGGTCACTCTCCTTCTTTTCTTTTGCAAGCTGTGCTTCTTTTTCTTCCAGCTCCTTTAGAAAAGCTTCCGCATCGATCCTGGCAAAAAGGATCTCCGGCTGCTCTGTAACCTTGTCTGTCCCCATCTGCTTCCGGATCTTTTCGGAAGTCTCCGGCATAAACGGCTCCAAAAGAGCGGCTCCTTCCTTGATCCCTTCTGCCAGACGATACAAAACGGTTTCCAGCCTGTCCCTGCTTGCCTCTTCTTTGGCCAAAACCCAGGGCATCGTCTCATCAATATATTTATTACAGCGTTTGAAAATCTGGAAAATTTCCGTGATGGCGTCTGCCACCCGCAGCTCCTCCATTTTTTCTCCCACCTTCTTCTTTGCCTCCGAAATCACAGCCTTCAGTTCTTCATCCACCGGATCGGTCGCCTGTTTATCCTTCACGACTCCGTCAAAATACTTGTTTGTCATGGAGATCGTTCGGTTCACCAGATTTCCCAGCGTATTTGCAAGGTCTGCATTGATTCTTTCGATCATCAGCTCCCAGGAGATCACTCCATCGTTATCAAACGGCATCTCATGCAGAACAAAATACCGGACAGCGTCTACGCCAAAGGCTTCTACCAGCTGGTCCGCATATAATACATTTCCCTTGGATTTACTCATCTTCCCGTCTCCCTGCAGCAGCCAGGGATGTCCGAATACCTGCTTTGGCAGCGGCAGATCCAGCGCCATGAGGAAGATCGGCCAGTAAATAGTATGGAAACGAATGATATCCTTTCCGATCAGATGCAGGTCTGCCGGCCAGTCCCTCCGGAACTGTTGGGTATGATCTCCGTCTGCATCATAGCCGATCCCGGTAATATAGTTGGTCAGGGCATCCAGCCATACATACACCACGTGCCCCGGCGCAAAGTCCACCGGGATCCCCCACTGGAAGGAAGTTCTGGAAACACAAAGATCCTGCAGGCCCGGCAGCAGAAAATTATTCATCATCTCATTTTTGCGGGACACCGGCTGGATAAATTCCGGGTGTGTCTCTATGTGGTGGATCAGCCGGTCCGCATACTTACTCATACGGAAGAAGTACGCTTCCTCCTTTGCCGGATGCACCTCTCCGCCACAATCCGGACATTTTCCGTCCTTCAGCTGGGCTTCCGTAAAAAAGGACTCACAGGGCGTACAGTACATGCCCTCATAATGGCCCTTGTAGATATCTCCCTGCTCGTACAGTTTTTTGAAGATCTTCTGCACCTGTTTTTCATGCTCTTCGTCTGTTGTCCGGATAAATTTGTCGTAGGACGTGTTCATCATATCCCACACTGCTCTTACTTCTTCCGCCACTTTATCCACGTAGGCCTTGGGCGTAACCCCTGCCTCCTGCGCCTTCAGCTCTATCTTCTGTCCGTGCTCATCTGTTCCCGTCTGGAAAAACACCTCATACCCCTGGCTTCTTTTATATCGCGCGATGGCATCGGCCAGCACGATCTCGTAAGTATTTCCGATATGCGGTTTTCCGGATGTATAAGCGATCGCTGTCGTCATATAATACTTCTCTGCCATAGTCCTCTCCTTCTCCCACTTTCCTTTTCCCTGTTTTCCGGTGTTTCCCACCGCTTACAGGAGTCCTGATTTTTCCTATTATAGCAAGAAACACCCCAGAAGTCCAATGCCCGCCGAATTTTTTATACTTATTTTATTGAATCCCGCTTCTTTCTTATGCTATACTTGCCGAAAGGAAGTGATGAATATGAAGATAGAAAAATTAAGTGAAAATCAGATACGCTGCACCCTGACCCGTGCAGATCTTGCAGACCGGCAGCTACATTTAAGCGAACTGGCTTACGGAAGCGAGAAGGCACGTTCTCTTTTCCATGACATGATGCAGCGGGCAGCCGCAGAGTTTGGCTTTGAGGCCGATAACACCCCTTTGATGATAGAAGCAGTTCCCATCAATTCAGATTCCATTGTGCTGATCATTACAAAAGTGGATGATCCGGAGGAACTGGATACCCGGTTTTCCAAATTTGCTCCTTCCCCCGGAGGGGAGGGCGACGGAGTTCCTGCTCCTTTCCTTTCCAAGCTAAATGGAAGCAGTTTTCTGGAAAAAGAGGAAACGCCTGCAAAGCATCCGGGGGAAGCGCCTGTAACAGCAGAGGAAAAAACAGATCTTTCCTCTTTTCCCGCCCGCCTGTTTTCTTTTGGCAACATGGAGACACTGGTTGCAGCCTCCAAGGTCATCGGACAGATGCACCGCGGCAGTAGTACCTTATACAAAGACGAAGCAGAAGGTGTTTACCTTCTCTCCCTTACCAGAGCGCCCCATTCCGATCAGGATTTTAGCCGCATCTGCAACATGCTTTCAGAATACGGCTCCCAGGAACGTGCCAACGGCGCTATCTTTGCTTTTTTGACAGAACATTTTTCACCGATGCTGGAGAAGGACGCACTGAAAACCTTGTCTGCTCTGTAAGTTTGTACGATTCTTCAACGTTTTCTGTACCGTCTGGTCCTGTTGCGGGATCTCTGCAAATATCATACCGGCATCGCCACAAAAAGAACCTTCCCTCCCACAGGAGAAAAGGTTCTTTTTTCATCTGTCTTTGAAATTCCGTTGTATGGAGCTTCCTTTCCGCTGATCTGCGATTACGCATTTAAAAACGCATTGATCTTTTCCAGCAGCAGATCTGCATCCAATCCGTGCACCATAGCTGCTTCTTCCAGCGTCTCTGCCTGTGATGCGGGACAGCCCAGACAGTGCATTCCTACCTCCATCAAGATGGGAGCGATGTCGTAATTTACGCTGAGGATTTCTCCAATCGTCATATCCTTTGATACCTGTGCCATAGCGATTCCTCCTTCTATTCATATGATTCGGATCTCTTCTGTATCCTGTTTCCTTCAACAATATGTGTTGGGCGTATTCATTATAATCGCTTTTTCTCATTGTGTAAACATTTTCTCCTGTTTTATTCCCAATATTTGATTTCTTGATTGTCAATATTTTTTTCCGTTTTCTTGTTAAAAATATCATTTTCATTATTTCTTCACAAAACGCTTGTTCTTTTATTTGCCTTGAGTAATCCACCAAATCCCCCTCATTTTCTGTGGATAATGTGGATAAGTCTGTGGAAACTTCCGTTTTTAGCCATTTTTCCATTTTTCATCTGTGGAAAACTTTACCTGCCTTTTCTTGAAATTTCTTTTCTTTTTTTACAATTTTGTACACTTTGTATAGGCGGTGTTTTTCTCGCAAATTTTCTTCCGGGATTTCTTTTCTTCCTGCCCTTTCTCTTTCAAATTTGTATTGACTTTTTCTGAAAAAAGAGATAGGCTAAACTTAATAATTATTCTCATTATTGAAAGGAGGTCCTTATGCCCACTCTAAAATATAGTAGACAGCGTGCTTCCATTAAAGAATATCTGGACGGCACCGTAGAACATCCTACTGCCGATATGGTCTATATGAAGGTAAAAAAGCAATTTCCCAGCATCAGTCTGGGGACTGTTTATAGAAACCTGAACCTGCTGGCTGATATGGGAGAGATCCGAAAGCTTTCTACTCCCGACGGAGGAGATCGGTTTGACGCCAATCTGACTCCCCATTATCACGTAGTATGTAGCTCTTGTGGCAAGGTTTATGATATTATGTTACCGGAAGAGTCCATCCGTCATATCAACGAATCAGCCGACGTCTGCTTCGATGGAGACATCGTTTCTCATGACACACTCTTTTATGGGATCTGTGAGCACTGTAAAAAAGGAAAATAGCGCTTCTCTTTGGGGAGCGTTTCCTTTTATGGACTGTTCTCACGACACATTCAAAATCTGAAAGTTCCTGGTTGACAGGAAGATACTCTTATGATAGTATAATATCAGTAATAGTTACTGATATTGCTATAAAACAAATCAAATAGAAAAGGAGAGAACTACTATGAAAAAATTTGTCTGTACTGTATGTGGATTTGTACACACCGGAGATTCTGCACCGGAGAAATGTCCAGTCTGTGGAGTGCCTGCTGAGAAGTTTAAAGAGCAGACGGGCGACAGAGAATGGGCGGCAGAGCACGTGGTAGGCGTGGCAAAAGGTGTAAGCGAAGATATTCTGGCTGACCTGAGAGCAAACTTTGAAGGAGAGTGTTCCGAGGTTGGTATGTACCTGGCAATGTCTCGTGTAGCTCATAGAGAAGGCTATCCGGAAATCGGACTGTACTGGGAAAAAGCTGCCTGGGAAGAAGCAGAGCATGCTGCAAAATTTGCGGAGCTTCTGGGCGAAGTTCTCACAGACAGCACCAAGAAGAACCTGGAAATGCGTGTAGATGCTGAAAATGGTGCAACAGCAGGTAAATTTGATCTCGCTAAGCGTGCAAAAGCTGCGAATCTGGATGCGATCCACGACACGGTTCATGAAATGGCAAGAGATGAGGCACGTCACGGAAAAGCATTTGAGGGACTGCTGAAGAGATACTTTGGATAAGATCACCAAAAGGGGTTGCATGCTATTTGCAACCCTTTTCTTACCAGCGTGGAACCTGCCTGCCGGCTCGTTCTTTCGCTTTTACCATTCCATGCGTCTAAATCATACATTTAAATTATAGGAGGAAACAAAATTATGTCTAAATATACCGGAACTAAAACAGAACAAAACTTAATGACTGCTTTTGCAGGAGAATCCCAGGCACGCAACAAGTATACCTACTATGCTTCCGCTGCTAAAAAAGCTGGATTTGTTCAGATGGCAAACATCTTCGAGGAAACTGCAAATCAGGAAAAAGAGCATGCAAAAATGTGGTTCAAGGAATTTCACGGGATCGGAGATGTTGCAGAAAATCTGAAGGATGCGGCTGCCGGTGAAAATTATGAGTGGACAGATATGTACAAGAAAATGGCTGAGGAAGCCCGTGAAGAAGGCTTCGAAGAGCTGGCAAAGAAATTTGAGGGAGTTGCAGAGGTAGAGGCTGCTCACGAAAGACGTTATTTGAAGCTTCTGGAAAGCTATGAAAACGGCGCCACCTTCAAAGGAGAGGCTCCTCTTGGATGGAAATGCAACAATTGCGGATACATCCATGTGGGAGAGGAAGCGCCTCAGGTCTGCCCCGTCTGTGACCACCCCAGAGCACATTTTGAAAGAAAAGTAGAAAACTACTAAACAGAAACGAGTTTCAGTATTTTAGGACCTGCCGTTTGGGCGGGTCCTTTTCAATGGCAACCCGGACATTTCCACCGATTCCTTCTCCAAACAGGGGCAGATACGGCTTCTATCAGCCATATCTGCCCCTGTTATCGTAACGGTCGCTGCCGTAATTCCGACTCCGCCGTCTGCCATTTCGTATTTTCCGTCCTGCTCACACAAAAAGAGTCTTTCGTGCCTGCTTATCTGCCGGAAGATCCGTTGCCTATCAGGTCTTCTTTTTCCCTGCGTGACAGCTTTTTCCATGCCGCTTCTGCTCGCATGGCTTCCTGCCTGGAAGAAAACATCTCATAATATACCAATGTAACCGGGCGACGTCCTTTTGTGTACTTTGCGCCTTTTCCCGCATTATGCATCTGGATCCGCTGCTCCAGACGGTTGGTCCATCCAATATACAGCGTATCGTCTGCGCATCTTACCATGTATGTATAATTCACACTACTCTCCCCGGTTTTCCTGTGGCGCCTGTCCTTCGACTTCCTGCGGAGCCGTTTCTACCGCCTTGCTTTCTGCCGGTGAATTTTCCTGTCTGCCCTCCTGAACAGGTGCTCCTGCTGCCGTACCTGTCTGTACAACGCTCTGCGGCATCGTTTTGGAGGCCGACTGTCCCTGCATAAATCCCTGCTGCATTCCCGGAGCCGGTCCTGCCTGCCGGAAGTTTCCTCCCATCCTGTCTTCACGATTGCGGATCAAAAACAGATAGATCGCTTCGTAAAGCGGAATGAAAAGACCGGCCACTGCATGTATCACTGCAAAATTCCTGTCGGTATATCTCTCATAGATCCTGATATTCATCAGGCTGCGCAGCCCGCTGATCAGCCCTCCTCCTACCAGGTTGATCACAATGATCAGAAAATATCCTACCAAAACAGCTCCCAGAAAACGGAACAGCACCAGCGGCGAATCTCCCAGTTCATAATAATATTCCTGTGATCCCAGAAGCTTCATAAAGCTGACTGCATAGAAAAAGAAAAGAACCAGTCCCGACACCACTCCCAGTGCAATATTTCCCAGCAGGATCCAGAGTCCGACATTCTTAATCGTTCCTTTTCCAATTTTCTGTTCTCCGCACAATTCCCCCTGAAAATACATCCTTCCATAAGGAATAAATGCCAGCCATGCATTTGCCAATCCTCTCCTTTTGCCCAGCGTGTACAGTCCTATTCCCTTTAGGATATAACTGGTCAGCCCTACCAGCAGCACAACTGCAAGCACGATCAGATAAATCATAATGATCTGCCTTAAGATCATTTCCTCTCCATAGTACATACCTTAACTCCTTTCTAATCTGTTCAGATGCCAGATTTCATCCACATATTCCTGAATGGTCCGGTCTGAAGAAAACTTACCGCAGCTTGCCGTATTCAGCAATGCCATCTTCGCCCACCGTCTGGTGTCTCTGTAAGCCTCCTCCACTTTTTCCTGTGCCTTTGCGTAAGAGTCGAAGTCTTTTAAAATAAAGTACATGTCTGCCCTTCCACCCTGACTTTCCTGTGTCAGGCTGTCGTACAGATCCCTGTACATCTGTGTGTCTCCATTGGCATAGGTTCCATCTATCAGTTGATCCACCACCTGCTTCAGATCCGGATCTTCCTTTAACACATCCATCGGGCAATAGCCGCCGTTGTTTTCATAGGAAATCACTTCGTCCGAAGTCAGTCCGAAAATAAAAGCGTTTTCCTGCCCCACTTCCTCCACGATCTCCACATTGGCTCCGTCCATGGTTCCCAGCGTCACGGCTCCATTGAGCATAAACTTCATATTTCCCGTACCGCTGGCTTCCTTGGATGCCGTAGAGATTTGCTCACTGACATCTGCCGCCGCAAAGATCCACTCTGCATTAGACACCTTGTAATCCTCAATGAACACTACCTTGAGCTTGCCATGGATGCTTCTGTCATTGTTGATCACCTCTGCCACGGAATTGATCAGCTTGATGATCTGCTTCGCTCTTACATATCCGGCAGAGGCTTTCGCTCCAAAGATAAAGGTTCTTGGATAAAAGCTCTGCTCCGGATGTGCTTTTATTTTATTATAAAGGTACATAATATGCAAGATGTTCAAAAGCTGACGCTTATATTCATGAAGCCGCTTTACCTGCACATCAAAAATGGATCGGGGATCCACTTCTATTTGGTTGTGTTCCAGAATATAGGCGGCCAGGCGTTCCTTGTTCTGTCTTTTGATCGCCATAAATTCTTCCAGCGCCTTCGGATCATCCGTCAGCTCCTTCAGCTTCTCCATTTTGGACAGGTCTGTGATCCACTTCTTTGTTCCCAGCTTTCCTGTCACCCAGTCTGCCAGCCGGTAATTGCCATGCATCAAGAATCGCCTCTGGGTGATCCCATTGGTTTTGTTATTAAATTTTTCCGGCATCATCTGATAAAATTCTTTCAGCTCCTGCTGCTTCAGGATCTCCGTATGCAGCCTTGCCACTCCGTTTACGGAATATCCTGCCACAATGGCAAGGTGCGCCATTTTTACCTGTCCGTCCCGAAGGATGGCCATCTTCCTTACTTTCTCCTCTTCTCCCGGATATTGGCTTCGGATCTGCTCCACAAATCTCCTGTCAATCTCCTGGATGATCTGATATACCCTGGGAAGCAGACGCGAAAACAGATCAATGGGCCATTTTTCCAGAGCCTCCGCCATGATCGTGTGATTGGTATAGGCACAGGTTTTCGTCGTCACCTCCCATGCCTCATTCCATCCAAGCCCCTCTTCGTCCAGCAGGATCCGCATCAGCTCTGCTACCGCTACTGTCGGATGGGTATCGTTCATCTGGAAGGTTACCTTTTCATGCAGTCTCTCGATCTGTTCATGGCTTTTCTTGTATCGGTCGATCGCCGTCTGGATGCTGGCAGAGATAAAGAAATACTGCTGCTTCAGGCGCAGCTCCTTCCCCGCATAGTGATTGTCGTTGGGATATAGCACCTCCACGATATTTCTCGCCAGATTTTCCTGCTCCACAGCCTTGCGGTAATCGCCCCTGTCAAAAGAGTCCAGTTGAAAGTCCACGATGGGCTCTGCGTCCCAGATACGTAAGGTATTGACCACATGGTTTCCATACCCCACAATGGGATAATCATAAGGGATCGCTTTGACAGACTCAAAGTTTTCCTGTACAAAGTGTACTTTGCCCTCCGCATCATATTCCGTTCGGATATTTCCTCCAAAGCGGACCTCTTTGGCATATTCCGGCCGTCTCAGCTCAAAGGGGTTGCCGTCCTTGAGCCAGTTGTCCGGCGTTTCTACTTGGTAGCCATTTTTAATCTTCTGTTTGAACATTCCATAGCGATAACGGATCCCGCAGCCATACGCCGCATATCCTAGCGTGGCCAGGGAGTCCAGGAAGCAGGCTGCCAGCCTTCCCAGTCCGCCGTTTCCCAGTGCGGGATCCGGCTCTTCGTCTTCTATGGCGTTCAGATCGATCCCCATTTCTTCCAGCGCTTCTTTTACTTCCGTGTACGCCGTCATGTTGATCAGGTTGTTTCCCAGGGCTCTTCCCATCAAAAATTCCATGGACATGTAATATACGATCTTGGGATCCTGCTCCTCATATGTTTTCTGGGTCGCGATCCAGTCGTCGATCATGACTTCTTTTACCGCATAGGACACCGCCTGGAAAAGCTGCTGCGGCGTCGCCTCCTGAACGGAACGGCGAAACAGAGTTTTTACCTCTGTTTCCACCTCTTTTTTAAATCGTTCCTTTTCAAATCTAGGGTTGTACATCTATCTATTTTTCCTCTCTTTTCGCCACGCCTAACCGTACTTCTTCTCCGTTGATCTTCCATGTTTTACAGAAGCCTTCCGGCTCTTTCTTTTCCATGGAAACTCCCAGCGTCTCCTCCTGGATCTCTCCGGCGTTCGCCTCAAAGATCCGGTTCGCCTTCTCCGTTCCCTCATAGGAGATCCGGATCTTGTCTGTTACTTCAAAGTCCGCTTCTTTTCTCATCGTCTGGATCTTGCTGATGATTTCTCTGACGAACCCTTCTTCCAGCAGTTCTTCTGATAAGTGCGTATCCAGCACCACCGTTACTGCTCCATCATTTTCTGACACATAGCCTTCCATCTGAGCCGATTCGATCAACAGGTCTTCCCTGAACAGCGTCACCGTCTGCCCCTGAATCTCCAGCTTCAACGCATCTGTCTGATTCAGTTCATCCATGGCTCCATTACCGTCTATGCTGTTCAGCGCTTCTTTGATCTGTCCCAGCAGTTTCCCATACTTGGGGCCTACCGTTTTCAGCTGCGGTTTAAACTGGTAGGAAGTAAATTCCCGTACTTCCTTTGTAAATTTCAGCTCTTTTACATTCAGCTCTTCTCTTACGATCTCCTGGTAGAATACCGGAAGATCAAATTCTGCCTTTACGTACATTGTTCCCACCGGCTGACGGTTTTTGATGTTGGCGCTGTTTCTGCAGGCACGTCCCATCACCACCAGCTTCAGCACCTGCTCCATATGAGACTCCAGCTCTTTATCGATCCTGGATTCGTCCACTTTTGGGAACTCACACAGATGGATGCTCTCCGGCGCCTCCTGGTCAATGCTCCTTACCAGATTCTGGTAGATCTCTTCCGTCATAAACGGAACCAGCGGAGCTGCCGCCTTACATACCTCCACAAGCGCCGTGTAAAGAGTCATGTAGGCATTGATCTTGTCCTGTTCCATGCCCTTTGCCCAGAAACGCTCTCTGCTGCGTCTGACATACCAATTACTCATATCCTCTACAAATTCCTGTAAAGCCCGTGCAGATTCCGGGATACGGTAATGCTCCAGGTTGTCGTCCACCTCTTTGATCACGGTATTCAGCTTGGAAAGCAGCCATTTGTCCATAACCGACAGCTTTTCGTAGTCCAGACAGTATTTGGTGGCGTCAAATTCATCAATATTTGCATAGAGTACAAAGAAAGCATAGGTATTCCACAGCGTTCCCATAAACTTTCTTTGTCCTTCCGTCACAGCTCCTCCGTGGAAACGGTTTGGCAGCCAGGGGGCGCTGTTAACATAGAAATACCAGCGGATCGCATCTGCTCCGTAGGTTTCCAGAGCATCAAAGGGATCTACGGCATTTCCCTTGGACTTGCTCATTTTCTGGCCTTTTTCATCCTGCACATGCCCCAGCACGATTACATTTTTATAGGGCGCTTTATTAAAGATCAGAGTAGAGATCGCCAGCAGGGAATAGAACCATCCTCTGGTCTGATCCACCGCCTCCGAAATGAAGTCTGCCGGGAACTGTTTTTCAAACAGCTCCTGATTTTCAAAGGGGTAATGGTGTTGTGCAAACGGCATTGCTCCGGAATCGAACCAGCAGTCGATCACTTCCGGCACCCGCTTCATCTGCTTCCCGCATTCCGGACACGTAATGGTGACTTCATCGATATATGGGCGGTGCAGCTCGATCTCCTCCGGACAGTTGGGGGACATGTTTTTCAATTCTTCAATGCTTCCGATCGAATGCTGGTGTCCGCATTCACACTCCCAGATATTCAGCGGAGTACCCCAGTATCTGTTACGGCTGATCCCCCAGTCCTGAACATTTTCCAGCCAGTCTCCGAATCTTCCCTTTCCGATGCTTTCCGGGATCCAGTGAATGGTATTGTTGTTGGCGATCAGGTCTTCCTTGACTGCCGTCATCTTGATAAACCAGGATTCTCTTGCGTAGTAGATCAGCGGCGTATCACATCTCCAGCAGTGTGGATAGCTATGTTCAAATACCGGCGCTGTGAACAAAAGACCCCGTTCTTCCAGATCCTCCAAAACCTTTGGATCTGCTTTTTTTACAAACAGGCCTGCAAACGGAGTAGAGGGGCTCATTTCTCCCTTATCATCTACCAGCTGTACAAATGGCATATCGTATTTGCGTCCCACCTTTGCGTCGTCTTCACCAAACGCCGGCGCATTATGTACGACTCCCGTTCCGTCTGTCAGGGTAACGTAGCTGTCGCAGGCCACATAGAATCCTTTTTTCTTCTGCTTGTCTGCCACATCAGCCGCACACTGATACAGCGGTTCATATTCTTTGTATTCCAGATCCTTTCCTGTGTAGGTTTCCAGGATCTCATAAGCCGCTTCCTCGTCTGTTCCCAGACCTCCCAGCACGGTATCCAGAAGCGCCTCCGCCATGTAATAGACATTTCCGTCCGCTGCCTTCACCCTGGCATAGGTTTCTGTGGGATTTACGCAGAGCGCCACGTTGGACGGCAGCGTCCAGGGCGTCGTCGTCCATGCAAGAAAATAGGCATCTTCTTCCTTTACTTTAAACCGTACGATGGCGGAGCGTTCTTTTACATCCTTGTATCCCTGCGCTACTTCCTGCGCAGAAAGCGGCGTCCCGCAGCGCGGGCAATAGGGTACGATCTTAAATCCTTTATACAAAAGATCCTTGTCCCAAATCTTTTTCAGGGCCCACCACTCTGATTCAATGAAATCATTGTGGTAGGTGACATAAGGATTGTCCATATCTGCCCAGAAACCTACCGTTCCGGAAAAGTCCTCCCACATTCCTTTATATTTCCAGACGCTTTCCTTACATTGCTGAATAAACGGCTCTAATCCGTACTCTTCGATCTGATCTTTTCCGTCCAGTCCCAGAGCTTTTTCCACCTCCAGCTCCACCGGCAGTCCGTGGGTATCCCATCCTGCCTTCCTGGGCACCTCATAGCCTTTCATGGTGCGGTATCTGGGGATCATATCTTTGATCACTCTTGTGAGAACATGTCCGATATGCGGTCTTCCGTTGGCTGTCGGAGGTCCGTCATAAAACATATACATGTCTTTTCCTTCTCTTCCTTTCATGCTCTTTTCAAAAATCTGATGATCCTTCCAAAATTTCTCCGTTGCCTTTTCTCTTGCAACAAAATCCAGGTCTGTCGATACTTTTTTGTACATGCTTCTCTTCCTTTCTATCCTTTCCTTTTGGTTTTGTGCCTGTTGTATGCTTTATTTTTCTGCCGTCTTTCATCGTCTTGCCGGAGGCTTTTTATTTCATAAGATGCCAGTTCCTGTGAAATAAAAAACTCCTGTCCGAATAGGACAGAAGCTACGCTTTCTTTCTACCACCTAAACATACCAGCATATGTCTTCCCTATAACGTGGGAATCTCCGTCAGACTCTACCGGGAATTCTCCTTTCGACGTCTGAAGCTCTGAAGTGATGTTCAAATGCAGCCTACTTGCACCGGCTCTCAGCCCCGCCGGCTCTCTGTGGCGTTCCTCTGCACTCTACTGTCTTCGTCTTCGCTTTTGTATCTCGGGTTATTATCTCAAAGACTTTCCAAAACGTCAAGGGATTTTCCACTTTCCTGCCATTTTTCGTGCCATTTTCCCCGCCTTTTTCCGGTTCTTTCCCCGACAAATATGATTTTCTCTTGTTCTTCTCCCATCCTTTCTCTTTTAAAAATTCTGTTCTTCCAAAGAAATTAGAGATTCTTCTTTTTTTCAGACTGTGTTATAATCCCTCTAAACAGGCAGACGAAACTCTCTTTTTTCGTATCAGGTACGAAAAATCAAGTCAGAGCTTCTTCCTTTACTCCCTGCTCCAAGAGGCAAGGTCAGGATTTTTCTTTGCTCCACGCTCTGAGAGGCAGAGCCGGGATTTTCCTTTGCTCCACGCTCCAAGAGACAGGGCCGGGATTTTCCTTTTCCCCACGCTCCAAGAAGCAGAGCCGGAATTTTCCTTTGCTCCACGCTCCAAGAGGCAGAGCCGGAATTTTCCTTTGCTCCACGCTCCAAGAGACAGGGCCGGAATTTTCCTTTACTCCGTACTCTAAGAAGCAAATCAAATTTTCTTTCCTTCTACTGTCTATTGAGAAGTTTGTCGCCGGGAGTTCCACTAAGTTTTTTCACTGTGTTTAATAAGGAGGTCTTATGTTTCAGGAAACCATTGACAGTATTTCATCCACTGCAGCTGCCAAAGCCCATCTATGGAAGCATCACAAAAAAAGTTATCTGATCTCCTCCATGCTTGCCGGTTCTTTCATTGGTATCGGCGGAATTACCTCTTTTACTTCCGCCTCTCTTTTGGATGCTACCGACTCTGCCTGGACACGTCTGATAATGGCCGTTACCTTTTGCATTGCATTGACTCTGGTGGTTTTTACCGGCACCGAGCTGTTTACCGGCAACAACTATGTCATGACTATCGGCTGGCTCAATAAGGCCACAAGGGGACGTGACGCCGCTGCTGTCTGGCTGTTTAGCTGGATCGGAAATTTTCTGGGAGCCATTTTTCTATCCGTTCTCTATGTAGGGACAGGCGCCGTTTCCTCCGGATCCACCATGGAATTTTTTTCAAAAATCGCAGCTGTCAAAGCCTATATGCCCCTCCCACAGTTGTTTTTCCGGGCTGTCCTCTGTAATTTTTTAGTCTGCCTTGCCATCGTGGTAAGCAATCGCACAAAAAATGACGCTGCTAAAATTCTTCTTATCGTCTTATGTCTCTTTTCCTTTATCATCTCCGGATTTGAACACAGCATTGCAAACATGACCGTATTTTCCATTGTAATTCTGGAGCCTTCCATTACCTCTGTTTCCCTTCCCGCGGCCCTTATCAGCCTGCTGGTTGCTACGCTGGGAAACATGGTAGGCGGGATCGTGCTGGTAGGATTAAGCACCTTTGCGTTAAAGACTGAGAAATAGGGGATTCTAATACCATTCCTTAAAAAATAAAGGAGTTGAGGCGGGTTAGACCAACACATTTTGTCCTATAACTCTAAAAAAAGACAGAGTCCCGATTGTAGGATTCTGTCTTTTTCTGTGACGTGAGCGTGCGGGGATTCGAACCCCGGACAACTTGATTAAAAGTCAAGTGCTCTACCGACTGAGCTACACGCCCCTATTCGTTTTATTTAATAGAAGTAAATAAAATGCCCAGAGCCGGAATCGAACCAGCGACACGAGGATTTTCAGTCCTCTGCTCTACCGACTGAGCTATCTGGGCATATGCACATTGTGCAAATTGCGGGGGCAGGATTTGAACCTACGACCTTCGGGTTATGAGCCCGACGAGCTTCCAGACTGCTCCACCCCGCGCTATTCAATTAAATGTTTCCGAAGAAACAAAAGCCGATAATCGGACTCGAACCGATAACCTGCTGATTACAAATCAGCTGCTCTGCCAATTGAGCCATATCGGCACAGCCATTCTTATGGCTAATGGATGGAGAAGGATTCGAACCTTCGAAGGCGTTGCCAACAGATTTACAGTCTGCCCCCTTTGGCCACTCGGGAATCCATCCATATAAGTTTAAGTGGGACCAATAGGGCTCGAACCTATGACCCTCTGCTTGTAAGGCAGATGCTCTCCCAGCTGAGCTATGATCCCATTTAAACGACCCAGAAGAGACTCGAACTCTCGACCTCCGCCGTGACAGGGCGGCGCTCTAACCAACTGAGCCACTGGGCCAAATATGATATTTCATCAGTACAGCTTCCATGTACCTTCAAAACCACATACAAGTTAAGCATCCGTCTCCTACCGATTCCCCTTCGGTCATGCCCTCGACCGATTAGTAGCAGTCAGCTCCATACATTACTGCACTTCCACCTCTGCCCTATCTACCTCGTCGTCTTCAAGGGGTCTTACTACTTTCGTAGGGATATCTCATCTTGAGGGGGGCTTCACGCTT
>NZ_JAXFXH010000002.1:0-110449 GCF_034091795.1 Suipraeoptans intestinalis | reverse complement strand
AATCGGTAGGAGACGGATGCTTAACTTGTATGTGGTTTTGAAGGTACATGGAGAATAGAAGAATGATCCTCGATAGCTCAGCGGTAGAGCATTCGGCTGTTAACCGAAGGGTCGTTGGTTCAAACCCAACTCGGGGAGTTTAATAACCTGTAAAAGATTTCTTTTACAGGTTATTTTTTATACGTTACGATTCGGCATCTATCTGGAAATTTGCATTTCGTAATTTGGTAGTGGTAAGACCGATCTTTGCAGTAATGGTCTTGGCCGTATCCAACGGAATCATGGGAATCTGGCTTATCCTGAGCCACAAGATAGATCCTCAAAAGTACGGCGGCGCTTCCAAAAAGACAGATGGAAAAATGATACAAAATAATCCGAAGAAATCTGGTTTCCTAGGGAAGAGATATGATATAATCAAAAAGAAAGAATAGAAGAAAAAGAGAAGGTGTTCGCTGACAGAGTGAGATCACCTTCTTTTGTTTGGAGAGGACAAAGGATGAAGATCATATTATCACCGGCAAAAAGGATGAAGATCAAAACAGATGAACTGGATCATCTGGGGCTTCCGGAATATCTTCAGGAAACGAAACAACTTTTGGAATGGATGCGGGAAAAATCTTATGAGGAGCTGAAAGCTCTTTGGAAATGCAATGACAATATCGCCCGCCAGAATGTGGAACGTCTAAAAAGCATGGAGCTGGAAAAAGATCTGACTCCGGCCGTCTTAGCCTATGAGGGCCTGGCATTTCAGTACATGGCACCCAGCGTATTTGAAGAGAAACAACTGGATTACCTGCAAAAACATCTAAGGATCCTGTCCGGTTTTTACGGGGTGTTAAAGCCCATGGACGGGGTAACGCCCTACCGCCTGGAGATGCAGGCGCGGGGAAAGATCGGAGCAAACAGACACTTATACGAATTTTGGGGAAGAAAGCTGTATGAATCGGTGGCAAAGGGAGAAGGATGCAGAGGGAAAGAAGAAAAAGGGGAGCTTATATTGAACCTTGCTTCTAAAGAATATTCGAGATGTGTGGAGCCCTATCTGGAGGTGCGGGACCGGTTTTTGACGGTGACTTTTTGTGAAAAGGCAGGAGAAAAGCTAATAACAAAAGGAACCTATGCAAAGATGGCGCGAGGAGAGATGGTGCGGTATATGGCAGAGCATCAGGTGGAAGAGCCGGAAGCGCTGAAAAAATTTGGACGACTGGACTTTCGGTTCCGGGAAGAGCTTTCTTCCGCAAAGGAATATGTGTTTGAGCGGCAGCCGCAAAAGCAGACCCGGTAGTCCTCTAAAGCTACAGGAAGGCAGAAAACAGGGAAGCTTGCAGTCTGCGGGGTGAAAGCAAAAGAAGAGGAAAAAGAGGACGAGAGAGGAAAGGTTCAAACAGAAATCCTGCAAAAAGCGGAGAGGAAGGGAAAAGCTGGTTCTGTCTTGTGACGGGATAAGAAAGAAAAGCATGGGAGAGAGAAAAAGAATGGGGAAAACGGTCGGCCTGGTACTGCTGCTGGGAGTTGCCGTATTTTGCTATGAAATAGTTATGGTGCTTGTTGGATATACGGCTGATTTCCTGGCACAGGTGCTGCCGAAAGAAGGGATAGCATGGAGCCAACAGTATTATCTTTGGGATACGGTCGGATGTGCCTGGCTTCTGGGCATCTATGGACTGTGGGTGTTTTGTCTGAAAGAGCAGAGACGGAGCAAGGAGCAGAGCGGGCAAGAAAGTCAGATGAAAAAAGCAGAAGGCAAGGATGTGAAAGAGCCTTCCCGGTGGACAAAACAGACAGAAGATGAGAGAGTCAAAGAGCAACCGGTATGGAAGAAGGCATTAGAGGTGGCGGTGATTACATTTGGCTTAGGAGGAATCAGCAGTCTGTGGCTTAACTTTGCCGAAGAGGTTTTGTACAAAGTTCCATTTATCAGGGATAGCATGGAGCGATTTCAGACGGTAGGGAAAGAACAGTTGGGAGAGCCTTATATCTGGGTGTTTCTGTCGGTAGTATTGGTTGGGCCGATTGTGGAGGAGCTTTTGTTCAGAGGAATCGTGTATCAATATCTTGCAGAAATCAGGGAAGGGTGGTTTGCTGTGATCGGGTCGGGACTTCTGTTTGGCTTGTGGCATCAGGAACCGGTGCAGGTAGTGTATACAATGATAATGGGAGTGGGGATCGCTATCGTGTATCAAAAGACAGGATCCTTGAGGTATGTGATCGGACTTCATATTTTGAACAATTTTCTGTCTGCCCTCCCGCCGTTTCTGGAAACGGAAGCGATTATAAAAGGGATCAGCCTGATGAATTACGTGATGATCCTGCCGGGCGTGTATCTTTTGGGAAGATTTGCGGACAGACGGCAGAAGCCGGAGGTTTCGGCAGAAAGCAGGAAATCTTGACAGATCCAGATACATCACTTATATTGGTGTTTACGGAAAACGGCGACTTACCTGTTTTCTGTATGAACAAAGAACCCTCTCCATTTTCCACGGCAAAATGGAGAGGGTTCTTTACAGTAAATGCTGAAAGGGCTCCAGGCTTCTTTCCAGGATTCCCCGCATGTGAGCGATCACAGTTCCGTAGTTGGTGATGGGGACGCCGGCATCTTTGGCGCAGCGGACACGATGCTGAAATTCACGATCCGGAAGCATGCAGGAGCCACAATGGATGATGAAGTCGTAGGAGTTTAGATCCGCAGGAAATTCGGTGCCGGAAGTAAAGGAAAACTGAAACTCCTTGTTGGTGTGCCGGCGGATCCAGGCGGGAAGCTTGACTGTTCCAATATCTTCGCACTGACGATGGTGCGTGCAGCCTTCACAGATCAGAATGTGGCTGCCGTCTTCCAGATCATCCAGGAAGGAAGCGCCCTTTGCCAGGGAAGGAAGGCAGCCCTTGTAACGTGCAAAGAGAATGGAAAAGGAAGTCAGAGGAACAGAAAGAGGAACTGCCGGCGACACCTTATGGAATACCTGACTGTCACAGACGACAAGGGCAGGATCCTTCTGGAAAGAGGCCAGTACCTGCGGAAGCTCCGCGTCGGATGCCACTACGGAAACAGCGCCTCCGTCCAGCAGATCCCGGATCACCTGCTGCTGGGGCAGGATCAGGCGCCCTTTAGGAGCAGAGGTGTCGATGGGGATGACCAGCACCACCAGGTCAGAAGGCCGTACCAGATCTCGGATCAAAGGAGCCTGTTGCTTTTGAGGAAACGTTTTCCCGATCAACTCCTTCAGTTCCCGGATGTGCCAGCCCAGGGAAGCGCTGACGCAGATAGAGGGAAGGTTCTGAGCAGCCGCGGGAAGGTTCCCGGAAGCAGCAGGCTTTTGGGAAGAACAGACATTCTCACCGGAAGAAACTGTTGCCAGATCCCATTTGTTCCAAACCAGGATACAGGGGAGCTGCTTTTTGCGGACAGCTTCCAATAAATCATATTCACAGGCGGACAATCCTTCGGAATAGTCTGCCACCAGAAGCACAAGGTCCGTTTTGTTTAGCGCCTGAAACGCTTTTTGAACTCTCTTTTCGCCCAGTTCCCCCACGTCGTCCAGTCCCGGCGTGTCGATCAGCACCACCGGCCCCAGAGGAAGAAGCTCCATGGTTTTCTGGACGGGATCGGTGGTGGTTCCTTTCACAGGAGATACGATAGAAAGGGACTGGCTCGTCAGTGCATTTAACAAGCTGGATTTCCCGGCATTTCGCCGACCGAAGATCCCAATGTGGATGCGGTTGGCAGAAGGGGTTTGATTGAGACTCATAAAACACTCCTTTCTGGGTGAAACACTTTCTGAATAAAATACCTGCGCAGTCAAAACATTCCCGGACTAAAAACGAAAATCCCGGCGGTTATTGTCCCGAATCAGCCGGAGGTTTTCCAGTACGACAGAGCGGGCTTTCAGATTAGGAACATTGGCAACCTCCCGGTCGATGATGGTCTCTCCCAAAGCTCTGGTGGAAGGTGAGGCGTAATCCATCAGATATTCCTGAAGGGTCATCAGTGCGTTGGGGTGACAGCAGTTCTGGATCTGGCCGCTTTTGCAGAGGGACATAAACCGGTCGCCGGTCCGACCCTCCCGGTAACAGGCGGTGCAGAAGCTGGGAATATAGTCCATTTCCATCAGCCAGTGTACCACCTCATCCAGAGTACGGTCGTCATTGATATCAAACTGCTTGGAATTGTCTTCGTCGGTTTCCGGCTGGTAGTATCCCCCTACGCTGGTTTTGGAGCCGCCGCTGATCTGGGAGATCCCTAGCTGTAGGACTCGTTGGCGAACATCTTTACTCTCGCGGGTAGAGACGATCATGCCGGTGTAGGGAACAGAGATCCGGATACAGGCTACGATTTTTTCAAAGGTTGCATCGTCAATTCCGTTTTTAAAGGAAGAAGAATCAATGTCGTCTGCATCTCTGAGCCGGGGAACGCTGATGGTGTGAGGACCGACGCCGAAGGCAGCCTCCAGATGCTCGGCATGCATCAAAAGTCCGGCAAATTCATAGCGGTATTTGTCCAATCCAAAGAGGACTCCGATCCCCACATCATCCACACCGCCTTCCATGGCGCGATCCATGGCCTCCGTATGATAATCATAGTCGTGCTTGGGACCGGCAGGATGCAGCTTCAGGTAACTTTCCTTATGGTAAGTTTCCTGAAACAGGATATAAGTACCGATGCCGGCTTCTTTTAGCAGGCGGTAATTATCTGTGGTCGTGGCGGCGATATTAATGTTGGCACGGCGTATCGCTCCGTTTTTATGCCGGATACTGTAGATCGTCTCGATGGATTCCAGATAGTAGTCCATGGTATTATGAACGGGATCCTCTCCGGCTTCCAGCGCAAGACGCTTATGTCCCATATCCTGGAGTGCGATGACTTCTCTACGGATCTCCTCCTGGGTCAGCTTTTTTCTCCGGATCGTCTTGTTTTTCAGATGGTAGGGACAATAGGTACAGCCATTGACACAATAATTGGAAAGATACAGCGGGGCAAACAAAACGATGCGGTTGCCGTAAAAATCTTTCTTGATCTGCTGAGCAAGGCGGAAGATTTTTTCGTTAAGCTGTGGATCCTGACAGGCAAGAAGAAGAGAGGCTTCCCGGTGAGAAAGTCCTTTTCTGAGCGCTGCCTTTTGGATCAGAGCTTCCATCAGAGCCGTGTTGTGGCAGTTTTCATCGGCATAGGCCAGCGTATCCAAAATCTCCTGGTGATTGATAAAATCTTCTGCGTGTTTGGAATGAACGTCATACATAAGGGTATCCTCCTTTTGAGTCTATGGGATTGATAGCGGCAGAGTAGGAATCCAGGTTCAGGGAATCTCCTCTGGCAGTTGTGATCTGGTATCCGATGGAGTTGACCCGTCTTTCCAGACAGACACGGCACTCTGCGGCTTCGTCGCCGGTACAGATCTTGTTGTCATATAAAGCGTAATCCTTTCGCACAGAAGTGGGAGAAAGGTTGGGCATTACTACATTAGCGCCGGCCAGAATCCCCAGTTCCCTGCCTTTGGGATGAATCGTGCCTAAGGCGGTGGTGGCCGGTAGCAGGACTTTGGGCAGCAGGAGCCTTAAGAGCGCCAGTAAAAACAGAGTCTTTTCCAAAGTACCTGCCGATTTTTTTGCAAAAGGTGTGGCATGATGGGGGATAAAAGGTCCGATCCCCACCATCTGAGGATTCAGGCGGGTAATAAACAGCAGATCCTCTGCCAGATGTTGGTCGGTTTGAAAGGGAGAACCCACCATGAATCCGGTTCCGACCTGATACCCGATCTCTTTTAAAGTCCAGAGGCAGTCCTGCCGGTGTCCGGCAGACAAAGAAGCAGGATGCAGCTTACTGTAGTGTGTATGCTGAAAGGTTTCGTGACGGAGCAGATAACGGTCGGCTCCCGCATCAAACAGCCGTTGATAGCTGTTACGGTCACGTTCTCCTACAGACAGGGTAATGGCACAGTCGGGATAGGACGTCTTGATCCGCTCCACTAGAGGAACCAGGCGGGCATCGGTATAATATCCATCTTCTCCGCCCTGCAGTACAAAGGTACGGAATCCCAGCCGGTAGCCGATGCGGCAGCAGGAGAGGATTTCCTCCGGACTCAGACGGTACCGGGAGGCGGTGGGGTTGCTTTTTCGTATCCCACAGTAATAGCAGTCGTTCCTGCAGTAGTTGGTAAATTCGATCAGTCCCCGCACGTAGACGTCCGTGCCATAATGCTTCTGGCGGACTTTTCTGGCGAGAGCAAACAGATATTCCGAAAATTCGGGAGACTGCCCCTGAAGCAGCGTCACCCATTCCTCCCGATCCAGCTGCTGGGTATCCGCCAGCTTTTGGACAAGGGCTTTTAAATGTGAAGTTTCTTCCATAAAGGTCATCCTTTGCTATAAGGTAGATTATCGGTAAAAAACAAAAGGCCTGCGCAAGAAAGGCAGGTCGTAAGCGGGCGCCATAGGCTTTGGAATGAAAAAACCACAGGGCGGGATCCGTGGGGAAAGCCTTCACTGTCGTGGCCTGTTTGATAAAAAAATTATAGCATGGTGAGAAATGGGACACAATATAAGTTTGGTTTTTAACAGGATCCTTAAAATTCCATGAAGTCGCTTGACAAACAAAGGCAGGATGACTATCATATTCAGTAATTGATTGCAAAAGGCAGTGAAGAAGAGGAGTACATATCATCCCTTTTTCAGAGAGGAATTCCCACAGGCTGAAAGGAAATCCAAAGGACAGAGATATGGAAGGTAGCTTCGGAGCCCGGTCGGTGAATCTGGAAGACGAACCGGCTGCGAGTCGTTCCCGTTAAAGAACAGGATGAGTGTGCGGAGAAGGTCCGCATGAAAAAGGTGGTACCGCGATTCGTCGCCCTTTACAGACATTGTAGAGGGTATTTTTTATTTCATGGGATCACGCCCTGCGATGCGGGATTTCTTCTGCGTTTTATGGGAAGACCTTCTGTGAAATAAAACATGTTCTGCCGGATAGCACTGCGGCGGTATGGAGGGCGTTGCAAAAGGGCCCGCCGATATCTGAAGAGGGATCTAAAGGGAATAGCAGAAGATATTTGAGGAGAAAGGAAAAAGAAAATGGGAAAAAAGATGGATACAACTTATGATCCAAAAGCGATCGAAGCGAAATTATATGAAGAGTGGTGCGAAAAGAAGTTTTTCCATGCGGAAGTAGACCGCAGCAAACGACCGTTTACCACAGTGATGCCGCCGCCGAATATTACAGGAAGGCTGCATATGGGACATGCGCTGGACAACACCCTGCAGGATATCCTGATCCGCTACAAGAGGATGAAGGGCTTTCATGCACTTTGGATCCCGGGAACCGACCATGCAGCCATTTCCACAGAGGTAAAGGTGACAAACCAGCTAAAGGAAGAAGGGATCGATAAAAAAGAACTGGGCAGGGAAAAGTTTTTGGAGAGGACCTGGCAATGGAAGGAAGAATATGCGGGAACCATTGAAGCGCAGCTGAAAAAACTGGGGGTATCCTGTGACTGGGACAGAGAACGGTTTACCATGGATGCAGGATGCTCCAAAGCAGTGGAAGAGGTTTTCATCCGCCTGTACGAAAAGGGCTATATCTATAAAGGGCCAAGGATCATCAACTGGTGTCCGGTCTGCAAGACCTCCCTTTCTGATGCAGAAGTAGAGCATGAAGAACAGGAAGGCAGCTTCTGGCATATCCGTTATCCCATTACGGGGACAAAAGAGTATCTGGAAATCGCAACCACCAGACCGGAGACGATGCTGGGCGACACGGCGATCGCAGTCCATCCGGAGGATGAGAGGTATCAGCACCTGATCGGAAAAACGGCGCTGTTACCATTGGTCAATAAAGAGATCCCCATAGTAGGAGACGCATATGTAGACAGGGAGTTTGGAACGGGAGCGGTGAAGATCACACCGGCTCACGACCCGAACGATTTTGAAGTAGGAAAAAGACACCGGCTTCCGGAGATCCATGTGATGAATGATGACGCCACCATCAACGAGCAGGGGGGAATCTATGCAGGATTGGATCGCTATGAGGCGAGAAAGCGAATCGTGAAAGATCTGGAGGAGCAGGGATATCTGGTGAAGGTCGTTCCCCATTCCCATAATGTAGGAACACACGACAGATGCCATACGACAGTAGAGCCCATGATCAAGCAGCAGTGGTTCGTCAGAATGGAAGAATTGGCAAAGCCTGCTATTGAGGCGGTAAAAAATGGAGAACTGAAATTTGTTCCGGAGCGGTTTGACAAGATCTACCTGCACTGGCTGGAAAATATCCGGGACTGGTGTATTTCCAGACAGATCTGGTGGGGACATAGGATTCCGGCCTACTACTGCCAACACTGTGGGAAAATGGTGGTGTCATCCAAGGAGCCTGCTGTCTGTGAAGCGTGCGGACACACCGGGTTTACCCAGGATGAAGATACGTTGGATACCTGGTTCAGCTCGGCGCTTTGGCCGTTTTCCACTATGGGCTGGCCGGAGCAGACGGAGGATCTGGATTATTTCTACCCCACGGACGTGCTGGTGACGGGATATGATATTATTTTCTTCTGGGTGATCCGGATGGTATTTTCCGGGTATGCCCATACGGGGGTATCTCCTTTCCATACCGTATTCATCCATGGACTGGTGAGAGATTCCCAGGGAAGGAAGATGAGCAAATCTCTGGGAAATGGAATCGACCCGCTGGAGATCATCGAGGAATATGGGGCGGATGCCCTGCGAATGACGCTGATAACCGGAAATGCGCCGGGAAACGATATGCGTTTTTATCAGGAAAAGGTAGAAGCAAGCCGAAATTTTGCCAACAAAGTCTGGAATGCATCTCGGTTTATTTTGATGAACATGGAAGACAAGGAGATTCGCACACCTGATCTGCAGTCTTTGCGTACCGATGATAAATGGATCTTGAGAAGATGCAGTCAGGTGACAAAAGAAGTGACGGACAATCTGGATAAATTTGAGCTGGGGATCGCCCTGTCCAAGATCTACGACTTTATCTGGGATGAGTTCTGCGACTGGTATATCGAACTGGCAAAATACAGGATCTACCATTTTGAGGAAGATGCAAAAGGCGCCAATGATGCGTTGTGGACCCTGCGGGAGGTCCTGAAGCGTTCCCTGAAGCTTCTGCACCCATATATGCCGTTTGTGACGGAAGAGATCTACAGAAGCGTGGCTTCTCAGGAAGAATCTTTGATGATGTCCACCTGGCCGGAGTATGAAGCCTCCTGGGAGTTTGAAAAAGAAGCAGAAATTTTGGGAAGATTCCAGGAGATCATCCGTGGCGTCAGAAATATCCGTGCGGAAATGAATGTGCCAAATTCCAGAAAGGCCAGCGTTTTTGTGGTATCGGAGGATGCAGAGATGAGAGCCGGTCTGGAAACGCTGAAAGAATCGGCGAAAATGATGGCTTCTGCCAGCGACTTCGTGGTATGTGAAAGCAGACCGGATATTTCCGAAGACGCGGTATCCATAGTAGTTCCGGAGGCTACGGTATATCTTCCATTGGAGGAACTGATCGATTTTGAACAGGAAAGGCAAAGGCTGTTGAAAGAGCAGACAAGGCTTCAGGCAGAGATTCTGCGGGCCTCCAACATGCTGAAGAATGAAAAATTTATAAGCAAGGCGCCGCAGGAAAAAGTCCAGGCAGAAAGAGAGAAGCTGGAAACCTACAGGCAGATGGCGGATCAGGTAGCAGAAAGATTAAAAGGGCTGGAAGGAAGATAGCCCGAAGGGGATAGAATGAAAAAGAAATTCAAGCGTCCTATTGACCTGAAAAAGATCTGGGAAACATGCAGACATTTAAAAATTGAAGACATCAAGGAATACAGAAGGCTGCGAAAAGAGCGCAGGGAGAGGATCCTGGAGGAAAGAAGAAACAGTCCAAGAGGGAAACAAATGCAAAAGATATACGGATTTATGAACCGTTTCTCTCTTTTCTTCCATGCGCTTTTGGCCTGTGGGATCAATCTGGGGATCGAAGCGGTGTCCAGGCATTCCCTCATAGAGGCTTTTCAGTACATGACGGGAGTGCCGCTGGTATTTCTGTATAATGCGTTTATGATCTTTTGCACTTTTTCTGTGGTGTATCTGGTGAAACGGAGAGTTTTTGCCAGAATCATTATCAGTGTATTGTGGGGATTTATCGGAGTTTCCAACGGATACATGCTGATGAAGCGAGTCACACCTTTTAATGCACAGGATCTGAAGGTGGCAAAAGACGGGGTTACGCTGATCAATAATTATTTCAATGGATTTGAGCTGATGGTGCTGGTGATCGGAATCGCCGCTGTGGTGGCCTGGGTGATCTCCATGTGGAAAAGAGGCGGACAGTATCAGGGAAAACTCCGGCGAATCCCGGCGCTTCTGGGGATTGCTTTGTGCATTGTCGGATATATCTGGATCACAGATCTGGCGATCGAGAAGCGGGTGGTGTCTACTTATTTTGGGAACATCGCTTTTGCCTATGAGGACTACGGACTTCCCTATTGCTTTATGGCCAGTGTGTTCAATACGGGGATCACAGAGCCCAACAACTACAACGAAAAGGAAATAGACAGGATTACGGAGAATGGCGCGATCAATAAGAACGAAGCAGATAATAAAAGCCAGATGCCAAACATCCTGTTTGTGCAGTTGGAATCCTATTTTGACATCGAGGAAGTGGAATTTTTTACCACCTCTGAGGATGTGACACCAAATCTTCATCAAATGGCGCAGCAGTATTCTACCGGATACTTTAAGGTACCGTCTATCGGAGCCGGAACGGCCAATACGGAGTTTGAGGTGTTGACGGGAATGAACCTGCGTTTTTTTGGGCCGGGAGAGTATCCGTACAAGACCATGCTAAAAGATAATACCTGTGAAAGTGCGGCGACGGCGCTGGCAGCTTTGGGGTACGGAACCCATGCGCTTCACAATAACGGAGGGAATTTTTACAGCCGTTCCAGAGTGTTTAATAACATAGGATTTGATTCCTTTACCAGCAAAGAATTTATGAACATCCTGCAGACGACGGAGAAGGGCTGGGCCAAGGACGACGTACTGCTCCAGCATATTGAGGATGCGATGAACAGTACAGAGCAGCAGGATTTTGTGTTTACTGTCAGCGTACAGGGACATGGGGATTATCCGGCGGAAAAGGTATTGGAAAATCCCAGGATCAAAGTAGAAGGAATTGAAGATGAGGCATTGAAAAACCGTTGGGAATACTATGTGAATCAGGTCTATGAAATGGATCAGTTTGCAGGAAACCTGGTAAAGCAGGTGGAAAAGAGAAAGGAACCTACGGTGATCGTGTTCTATGGGGATCATCTGCCGACGCTGGGGCTGAAGGCGGAGGATCTGAAAGGACGGTACCTGTATGATACCAATTATGTGATCTGGGACAATATCGGATTGACGAAAGAGGACAGGAACATTCCTGCGTATCAGATAGCGGCAGACGTGTTTGACCGACTGGGGATCCATTCCGGAACCGTGTTTAACTACCATCAGGAAAGAAGAAAAACTAAGAAGTATCTGCCGGATCTGGAACTGCTCCAGTATGATCTTCTTTATGGAAAGCAGTACACCTACCGGGATCATACGCCCACAAAGGAGGGGCATATGATCATGGGAATGAGGGATGTGACCCTGGATAAGATCATTCCCCATCTGGGAGCAGGGTACAGCCTTTACGGTACAAATTTTACCAAATCCAGCAAGGTGTATATCAATGGAGAAAAGCAAAAAAGTACCTTTTTGAACAATACCAGGATCGAGTTGAACGAATCAGAGCTGTCAGAAGGCGATGTGATTGTCATACGGCAGATGGGATCCAGCGACACAGTATTCCGCTCTTCCAATGAATATATTTATAAAAACGGCGGACTGGAAGTACAGGAAGGAACCGGCACGGACCTTAGCAAGTCCTGGGTCAGCCAGTTACACGAGGAAAAGAAATAATGGATATCATAGAATCTTTTGGGCAGGCAGAGTCCTATATAGAAGAGCTGCCCAAGTTTACTACAAAGCATCCGCAGGAACACACGAGAGAGTTTCTGCGGAGACTTTCATGTTTGGAAGTGGATAAAACCATCGTACATGTGGCAGGGACCAACGGAAAAGGTTCTGTCTGCATTTACCTTCAGGCGATCCTGCTGGCAGAAGGAAAACGGACGGGCTTGTTTCTCTCTCCGCATCTGGTCAGCCTCAGAGAGCGGATCCGTCTGGATGGGAAGTTGGTGTCGGAGGAGCAGTTTTTAAAGGGGTATCACAAAGCGAAGACTGTGGCGAAAGAGATGGAGCAGGAAGGACTGGGACATCCTTCCTATTTTGAATTTTTATTTGGGATCGCCATGCTGGTATTCCAGGAATCGGAGGCGGAGTATCTGATTCTGGAAACGGGTCTGGGAGGCAGACTGGACGCCACGAATGCGCTGGAGGGCTGCCATCTGTCGGTGATCACCTCCATCGGACTGGACCATACGGGGATTTTGGGAGACAGTATTTCTGCCATTGCAGGAGAAAAGGCAGGGATCATAAAAGACGGCGGGAAGGTCATCTTCGATGGAAATCAGGAAGAAGCGGCAAAAGTCATAGAAAAAGCGGCGAAAGCGAAAAAGGCGACCTGGGAAAGCGTAACGGATTCGGATGATGTTTTGCAGGGATCCAAAGAGAATAAGATTGCTTTTTTTAGGCGAAATGCTTATGATGAAAGTGTTCTCTACCGGATCTCCTCCGGCGCTTTGTATCAGATAAGGAATGTGGAGCTGGCGCTGCGGGCAGCGGAGAGTCTGCTACAGACGAAAGCAGCCCGGAGGGCGGGATGGAAAGAAGCCATAGAGGCGGTGACGTGGGAGGGGAGAATGGAAGAGCTGACGCCAAGACTTACGGTGGACGGAGCTCATAATCCCCCGGCGATCGAGGCGTTTTTAGAGAGCCTGTCCCTGACAGAGCCCGAAAGGCTGGCGGAATCAGTCCTTCTGTTTTCGGCGGTAAGGGACAAAGACTACAGAAGAATGATCCGTCTCCTCTGTGAGAGAGCGCAGGTAAAAGCGTATGTAGTGACGCAGATCGAAGAGGAAAGAGGCGTGCCGGTGAAGGAGCTGGAAGAGATATTCCGGACCTGTACCACAAAAGAAGTGATCGGAAAGCAGACACTGGCGGAAAGTCTCAGGGAGGCGGACAAAAGATGCGGGAAGGAAGGAAGAGTCTACGCTGTAGGGTCTCTCTATCTGGCAGGTATGATAAAAAAGTGGTTGACAGGAGGCAAAGGATATGCTTAATTTTGAGGAAGAGTTAAAAAGGTTTCAGCCAAGTCTTGAGGTGGAGGATATTGAAGATGCCGTACACCAGGAGGATCTGACGGATATGACAGATATTTTGCTGGAAGTCATGGAAAAGACCAAGTAGAAGGGTCAGAGGGAAAATCATGGAATATACGACCAAGATCTTGTACCAATCCCATATTTGTTACAATGAGGGCCTGAAAAAGGCAAATATCCGCGACCTGACGGGGGCAGCTACAGCCCTGAAAAAGAGTCTGCAGTATGACGGGACCAATGTTGCGGCGCGGAATCTTCTGGGACTGGTCTACTACGGCAGGGGTGACGTGGCAGAGGCTCTGACAGAATGGATCCTCAGCAAGAACATCCAGCCAAAAGACAATATTGCAAATTATTTTATAAAAACGATAAAGGAATCAAAGGCCGAGCTTCTGGCTGTCAACCAGGCGGTCAAGCGATATAACCGTGCGTTGGAATACTGCTGGCAGAATGCGGAGGATCTGGCGCTGATCCAGTTGAAAAAAGCGGTACAGGCACATCCCGGCTTTGTGAAAGCCTATCAGCTGATGGGACTCTTGTATCTGCATGGAGAACAGTATTCCCTGGCGAGACAGGCCATCCGATCCGCATACAAGCTGGATACCACGGATGAGATCACCCTGTCCTATATGCATGAGCTGAACCAGGTGAGAAAGACCAGGCCCGTGTCCATGAAGGGGAAACGCAGGGAGACGGTTACCTACCATGTGGGAAATGAAACCATCATCCAGCCTGTTCCGGCAGGACAAAGGGAAAGAGGCGGCTATCATTCGATCGTCAATATCCTGCTGGGGATCCTGGTGGGAACTGCGATCATGGGGCTTTTGGTCATGCCGGCCATTTCCGGTTCCAGGCAGAATCAGACCAACAAGCAGGCAGTGGAATTTGGCGATAAGATCGCAGAGCAGGAAGCGCAGATCCGGGCACTGAAGAAGGATCTGGAAGGCTACCGAGCCAACAGCGAGGAGACAGAAAACGCGCAGGCCACGGCGGCATCCACCCAGTCCAGCTATGAGATCGTGATGAATATAGAATCCTATTATAGGAGCAACAGCATGAGCGATGAAGCTATGATCGATGAACTCTTAAAAGTCAACCCGGCTGCACTGGGAACGGCGGGAAGAAGCATCTACGAGGAGATGGCGGGGGTGCTCTATCCGAGAGCGTGCGAACGTCTGTATACCACATCGAAAGCGAATATGCAGGTGGCCAATTATGATACAGCCATCACCAATCTGGAAAGAGTGGTTCAAATAGAAGAAGGATACAGTGATGGACAGGCCCTGCTGCTTCTGGCACAGGCCTATGAGGGGAAAGGCGACACTGAGTCGGCGCAGGCAAAATATCAGAGACTGGCAGATGCCTACGGCGATACGCAGGCCGGAGCCACAGCAAAAGAAAAGCTGGGGAATTAGTCGTTTTCGCAATGAAGGAGGAAAAAAGGAATGAATTATTTGAGTATCATCGTACCCTTTGCCGGGGGACTGGGGATGTTCATTTACGGGATGCAGATCATGGCACAGGGGCTGGAAAATGCAGCGGGCAACCGGATGAAATCCTTGCTGGAGGCTTTGACGAAAAACAAGCTGATGGGGGTCCTTTTGGGGGCGGCCATCACGGCAGTGATCCAAAGCTCTTCTGCTACGACCGTTATGGTGGTCGGATTTGTCAATGCAGGAATCATGAATCTGACCCAGGCAATGGGAGTGATCATGGGCGCCAACATCGGAACCACCGTAACCGGGTGGCTGGTATCTTCCGTGGAATGGGCAAAAGTACTGAGTCCTTCCACGCTGGCGCCGGTAGCGCTGATGATCGGCGTGGTCATCATGCTGACAGGGAAGAGACGATCTTCCAAGGAAGTAGCCAGCATCATCATCGGATTCGGTCTGCTGTTTATCGGAATCTCTACCATGTCCGCAGCCGTAGATCCGCTAAGGGAGTCCGAAGGATTCCGCAGCCTGTTTGTAACACTGGGCAATAATCCGTTTTTAGGAATCCTCACAGGAACGGTCGTGACAGCGATCATCCAGAGCTCTTCAGCTTCCGTGGGAATCCTGCAGAGTCTTGCGGCAGCAGGACTGGTTCCTTTCAGCGCGGCCATCTACATCATCATGGGACAGAATATTGGTACCTGTATCACCGCGATTCTTGCCAGTCTGGGAGCAAAACGGACGGCAAAGACGGCGGCGCTGATGCACCTGTTGTTCAATATCATAGGGACGATCATTTTTTCAGTGGTAGCTATCGTATACTTTAAGCTGATCAATGTGGCGGCAGGAACGGGTGTGATCACCCAGACACAGATCAGTTTGGTACATACCATCTTCAATATTGGTACGACTGTTCTGCTGTTCCCGGCCTCCAACTGGATCATCCGCCTGGCAAAGAAACTGGGCAGAGTCAAAGAAGGGGAGCAGGAAAAGAGCACGGTGCTTTTGGACGAACGTGTTCTGGAAACGCCCAGCATCGCACTGCAGGCAACGGTCAAAGAGATCGACCGCATGGGAAAGATCGTGGAGGAGTCCCTGCTTGTGGCCAAGAATGTACTGTTTGCACCGAAGGAACAGGATATCCGCTTTTTGCGGGAGGAAGAAAAAACGGTGGATCGCCTTTGCGCCGGAATCACCGACTATGCCATCAAGCTGAGTTCTCTGCAGATCAGTGAAAAGGAGCACCAGGAGATCTCACATTTGCTGCAGATCGTATCGGATATGGAACGGGTCAGCGACTATTGTGAAAACATTTCTGAGTTTGCAGAAACGATCATGGAAAGGAAGCTCAGCTTTTCCGACACAGGAAGAGAGCAGCTGCAGGAGATGACAGAGGTCTGTGTGGACAGCTATCTCTATGCTTACAAGGCGTTTCAGGAAAATGACAAGGACAGGGCGCTGCGGGTGGTGGAAAAAGAAACCCAGGCAGATGCGCTGGAGGTACAGCTTCGTACCAGGCATATCAAACGTCTGGCCAACAATCAGTGCGAGGCAGAGGCAGGAATCGTCTTTTTGGACGCATTAGTCTGCCTGGAGCGTATTTCCGATCACGCAAGAAATATTGCGGAGGAAGTATTGGAAGGGATCGCATAGATCTTTCATCAGAAAAACAGAATCAGAAAGAAGCAGTGCAGCACAGAAATGTCTGGCAAAAGGCTGCTTCTTTTTTCGTCTGGATCCAAGGGAAGTACATGGGAAAATCCAGGGAAGGCAGTGTGCGAGATAAGCGCTCTGCAAAAAAATCAAAAGGGTTAAAAAGAAAATCAGAAAGAGAAAGAAAAGGAGAGGGTTGAAATGGATCGCATCAAGAAAAACGGACCGGGGATGCTGACCTGCTTTGTGATAGCAGTTTTGTCCTGGCTTTTGGGGAAGCAGTTTCCCGTCGTGGGAGGCGCAGTCTTTGCTATTTTACTGGGGATGCTTCTGGCATTGGTATGGAATGACAAGGGGAAAGCGGAGGCGGGGATTCGTTTCACCTCCAAATTTGTGCTGCAGGCGGCAGTGGTCCTTCTTGGATTTGGCATGAACCTGGGCGTTGTTTTGGAAACGGGAAAACAGTCTCTGCCTATTATCATATGCACCATCAGTACCTCTTTGTTCCTGGCGTGGATCCTGCATAAAACACTTAGGATCCCCGGAAATATTTCTACGTTGATCGGAGTAGGATCTTCTATTTGCGGAGGATCCGCTATTGCCGCTACGGCGCCGGTCATTGGGGCGGAGGACGACGAAGTGGCGCAGGCGATCTCTGTTATCTTTTTCTTTAATGTATTGGCGGCGGTTTTGTTTCCGATGCTGGGAGTGGCAGTGGGATTTGACACGACAGGCGGCAATGCCTTCGGGATCTTTGCAGGTACGGCAGTCAATGACACCTCCTCTGTGACGGCAGCTGCCTCCACCTGGGACAGTATGTGGAAGCTGGGAAGCGAAACTCTGGATAAGGCCGTTCTGGTGAAGCTGACGAGAACGCTGGCCATCATTCCCATCACGTTGCTGTTAAGTTTTGTCCGTGCGAAGCAGAGGGAAAAAGATGGAACCTGTGCAGGCGGGTTCCGTTTGCGCAAGGCATTTCCCATGTTTATCCTGTACTTCATCCTGGCGGCAGCGATCACAACGGTAGCGGTGCAGGCGGGCATTCCATCGGAGATTTTTACGCCGCTCAAGGATCTGTCTAAATTTTTTATCATCATGGCAATGGCGGCCATCGGCCTCAACAGCAATCTGATCAAGCTGGTAAAAAGTGGAGGAAAGCCTATTCTTCTGGGAGCCGCCTGCTGGGGCGGGATCACAGCAGTAAGTCTTCTGATGCAGTCGGTCATGGGAATCTGGTAGGGAAAGAAGGCGGCAGGACATGTAATACATAGTGCTGTACAAAGGGAATGCAGGAGACTTCTTGACATTTCCTTTTTTAGGATTTATTATGTAGATAATCAATATATAGATCATATATATAAGGAGGCGGATATCATGAAGAAAACAGAAAAACAGATGATCGATAAGAGCATGCTTTCCGGAAGCATGGCGATGCTTGTCCTGAAGCTTTTGTCAGAGCGGGAGATGTACGGATATGAGATGATCCGCACGCTGCGGGACCGTTCGGAGAATGTATTTGAGTTAAAGGCAGGAACGCTGTACCCTCTGCTTCATTCTCTGAAGAAAAAAAAGCTTCTGACGTCTTATGAGAAAGAAACAGAGGGAAAGACCAGGATCTATTATTCTATTACGCCGGTGGGAAGGGTATTTGTAAAAGAAAAAGAGGAAATGTGGCATACTTTTCACCATGCGGTGGATCTGGTAATGGAGGGATGAAAAGATGAATGAGCAAATATGTTTAGATAAGATCTGTGGAAGGGTTCAAAACAGATCCTGCCGGCAGGCGATCCGGCGGGAGCTAACAGATCACCTGGAAGACAGTGCGGCAGATTTTATGGCACAGGGATATTCGGAGGAAGAAGCCAAAGAGCTGGCGGCAGACAGCATGGGAGATCCCGGGGAGATCAGCGATCTGTTTAACCAGGTACATAAGCCGGTGCTGGAGTGGGGACAGATCCTGGGGATCTTGATATTTACAACCCTTATCAGAAGCGTGATGCCACAGCTACTGGAGCTTCTGACAACCAATACGGACGGAACGACAGCATTTGCACCAGAGAGGATACAGGGAGTTTTATGGGTTTTGGGAATCGTTTTGTACCTCTATGCCATGGGTATCTCTGCCTTGGAGAAGTATCACGATATGCCTTTCTGGTACGGACGGTCCCAGTCGGGAGGATCCAATGCCAATGGTGCGATCATCGTATCAATTGCCATATCCGTATGGGTATTGCCGCCCCTGCAGACAGCAGTTGTCGTTTTGATCACCATTGCATTTCATATAGGGATCCGCAGCCAGGTGGAGAGAAGCCGTATCCGGAAAGAACAGGCGTATCTGTTTTGTCAGGGGAAGACGTTGACTCCCCTGGGATTCGGGGGCTATGCGGAATTTGCAGGAAAAAAGACCAAGGTCGTTGCAAAAGAGGAGATTTCCGCCGGAACAGAGGTGGTCGCTGTGGGGATCGACGGATTTAAGATTCTGGTGGAGCCTCTTTCCAGAGACAAACAGATCCTGCCGGGACGGACAGCCCCGACAGAAAGAACTGCGTGCAGATAAGGCAATAGAAACAGTGGAAATTTTCGAGGGTTAATGCTATCTTTAAAAAGAAGGAAGATAAGTAGTTTTGCCGGGAAGGTGGAGGCGCCTTCCCGGATCCGGTCAAGGGGGATCCGAAAAGAAGCGGGGAAAAAAGCAGGTTACTGCCAGAAAAGAGAGGGTATCATGAAGATTTTAGTCGTAGAAGACGAAGTACAGTTATTGGAAAGCATTGCAGAAGGCCTCAGGCTGTCCGGCTATGTGGTGGATACTGCGGACAATGGGAGGGACGGAGAAGAGCTTTGCTACACGGAAAGCTATGACCTGATGATCCTGGACATTAATCTTCCGGGAATGGATGGATTTGAGGTGCTGAAAAAGGTAAGGGAATACAATAAGACGTTGAATATCATCCTGCTGACAGCGCGTTCGGATGTCAGCGACCGGGTGAAGGGACTGGATTTTGGAGCCAACGACTACATGGTCAAGCCCTTCTATTTTGCGGAGCTGGAAGCCAGGATACGGTCCTTGCTAAGGAGAAAAGCAATCCAGACAGAGGCGGTTCTATGCTGCGGAGCCCTTTCATTCGACACATTAAAAAGGAGGGCGTATGTGGGAGAGGAAGAATTGAAGCTGACAAAAAAAGAGCTGGGGATCCTGGAATACCTGCTTCTGAATATGGGATCGCATGTAACGCAGTATGAGATCCTGGAGCATGTGTGGGGAGATGAGGTGGACAGCTTCAGCAACACCGTCCGGGTACATATGGCGTCTCTGCGGAAAAAAATAAAAACGGCCACAGGGCAGAATTTGATCGAAAATGTGATCGGGAAAGGATATATGATAGATGAAGATCAGTGATTTTGCAAAAAAAACGAGAAAGACCATTGTATTTAAGCTGATCCTGACGGTCATCGTTATCTTTCTTGCCATGACGGGGATCCTGTATTTTTGCATTGGGATCTATCAGGGACATATCATGGACAAGATCGCCACGCAACTGGAAATGAATCTGGAAGAAGTGGAGAAGGAGTCCGGGGACGGGACATTTTTAGTGATACAGGCAGAGGAGGCAGCTCCCCAGAGCGAGTTTCTGATCTATTCCTCTTTCATCTTTTTAGCGGTCATTTTTTTGGGAGGAACCATCTTTTATGTGGTGATCACACGGATGATGAAGCCGCTGAAACAGCTGGCGGACGAAGTGTCTGAGATTGATATGGAGCAGGCCAGCTATGTAAAAAACAAGGTGCTGATCGAAAATGGAGGGATGGAGATCCAGGAGTTGTCCAGAGTCCTAGACGGAGCTTTCAGCGAGATCTACGAAAGCTATGAAAGACAGAAAAAATTCAGTGTCAATGTGGCTCACGAGGTACGGACGCCTCTGGCTATTCTGTCTGCCAAGATCGACGTCTTTAAGAAAAAGAAAACAGAGGATCCGGAAGAAATCCGCCGGTTCGTAGATTCCATGCAGAAAAATATTGCACGGCTGTCCGATATGGTGGAAGGAATCATGATGCTGAGCCAAAAGCAAGAAGTGAGAACGCAGGAGGTGAATCTGAGGGAGATCCTGGATGAGATCCTCTTTGACCTGGAGGATATGGCGGCGGAAAAAGAGGTGGCGCTTTCCCTGGAGGGAGACAATGTAGTAGCGCATACGGATGAACAACTGATAGAAAGAGTGTTGTTTAATCTGGTGGAGAATGGAATCAAATATAACAGGGAGGGTGGAAATGTGCAGGTAAGCACGGAAGATCTGCCGGACCGGGTAAAGATCCGGATTGCCGACACAGGAGTAGGCATCAGGGAAGAGGACAAGCCTCATGTGTTTGATCTGTTTTACCGGGTGGATGAATCCAGAAACAGGGAAACGGGAGGCTACGGAATCGGTCTGGCGCTGGTGCGGCATATTGTGGGCCGGCTGGGAGGAACTATTTCTCTCGCGGACAATCTTCCCCGGGGCAGTGTGTTTGAGGTGTGTCTGCCCAAAACCGGAAACGGATCGGAAGTAGGAAAAGACAAATAGAACGACAGCGGATATCCAAGACCATATCCGAAAAAATATCCCTTCAGACGGACGATCCTGTGGAAAGTGTGAAGGGATATTTTTTCGTTTACAGGGCATAAGTACTTATAAACGAAAAAACATTTAGGTTCTTAACAGAAACTTTATACCCCAAGTGTTATGATACCGTCAGGAGGTGACGTCATTGAGAGTAAAAACGAGAAAATGGATGAGTGCAGCAGTGCTGGCGATAGGAATCTTCTTCATTGTATACGGGGCCTATCGCGGAGAGGTGGAAACTGTCTTTTCAAAGGCAGTCAGAATTTGTTTAGAATGCGTGGGGATTGGATAAATGGGAAGAGTATTTGACTGGTTGAAAGAAAAAAATTATTTTGCGGCATTGCGAAACAGAAGAGGGATCGTACAGGGGATTGCCACGTTGCTGACAAATATCCATGTATGGAATTTCTTTAAGGGGACTATTTATACCGGAGGCGCAAAGCAGGTCTGTGTTCCGGGACTGAACTGTTACTCCTGCCCGGGAGCGACGGGAGCCTGTCCCATCGGTTCCTTTCAGGCAGTGGTAGGAAGCTCCAAGTTCCGGTTTTCCTACTACATCACAGGAATCCTGATCCTGTTTGGAGCCCTGGTGGGGAGATTGATCTGTGGGTTCTTTTGCCCCTTTGGATGGTTTCAGGATCTGCTTCATAAGATCCCGACCAAAAAATTCAGTACCGAGAAGCTGAAGTTTCTCAGATATCTGAAATATATCATCATGGTGGTAGCTGTGTGGTTGTTGGGCGTACTTATCGTCAATAAAGTAGGAGGGTCAGATCCCTATTTCTGTAAGTATATCTGCCCACAGGGGATTTTGGAGGGAGGCATCCCGCTGTCTATCGTAGATCCTGCCATACGGGCGACTCTTGGAAAGCTGTTTACCTGGAAATTGATCATCCTGTTGGCATTTACGATTTTGTCGGTATTCCTGTATCGGCCGTTCTGTAAATGGATCTGTCCTCTGGGAGCGTTTTATTCTCTGTTTAATAAGGTGTCCCTCTACCAGTACCACGTGGATGAATCTCTTTGTATTCACTGCGGAAAATGTAAGAGAACCTGTAAAATGGATGTGGATATGTCCAAACATCAGGATGCACTGGAATGTATCCGATGTGGAAAGTGTATAGAAGCGTGTCCTACCGGGGCAATTTCCACATCATTGTCCAGATGTTCCGGCTGTAAGCAGAAGAAATCATGCGGATCACAGAAAACACAGGGATAAGGAACTTGTTCCAAAGAAAAAAGAAAAGAAGCCGGGGGGAAGGCTTCGGTGGTATGGAAAAACAGAAAAAAGCTGTAACAACAAAAAAAGAGAGGTAAAAAAGATGAAAAATGGATTGTTGAAAAGATTAGTAGGCGTAGCGGCAGGTGTGATACTGGTGATGTCTTTGGCGGCATGTGGAAGCAAAGAGGCCGCGGCCGGGAAGGAATTTCCGACTTTCAAGGCAGAGGATTTTGCAGGGCAGCAGTATACGGAAGCAATGTTTAAGGAGAATGCAGCCACAGTGGTGAATTTCTGGTTTACCGGCTGCCAGTCCTGTATCGAGGAGATGCCGGATCTGGAAAAAATGAGCCAGAAGCTGGCAGAAAAGAACGTAAAGATGGTGGGAATCTGTACCGATGCAGGAAAAGAAGAAGTAGACAAAGAAGTGATGAAAATCTTAAAGTCCAGTAATGTGACCTTCCCGAATCTGAAGATCAAAGAGGGAGAAGAGATGGAGAAGCTGAAAGGTTCCATCATGGCATTCCCCACAACGCTGGTAGTGGATAAAAACGGAAAGATCGTAGGAAAACCGATTGTAGGTGCATTGAATGACGAATCCCAGGAAAAGGTGCTGAGCGAACGGATCGAGGAAGCCATCAATCAGGCGAAATAGAGACGGAAGTAAAACCGGAAGGAAGCCGGAAGAGGGATATTGATAAAACCCCGAAACAAAAGCTCTTCTTTCTGAAAGACAGAACAGACTGTTCTTTTCAGAAGGAAGAGCTTTTTTGTTTGCCGGCCGTGCTATGCAGATTTAGGTGTCCTACATTCTTTGCGCCTTTAATATCCGAGCATCATGTTAAGGATTTCCTCATCGGTTGAACGCATTCCTTCGCGTCCCATCCTTCCGATCCTGGCGATGCTCTCTTCAATGTCGTCCACCACCAGTCCTTCCCCGGCTTTGAAGCTGAGTCCGTTCAAGGCCATATCATATGCCAGGAAGCTGGTAGAGAGTGACATGGCAATTTTAGCGGCGCAGGAGGATTTTGCTCCGTCGCACACCATTCCGCCTATTGTTGAAATTGCGTTTACGATAGTCTCTCCTATGACCTTAAGATCTCTGCCTTCGATAAAGGCTATGCCGGCTACCGCCGCACATCCTGCGCAGGTAGCTCCACAGTAGGCGGAGAGATCTCCGATGTATTTCTTTTGGAGGAGCGCAACGAGGTCCGCAAATACAAGTCCACGTATCATCTCCTCGTGTGCTATTCCTTTTTCCCTCGCATACAGGATGATAGGAACGCTCATAGTTATGCTCTGATTTCCGGATCCGGAGTTTATCACGACCGGCAGAGCACAGCCATTCATCCTCGCATCACTTCCGGCAGCCGCGTATGCAATCGCCTTGAAGCGATAATCTGAATCTCCATACATACCGAGATATCTTCTCCCGATCTGTGAACCGTAAGGCTTCTCTATCCCTTCCTCTGCAATATTCCTATTGCAGTCGATTTGTCTGACGATCAGATTATCGATGTCTTTAAGATCGACTTCCTTTGAAAAGGTGTATATGTCCTTAAGATTCAGAAAGGACATATCACTTTTAAGAAGATGGAGCGGTTCCTGAGACAGTATCCGTTCCCCGTTCTTCTCTATCCGTGTGATGTAGGTGTGTTTTTCCGCGATTTCTACAAGAGCACTGTCGGCGCCATGAAATACCTCCGTCCGGATATACAGGTTGTCCTTTCCCGTCTCAAGATGGCAGTGACAGATGTCCTTGTCAAGCAGCTTTTGAAGCCGCGCTATTTCTTCATCCTTCACCCTGCTGATTACCTCAAGCTCCAGGGAGGCATCCCCGAAAGCCGCGCCGAGAATCGATGCGACTTCGAGACCTCTTCTGCCGCCGGAATTAGGCACTGTGACGGCTTTTACATTTTTTATGATGTTCCCGCTGCAATACATCTCTATTCTTTCCGGGAACTGCCCAAGGACTTCCCTTGCCTTCGCGGCGGCATAAGCCACCGCTATTGGTTCCGTGCAGCCCATAGCCAGCCGAAGTTCGGAACCGAGTAATTCCACAAATGCGTTATATACTGTTTTATCCATTTTTATATCTCCGTAATATAGTTACTGTGCAATCTTTTTGTCGGTGTGAGCCTTAGCGTAGAAGTATACGAGAACAGGGATGATTACGTATCCTATGAGCATAGCTACGATTGCAAACATGTTCAGGGACGTTCCTGTTTCAGCTGTGGTAGAGAAGCTTCCCTTCCAGTCGAATTTGAACAGAAGGAGCGCGGTGAGTATCAGAGAGATCACCGATACTACCACATCTGTTGCGAAATTCTTCTTGGCGCCTTCAAGGGTGGGATTCTTCGTCTTGCCATAGAAGAACATGATGACAGCGACAGGTACCAGTACAAACTGTACGAAACGTGCGATCGTCGAAATGATCATGATACCTTTCATGTCATACGAGAAAGCCATAGGAATTACGATGGCGAAAAGCACAGTGATGATGAATGCGTTTACAGGAATGTCCTTGCTGTTTCTCTTGGCGAAAACATCCGGCACCTGCTTTCTCAGAGCCATGGCTTCGAGAAGCCTCGGTGTATGGAAGGACGATGCGACGTTGATTCCAAACATCGATACGAACGCACCTATGACGATGACATTTCTGATAACCGTACTCTTGAATACGTCGGCAAGCACTACCACTGACGAGCTTGTGACCATAGCGACGGGATCGATCAGCATGGCTGTCAGGATGATACCGAAGTAAATCGCAGCTACGATTCCGATAGCGACAGGAATGGCTCTGGGAAGATTCTTCTCAGGCTTTTCCATATCACCGGCTCCGGAAGCTACACTTTCAAATCCCGTGAATGCATAGAAGGCAGCTACGAGGGCAGTTACGAATCCCGCGGTCGTCATCGGAGGAACTACCTTTTCTCCGGCGTCATTTACCAGTGCAGTTATCTCGCCCATGTGGTTTCCGGTCTTCACTGCGATTACGATACCTGCAAGAATTGCAAATACGAGTGCAACACACTTACCAATCGTTGAGAGGTTTGATACCCACTCGAAAATCTTTGTTCCCAGGACATTGATGATAAAGAGAACTACCATGAGAACGATAAATCCGATCGTCCTCATTCCGAAAGTAATCGCATCGCTCTGATATCCCAGTATCTGGAAGGCAGTTCCGACCGCGCCTGTCGCCATTACGCCCCATGCGATACTTGCAGATACGAATCTTGTGATACCTACATAGAGACCGGTGTTGTCGCCGAATGCTGTTCTTACATACTTTTACTACTTGAGAGTAGCATAAAAGACGCCAGCGTTCCAAATATGCCATGTGTCGCCAAAATAGATTTTTTTTAAAGAAATATCGTTAGAATTGACAAAAACCCGCGTTTTACTGTATGATAAAGAAAATTGTTCTAAAATATGAACAATTTAGACCGCAGTCAATTTTTATGAAATTTTTATGAAACTTTTATGAAACCGTTAGCGAGACGCAAGATTCACTTATGATTAGGAAGGCATACCATGAATGAGGCAAGTAAGGAAATCGGTAATAAAATCAGAACGTTCAGAAAAAAGCAAAAGATGACACTGGATGATCTTGCAGAGCGAATCTACAAGAGCAAGGCAACGGTGTCGAAATATGAGAAGGGCGAGATATCGATAGACATCAATACACTTTATGATATTGCGGCGGCGCTCGATGCAAATATAGACCAGCTTCTGTACATGAAGAGAAGTCATGACAGGGTTTTGGGCGATCAGAAGATCCCGCCGTTTTTCCGGAACCTCTCCCAATTCTACGGATACTGGTATGACGGCAGGAATAACTCCATCCTCAGAATGGTTTTTGACGTGATGCCCTCAGACGGGACAAACATGCAGAGGGTGATGATGTACATGAACTTTGATGATTACAAGCATTATCCCATATGTGAGAACACATACTCCGGAACGATAGAGCATTACGACGCGCTTTCTATCATTCAGCTTACAAATCAGCATCTTTTCCTTGAAAAGGGAACGATACAGATTCTTGCGGCCTCCCTTGATTTCAAATACAAATGGGGAATGTGGACCGGTCTGTCTTCACGACCGATGATGCCGGTTTCGACAAAAATGCTGGTTTCGCGAGAGCGGCTGAAGGAAGATGAGGAACTCGTCGCCACGCTGAAAATATCCAAAGAGGATATCCGGCTCCTAAAGCTCTACAATATGTTTACCGTTCTGTAATCCATATGCGGCAACAAAGCTGTTTTTTCGATACGCCAGGAGGCGTAAGCGAATGGAAGGGAGCGTCTGTCAACATCCTGCGACGATTCCAATTGGCGGAGAGTCGATGCAGGACGCGAAAAACGCTCCCGGAAAAAAGAAAGTGTCAATTTGTCATTTTTTCCTGTTTGATCTTGTGATCGATCACATGACGGGAGGCCAGCTCCCGGTGGATGTCTTCCAAAGAAATGCAGGCTTCTGCCATCAGTACCATGGTGTGATAATACAGATCGGCGATTTCATAAATGGTTTCTTTCTTATCCTCCGCCTTGGCGGCAATGATCACCTCTGTACATTCCTCCCCGATTTTTTTCAGAATCTTATCCAGACCCTTTTCAAACAGATAAGTGGTATAAGAGCCTTCCTTGGGAGAGAGCTTCCTTTCGGCAATGAGCTGCAGAAGCTGTCCGGGAGAAAAAGAATCAAGGCCTTCCTCGTCTGCAGGAGAAGGATCTCCAAAGCAGGAGAAAGTACCCCGGTGGCAGGCAGGGCCGCAGGGGCGTACCATGATCAGCAGAGCGTCCCTGTCACAGTCGGCTGTGATGGAAACAATATGCTGGTAATTTCCGCTGGTTTCTCCTTTTAGCCAAAGCTCCTGACGGGAACGGCTCCAGAAGCAGGTGCGCTTTGTCGCAAGAGAGATCTGCAGGCTTTCTCGGTTCATGTAAGCCAGAGTCAGTACCTGGCCGGTTGCTACGTCGCAGACGATGGCAGGGATCAAGCCCTTCTCATCAAATTGCAGGGTGGAACTATCGATCATAAAAACACTCCTTTCCGTGAGCAGAGGAAGATATTTGGGGGTAAAAGATCCGATCTACAGGCGAACGGGGATCCCGTTCTTTGCCATGGCCTGTTTCAGATCGGGGATAGCCACTTCTCCAAAATGGAAGATGGAGGCGGCAAGTCCGGCGTCCACCTTGGGAAGAGTCCGGAACAATTTCAAAAAATCCTGAATGTGACCGGCTCCTCCGGAAGCGATGACCGGTACGTCCACCTGAGAAGACACGAGAGACAATAGCTCCAGATCAAAGCCACGCTTCACGCCGTCCGTGTCGATAGAATTGACCACCACCTCTCCGGCGCCGGCCGCCACCCCCTGGCGGATCCAGGAGAGGGCTTCCAATCCCGTATATTCCCGGCCGCCTTTGGCATAAACGTAGTAGGTGCCATCCAGAAGCTTGATATCTACCGACAGAACCACACACTGACTTCCATATTTTTTGGCGGCCTCCGAGATGAGGGAAGGACGCTTTAATGCGCCGGAATTTACACTGACCTTGTCGGCGCCGCAGTGAAGGACACGATCAAAATCCTCCAGGCTCTGGATGCCGCCGCCTACCGTCAACGGAATAAAGACCTGACGGGCTGTCTGGCGGAGGACGTCCGTAAACAGACGGCGCTGTTCCGAGGAAGCGGTGATATCATAAAAGACCAGTTCGTCGGCGCCTGCCAGGCTGTAAGCTTTGGCCAGCGCTACGGGAGAAGCCACGTCAGACAGTCCGGCAAAATTTACCCCCTTTACCACCCGTCCGTCTTTTACATCCAGACAGGGAATGATACGTTTTGTGATCATCGAATCACCTCCAAAGCATGTTGCAAATCTATGGCGCCGGTATAGTATGCCTTTCCCACAATGGCGCCGGAAAGGTTCAGTTCTGCCAGCTTCTGCAGGTCAGCAACAGAAGAAACGCCGCCGGATGCGATGATCTGCAGCGGGAACAGAGAAGAAAGACGCCGGTACAGGAAGAAGGAAGGCCCCTGCAAGGCTCCGTCCCGGGAAATGTCGGTACAGATGACGGTACGGACTCCAAGATCCGTCAGTTCCCGGCAAAATTCCTCCGTGGTTCTTTGGGAGGAGGCCTTCCAGCCGGACACGGCTACCTGTCCGTCCCGGATATCAACTCCCACGGCGATCCGGTCTTTGTAGCGAGCTACGGCGCTTTTCAAAAGCTGAGGATCTGTGACTGCCGAAGTTCCCAGGATCACCCGGTCCAGCCCGGCAGAAAGATACTGCTCGATCACTTCCATGGAGCGGATGCCGCCCCCTACCTGACAGAAGGCCCGGGTCTGTTCCTTGATCCGGCAGATCAGAGGCAGATGGGGGCAGGTTCCGGATCTGGCGCCCATAAGATCTACCAGGTGGAGATGGGAGGCGCCCAGTTGGACAAAGTGGCCGGCCAGGGCGACAGGATCCTTGCTGTACCGGTCCATTTGGCTGTAGTCACCCTGATAAAGACGCACCGCCTGATTTTCATAAAGGTCAATGGCTGGAAATATATACATGCTCAGTCTACCTCCTGACAAAATGTTTTTAGGATCTCAAGTCCTACAGCGCCGCTTTTTTCCGGGTGGAACTGACAGCCGTACACGCAGCCGCAGGCAACGGCGGCAGTCAGAGGAATTCCATAATCGGTAGTAGCGATCACAAAATCAGAGCAGTCGGCGGCATAGTAGGAATGAACGAAATATACGAAGGAATCCTGGAGAATCCGGGAGAACAGGGCGGAGCTTCGCGTCTGATGAAGCTGATTCCAGCCGATGTGGGGAATCTTGCAGGAAGAAGGCACTACAGGGAAGAGGGGGCGTACTGTGCCGGGAATCAATCCCAATCCCTGGTGGATCCCGTTTTCCATGCTGGTCTGAAACAGAAGCTGCATGCCAAGACAGATTCCCAAAAGGGGTTTGCCGGAAGCTGTTTCCTGCCGGATGACCTGATCCAGCCCAAAGTGCTTTAACTGGCCGATGGCATCACAGAAAGCGCCGACTCCCGGAAGGATCAGACGGTCTGCCTGGTGGATCTGCCGGGGATCCCTGGTGATGATGGAGGCTTCCCCGATAGAATCCAGAGAGCTTTGCAGAGAAAACAGGTTTCCCACTCCGTAATCCAAAATGGCGATCATGACAACACCCCTTTCGTGGACGGCAGATCCTGTGGAAAGGCCGTATCTATCCGGACGGCAGTCCGCAGGGATCTGGCGACAGATTTAAAGGCTCCCTCAATAATGTGATGGGAATTGGTTCCGGAAAGCTGGCGGATGTGGAGGGAGCAGCCTGCGTGGCGGACGAAAGCAAGCCAGAATTCCTCCACCAATTGGGTGTCAAAGGTTCCTACTTTTTCCGTGGGGATTTCCAGAGCGCAGGTAAGATGTCCCCGTCCGTCCAGATCAACGGCAGACAGGAGCAGGGCTTCGTCCATGGGAAGGATGGCGTGTCCGTATCGCAGGATGCCGCGCCGATCTCCCAGAGCCTGGGAAAATGCGCTTCCCAGCACGATCCCGATATCCTCTACCGTATGATGATCGTCCACCTGAGTATCCCCTTTGCAGGAAAGCTCCAGAAAGATCCGGCTGTGTTTGGCAAACAGAGTCAGCATATGATCCAAAAAGCCGCAGCCGGAATCAATGGAGGAGGAGCCGTCCCCGTCCAGGTTCAGACGAAGCCGGATCTGAGTTTCCGTAGTAGTGCGTTTGATCTGACAGGTTCTCATAAAGACTCCTTTCTTGTAAGAAGGATCGTTTCCAAAGCGTCCAGAAGCCGATCCATTTGAGGCTGTGTACCGATGGTGATCCGAATATAGGAGGAAATACGGGGCTGGTCAAAATGCCGGACCAAAATTCCCTGAGCCTTTAGCTGCTGATACAATTTCTTCCCGGAAACAGCGGGGTGGGAAGCAAAAAGAAAATTGGCTTTGGACGCGGTAACGGTAAATCCAAGTTTTTCCAAAGCGTGACGGCAGGCTTCTCGGATCTGGCAGATGCGTTGGCAGTTTCGGGAAAAGGACACGGGATCGGAAAGCGAGGCGATCCCGGCGGCCATGGTCATCCGGTTGACGTTGTAAGGATTGAGAGAGTTCCGCAGGGTGTTCAGATCTGCGATGATGTCCGGGTGCGCTGCGCAAAATCCCAGACGCCCGCCTGCAAGAGAGCGGGATTTGGAAAACGTCTGTATGACCAGGAGGTTGGCGTGCTGTTCCAGAAGACCGAGGGCGCTTTCCCCGGCAAAATCAACATAAGCTTCGTCCACGACCACCAGCTGACGGGAGTGACGCTCCAGAAATGCCCGGAGCTGCTCCGGCGGGATCCAAAGACCGGTGGGGGCATTGGGATTGGCCAGGAAAATGGTTCCCTGATCCAGATCTTGATGAAACAGGTCGATGGAAAAATCCGGTAGCAAGGGAATGGTACGAAAAGGAACCCGGGTCATTTCTGCAAATACGGAGTAGAACCCGTAAGTAATATCAGGAAACACGGCAGGACAGGCTTCACCGCAAAAAGCCAGAAAAGCCAGATACAACAATTCATCCGATCCATTGCCGCACAAAAGCTGCCGGGGGGAAAGCCGATAGGTTGTGGCCAGAGCCTGCCTTAAGGCGGTGCATTCCGGGTCGGAATACAGGTGCAGCTTTCCGGCGGCTTCTCTCGCTGCCTCCTGCACCTGTGGAGTGGGAGGGAAGGGAGATTCATTGGTATTTAGTTTCAGGAAACTGTTAAAACAGGGTTGTTCTCCCGGCTGGTAAGGCGTCAGGTGACGATAGCGGGAGGTAAAAAATCTACTCATAAGCTTCCTCCTTCCGGATCAGGGCGCTTCGCCCGTGAGCCTCCAGTCCCTCTTTCCGGGCAAAAGCTGCCACAGACGGCGCTGCCTGTAAAAAGGCTTCCCTGGTGTAATAGGTGTACTGGCTGGTCTTTACAAAATCATCCACCGACAGAGGGCTAAAAAACCGGGCAGTCCCGCCGGTGGGGAGCGTGTGATTGGGACCTGCCAGATAATCTCCCAGAGCTTCCGGACAGTGGCGCCCCAGGAAGATGGATCCGGCATGGCGGATATCCGGCAGGTGATCAAAGGGGGAATCCACACACAGTTCCAGGTGCTCCGGAGCCATTTGATTGGCAATCTGAATGGCAGCGGGCAGATCGTTCACCACCAGGATGCAGCCACGCTGCTTTAGGGAAGCCCTGGCAATCTCTAGCCTTGGAAGACATAAGAGCTGTTCCTCCAGAGACTGCTGCACCTGTAAAGCCAGTTGAGAAGAGGTGGTAATCAGCACTGCCCGGGCCATTTTGTCGTGTTCTGCCTGGGAAAGAAGATCGGCAGCCAGATGCCTGGGAGAGCTGTGTCCGTCGGAAATTATCAGGATCTCACTGGGACCTGCGATCATATCAATGGCAACCAGGCCAAATACCTGTCTTTTCGCTTCTGCCACATAGGCGTTTCCGGGGCCCGTGATTTTATCTACGGCGGGAATGGAAGCGGTTCCGTAAGCGAAGGCGCCAATGGCCTGAGCGCCTCCTGCCTTGAAGATCCGAGTAACACCTGCCAGGCGGGCGGCGGCCAGGATCTCCGGAGAAATCTGCCCGTTTGGAGAAGGAGGCGTAGCCATAAAGATCTCCCGGCATCCGGCGATCTTTGCCGGAATGGCGTTCATCAGTACGGTGGAGGGATAGGCGGCCGTTCCGCCCGGGACATAGATCCCTACCCGGTCCAAAGGGGTAACCATCTGCCCCAGAAGGATCCCTTTTCCGGGAGAGAAGGAAAACCCGTTCCGCTTTTGGTGACTGTGGAAGGAGCGGATCTGAGCGGCAGATGTTTTCAATACCTGCAGAAAATCGGAATCTATCTGATCCAAGGCAGAATTGATCTCTTCTTCTGTGACCTCCAGACGGGAGAGGCGAACGCCGTCCAACTGTTCCGTATAGGAAAGAAGCGCTTCCTCGCCGAACTGGCGGATGTCCCCAAGGATCCGGGAAACAGAATCGGAAATCGCACGATTTTCAGGGGACAGACGGGATGCAGAGAACAGGGCGTCCAAGGTAGCGGCATCAGGATAGGAAATAACAGGGATCATAGGTGTTCCTCCTTTTTTTGCAGGGAAAGTTGCTGTACGATCTTTTGGATCTGCTGGTATTTAAACTGGAAGGCCGCCTGATTGGCGATCAGCCTCGCACTGATGGGAAGGAGGGTATCTATAACCTCCAACCGGTTTTCTTTCAGGGTTTTTCCGGTTTCTACAATGTCTACGATCACGTCAGACAGCCCCAGAAGAGGAGCGATCTCAATGGAGCCGTTCAGGCGGATGATATCAATGTCCCGGCGCCGGGAAGCATAGTAGCCGGCGGCAATGTTGGCAAATTTGGTTGCCACCCGAAGCGGGCGGGAGCCGTCGTCTAAAAATCCTGTGGGAGCGGCTACTGCCATGCGGCAGGCACCGATGCCAAGGTCGAGAAGTTCATAGACGGCAGGCTCATATTCCAGCAGGATATCTTTTCCGGCGACTCCGATATCTGCACTGCCCCGGGAGACATAGGTGGCGACATCGGAAGGCTTTGCCCAGAAGTACCGGACTTTGGCCGGAGGATATTCAAAGACCAGAGTGCGGTTATCCTCCAGGATACCGGGACAGGGAAAACCGGCCTGTTCAAATTGTTTATAGACGATCCGACCCAGCCGTCCCTTGGGAAGGGCAATATTTAACAGAGAATCCAAGATGTTGACCTCCTTCCATTCTTGCAGATATGAAAAAATGCAAAGTTGCAGACAGTATGTTTCAAAAAACAGGTTGCCGCCGCCGGAAACTGCGGATACTTCAACGGTGGAGTGTTCCTTTAGAAAACAGGCACAGGCGGCTGCCGGTCAGGGCGTGCAGGTTTCGCCTCTTAGTTTATTCAGATAAAGTGCAAACCCGATGGCTCCCTCTGTCCGCCCCAGCTTTTGCACAAGATGATCATACCTTCCGCCGGACAGGACGCTTTCGGGAATTCCCTCCAAAAATCCCTTAAACAGAACCCCGTTGTAGTAGTTGGTATCTCCGATTACGGAGAAATCAATCTGGAGTCGGGAAAGAAAGAACTGTTCCCGGGCGGAGTCCTTCCCAAATCCGGCATGGATAGACTCCTGCAGTTCCAACAGGCTGTCATAGGCGCCCAGATGCTTGGCCAAAGGAGCCAGTCTGGGAAGCACGACGGAAGGAGGACCAAAGGTGGCGATCAATTCCTGCAGGGGCTTAGCGTACTGACAGGGGATCTGATGGCTCCGGCAGATTTCCTCAATTCCATGACAGTTTTTTTCTCTGGTGCATTTTAGCAGGGCGGTCAGAATGGCATCCTCCTCCGTGATCTGCCGCAAGGCGGCAGAAAGCAGCGCTAAATGGGAAATCGTCAGGATGAAAGGTCTCTGGCAGGCGCTAAGGCTTTTGGCTGCAAGCATCAAAACCTCTCCGATACAATCCGTATCGATCCTGCCGAGACATTCCAGTCCTGTCTGAGGGATCCCTTGAAAATGCGTGCTTCCCGGAAGCCCACGATAGACGGTTTCGCTGTAGAACAGCTTTTGCAGAGAATCAGAGGATAAGGGAGTGTGGCGGATAACCGACAGTGTTACATCAGGCGTCAGAGCCATCAACGTCCCATCCAGATCGGTGAAGCTGATGATCTGGTCTGAAATTAAAAAGTCTTTGTGCTGACGGTACAGATCATATTCTTCAAACGTTTCCATGCGGTATCTGGAATACCCCTGTTCCAGATAGTAGGAGCGCAGCGTCAGCAGGATGCGCTCTGTATGATCCAAAAGCAACTCGTAGTCCACGGTGACTCCCCCTTTCCATAATTTTAATTAGGTAGCATGATATCACGTTACAAAGATAAAGTCAACAGAAAGTACGCTTCTAAAACAGTTTTTCAGAAGCAGTCCCGGTTGCCATTCTGAAAAAAAGGATTATAATTAGGAATAGAAGCCAGGAAAACGGGGCAGAAACCGAGAAAAACAAAACGGCAGGAGGATGACGGATGAAAAGAGAAATAGACGTAGTTTCGTATGCAAATGAGATTTTGACAGGAGTAAAAAACGGGGTACTACTGACCACGAAGGCGGGAGGAAGAGTCAATACGATGGCGATCTCCTGGGGAACCCTGGGAATCGAATGGAACAAACCGATCTTTACTACCTTTGTGCGGGAAGGCCGATTTACCAAGAGGCAGTTGGACGAAAACGGAGAATTTACCATCAATATTCCTCTGGGAGAGTATGACCGGAAGATCATCGGGGTTTGTGGTACGAAGTCGGGATATGATACAGACAAAATAAAGGAACTGGGACTGACGCTGGAAGAGGCGGAAAAGATTTCTGTTCCGGGGATCCGGGAGCTGCCGCTGACCCTGGAATGTAAGGTGATCTATAAACAGGAGCAGGATCGCCATGCCATCCGCCCGGAAGAGATCGAGACCTTTTATCCACAGGATGTGGATTCCTCCTTCCACGGATCAAACAGAGATTTTCACACGGCCTATTATGGAGAGATCGTGAAGGCATATATCATAGAATAAAGGAGCATCAGGAAAAGATGGAGAGAAAAAACGGGGAGCATCAGGAAACGGAACGAAAAGAAAGAGACAGGATCATTATCCGGACAAGCGCAGTAGGGATCGCGGCCAATCTTTTGCTGGCAGGCTTTAAAGCGGGAGTAGGGCTTTTGTCACATTCTATCGCTGTGGTGCTGGACGCTGTCAATAACTTGTCAGACGCACTGTCTTCCGTGATCACTATCACAGGGACGAAGCTGGCGGGAAAGGCACCGGATAAGAAGCATCCGCTGGGCTATGGAAGGATCGAATATCTAAGCGCCATGATCGTTGCGCTGATCGTCCTTTATGCGGGAGTTACTGCGCTGGCAGAATCCGTCAAAAAGATCCTGCATCCGGAGCAGGCAAGCTATTCCATGACGTCTCTGATCATTATCGGAGCTGCGATCCTGGGAAAGCTACTGTTGGGCAGGTATGTAAAAAAACAGGGAGAGAAAGTAAAATCCCAGGCTCTTGTAGCCTCCGGTGCAGATGCCCTGTTTGACGCAGTCCTTTCTGCTTCTGTGCTTGTTTCTGCCATCATTTACATGGTCTGCCAGGTTTCCCTGGAGGCTTATGTAGGAGTGGTCATCGCCGCCATAATTATAAAATCCGGTTTTGAAATGCTGTGGGAAACATTGGGAGAGATTTTGGGCCAGAGGCCGGATCCGGAGATGACAGAGCGGATCAAGCAGATCCTGACAGAAGAAAAAGAAGTGATGGGGGCTTATGACCTGATCCTGAACAATTACGGACCCAACAAGAATTATGCTTCCGTCCATCTGGAGCTGCCGGATAACATGCAGGTGGAACAGGTGGATGTCCTGACCAGAAAACTGCAGGAGCGAGTGTATGCTCAGACAGGAGTGATCCTTACCGGAGTGGGAGTCTATTCCTACAATACGCGGGAGAATGAACCCTCCAGGATCCGAAACAAGGTACAAAACATCGTGCTGTCTCACGACTGGGTACTGCAGCTGCACGGATTTTACATGGATCTGAAAGAAAAAGACATGCGATTTGACGTGGTGTTAAGCTTTGACATCCGGCATCAGGAAGGGATAGAGATCCTGGAGAAAGAACTGAGAACGGAGTATCCCGATTACACTATCCGGATCACGGCAGATGTAGATACTTCGGATATATAAATGCAGAGATTCTCACAAACTGTGCAGCGGCCTCTTTTTTAGGAGGGTGTGTTTTTTCTGCTGTGCACCTGCTCTAACTGCAGCAGTGCCTGTTTCATAGGAAGCCCGCCTGCATAGCCCACCAGTTTTCCATTTGACCCGATTACGCGATGGCAGGGAACCACGATGGCAACAGGGTTTTTATTGTTGGCGAGACCAACTGCCCTGGAAGCCTTTTCGTTTCCGATGGCGATGGCGATTTCCTTGTAGCTTCGTGTTTCTCCGTAGGGGATTTCCGTCAGTGCCCTCCAGACCCGTTTTTGAAATTCGGTTCCCCGCAATTCGTAAGCAAAGGTAAAGGATTTTCGTTTACCCTCCAGATATTCTGTGATTTCCCGGAAAACTTTTTCCGTAAAAGCGGTTTTTTGCCCCGGGTGGTCTGAGTGCTCCAGTGTTTCCAGAAAAAGAACCACTTCCTCCCTGTATCCTATTTTTAAAAATCCAAAAGGGAATGCGTAAACTGCAAAGCTTTCCATAAACGCGCGCTCCTTTCTGTAAACAATGGATTGTCATGCTCCAAATGATTTTGAGGTCATAGTGTTTGCGCTATTATACAATGGATCCGGTTTAGGAGCAATGACTTTCAGAAAAAGCGATAGAGTCTGAAAGTGGATGAAAGTAGAGGGAATGTCAGGGGAGTGAAGGCCCTCAAATTGCAGATAGAAGGCGGGATCAGATTTTGAAAATAGAGAGGGAAAATCGGCTGTTGATATTTTTGTGTCAAATAAATGGAAATAAATAAAAATTTCTCTTGCTTTTTTTCAGAGGTTTGATATAATGTTAATGTTCGTGGTAAACGATGCGGATTGGTGTAATGGCAGCACAGCAGACTCTGACTCTGTTAGTAGAGGTTCAAGTCCTCTATCCGTAGTTACCATCGGAGTGTGGCTCAGCTTGGTAGAGCGCTACGTTCGGGACGTAGAGGTCGCGTGTTCGAATCACGTCACTCCGATTACAAAAAACCCTTGTATTTACAAGGGTTTTTGTTGTGTCACAGACAAAGTCAGGACCACCGGCTTAGCCGGTGGTCCTGACTAAAAACGAATGAAAAGCCACAGATATGTTAATTCTCGTAATTAGTTTTTTGAGATGTCTGACGAAGGCTTCTAGATTAATTGGGTTTCCATATTCCTGTACGAATAGGAATAGCACAATGGGAGTCAGAAGAGGAGATAGAGTGAGAAATTGACCTTGAAGAGGTGAAAGAAGAGAAGTCTGTGACGATTCATAAACATCTTATTGTGAGTTACAAGAGAACTGTGGGAAAGAAAATAATGTAAATATTGTAGGATCATTAATTATAATCTTGGCTGCCCTGTAAGGGGTGGCTTTTTTGAATGTGTGATATGAGAGTGGATGATTTGTTGTGAGGGTTTATGACATTAAAATAAGATTGATAATGAAATATAAATCGGATAAAATAGGAGATATAATAATATAAAGGTGATAAGAAAAATGAGTCTGGTAAATATCGGTCCGGAAACTGAGACAATAGAATATAAGAAAAGTACTGGCGAGATGAAAGAAGCAATGATATCTATAGCTGCAATTCTCAACAAGCATAAAAAGGGTGTTTTGTACTTTGGCGTGAAAAATGATGGCACTGTAATTGGACAGGTAATAACAGATGAGTCACTGAGAAAGATAAGTCAGGCAATTGGAAATCACATTACACCTGCTATTTATCCGGAGATTAAGGCTGTTTATATTGGAGAAAGGGAATGTATTCAAGTTGATTTTGAGGGAAGCCATCAGCCATATCTTGCGTATAGCATTCCACGTATCCGAGTTGCAGATGAAGATCTGATTATGGAACAGGGCATTTATGATGAAATGATACGCAAACGGGAAAATGTAAAATATTCGTGGGAAAGACAGGTTTCTGAATATACGCTTCAGGATATAGATAAAAATGCTTTTGACACTTATCTTCAAAAAGCAAAAGATGCAGGAAGAATCAGTTTTGAGGAGACAGATGTAAAAACAGTATTGAATAAATTAGAACTGATTCAGGGTGATTACTTGTTAAATGCAGGAGCAGCATTATTTTGTGATTGTGGTATTAATGAACTTCAGATGGCAAAATTTGCAACAAATGAGAGATTGACCTTTACGGATATCCGCAGGTTTACAGGTTCCATTATGGAACTTTCAAAAAAGGCAGAGCAGTACATCATTGATGCAATGGATTGGCGTGTTGAAATCGGAAATGGATTATCAAGAAAGGAAATTCCTGAAATACCATTGGATGCGATTCGCGAGGCAATTATTAATTCTTTTGGACATAAAATATTTGACTCCAGGCAAAGTAATGAGGTGGCAATATTTAAAGATCGAATTGAGATTTATAATCCGGGTGCATTTCCGGCTGGTGTTTCACCAGAGAAGTTTATTGAAGGAAATGAAAGACCGGTCAGAAGAAATCCACTGATTACACGAACGTTATATTACTCAAAAGATATGGAAAGCTTTGCAACAGGCTTGAAGCGTATTTATGCTACTTGCAAAGCGGCAGGATGTAGAGTGGAATTTGAACAGCAGGCATATGGGTTTGCGGTGATTTTCCATAGAAGAAATACAAGCACCCAGGATAACACCCAGGATAACACCCAGGATAGCCTGCAGAACAGAATTTTAGAATATTGCAAAGTGCCGAGAAGTAAAAAAGAAATTACAGTGTGTATGGGATATAAGGATGTCAAAAGCTTTGCAAAAAGATACTTGAAACCATTGTATGAAGCAGGAGAACTTCAAATGACAATTCCCGATCGCCCATCAAGTAGAAATCAAAAATATGTAACAGTTGAAAAGAAGAGAAAAAAATAATATGTGGACGATATCATGTAGATGATGTTATAGCCAGAAGAATAGGAAAAGTGACTCGGGAGGTGGATGAGAAACTGAGAAGAAAGCGTGGGGCTATGGATGGCAAAATCTGATGGCCTCAGTAAAATTTAATAATCTGTGCAAGACATAGCATCCATCAAACTTTCTCAGGGGTATCGTGGATGCTATTTCTTATTACGCCGATTTCCAAGAAATTAAATGCTTTTTCAAGGCGTTGTTCGCGAACATATTCATAGACTGTTTTCTCAAAAAGAAGCTTGAAGGTTTTCTTTAGCTTGCAGTCATCCGGCTCCTCCAAAAGGCTTTCCTCCCGCGTATCCATTCTGCAATGATGGCATGTGTAGGCTCTGCTTTGGAAATCCTGAAAAGAGATGTCGGATCTTCCGCTGACAGTCTCACAAAATTCGTCAAACATATGGGGGATTGCCCAAATGGAGTACATCTGCACATGTTCGCCTTTGTCATATTCTGCGTATGCGCAGACAGATCCCATAAATCCGACCAATGCGTGGCTGGGCTGCACTTCTACAAGAGTATTGTTGACTTCTCCGGTGATAGAACCCTTTCGAGTATAACTCAGCTCAAACAGAAGGGAGTGGATGTTTTCCTTTTGGCCTTGTCTGCGAATACGCTGGCGGACATGGTGATATGCAGCGCCGGGCATATGGAAAGTACCCGCGCGGAAAGATGTCCGAGGCTTCATATCGAAAAGGTGTGCAAATCATTTGTATCATCCTTTCAATAAGAGGTGTTTTCAGAAGACGAGCAAGTTTCGTTCCTTAGAAGGTACAAGTTTATTGCAGTTAGAAATTTCTAACCGGTCAAGCGCATTTTTCTTCAGAGAGATCTCCCCGGCATCCGTCAGGGAGCAAAAAATCACCTTCTGCGGGCGGAAAAAATAAATCTGACGGCGCATGCTGATTCTGTCAGTTTTACTGATGATTTTTTTGCCTGAAAGTTAGTTAAATATAATCTATATGACTATCGTTTGGAGGAAATCAAAATGAAGAAAACCATAATGCTTACCTTGTGCTTTCCCTGGCCGCCTGTGCCACATCCAAAAAGGATACACAGAAATCGAAGGATACCGTTGTTGTAACGGACATGAAGGGAAAGGTGACGATTCCCGCCGACCCACAGCGTATCGTTGACGTAGCAGGTCTGACAGAGGAGTTGCTTCTTCTGAATATGAACGTAATTGCTTCGGCAAATACCAGTATGTTTGACGGGGTATCCGTCCCGGATCATTTGAAACAGATTTTCGACGAAAAGAAGATGGAGGTGGTTGGCAATTACTCCGGCGCTTTGTCAACGGGAGATCTGAATCTGGAAAAAATCGCAGAATTAAAACCGGATCTTATTATCATGAATGTCCGGCATGATAAGGTCTATGAGCAGCTCAAAAGCATAACTCCTACGGTTATGATCGAGGACGATGTAAGCTATGTGAATTGGCGCGGCCGCTTTCAGCAGCTAGGTCAGTGGTTCAACAAAAAAAGGATGTGGAAAAATGGCTTGCTGACTATGATGCCAGAGCTTCCGAGTTTGCGGCAAAAATCAAGGAAGGCGTGGGGAATGAAACGTTTACCGTGATAGAGGCCAACTCCATTCATTTTGATTCCTACTACATCTATCGCACCGGCGGTTCCGGGAGAAGGATGGTTGCAACAGAATGCAACATTTTATGGCGTATTGCAGCGGATTTGATCTGTTCAAGAAAAAACGGCTGTGAGAAAACAGAACGTCGATAAGAGACAGAAGGTTCAGGCGGGGATTTTTCCCCGCCTTTGGCATGTCTGTGAGTCAGTCGGCAGCCCGGCGTTTATGACCTGTCCTCCGAAAACAGCTTCTTTAGCTGTCTGATGAACAATTTTTCCCGGGAATTCATCGTATAGGCAGAATGGTGCAGGAGGAAAGCGCTCATTCCGCCGGGCGCATGGATGATGGGAAGTTCCACACAGTCTTTGCTGTAGGTATCTGCATATCGTTTCATCATAACCGTAACGTACATGCTTCGGGTGATCGCATCCAGCAGGCTTCCGCGATCAAAGACGTACAAAATTTTATGATCGTCTTTGAAGCCAAGGATCTGGAGCCACTCGTCAAATTTAAAATTCTCATACATAATAAATTTATAATTCGGAATGTCGGAAAACAGGATCTCACGCTTTCGTGCCAAAGGATGTCTTTTTGAGGCAAGAAGAATGAGCGGCCGGTTTAAAGCAATGGGAATCAGCTTTAAATTGTGTCTTTCCGCAAACTGGTGGTAAGCGTGGCTGACCTGATCGAAACAGTAAAACAGCGACATCCGATACCGCTGCTCTATCACATCCCGCATCGTCTGTATCAGGCCGGTTTCTTTAAACTGATCCTCATGAGTAATGGAGGGATTTTTCTTTTTAAAATCCAAAAAACAGTTCATGAAATCGAAAGAATAGGTACAGGAGATGGAAATGTTTTTCTTGTCTGTAAAGAGGAACGGGATGTTCTTTATGGTTTCCAGTTCTACCAGGATCTTTTGGGCGGACTTTATGAAAAGTTCGCCCTCTTTTGTCAGATGAACTCCTGTTTTTTTGCGTTGAAACACTGAAAATCCCAGTTCCTGCTCCAGATTTTTGATACTGACGCTCAGGTTAGGCTGAGAGATCTGCAGGATTTGTGCGGCTTTGTTGATCGAGCCGCATTCGGATATTGCAATGACATATTCAAAGTATTTGCTGTCCATAGTTGTCACCACCCAGGAAAGAAGACCGACAGTTTCTGGGGTTATTATATGACAATTCATATAACTTATCAAGGATTCGTATATATCAGAGAGCAGATTTAATGCTATGCTCTACACAACAAAAGTTGTTAACAACGTAACAATGTAACAAGATCATTTTATTTCATGTAGGAGGGATTGACTATGACAGAGAATAAGCAACCGGCAAGCGCACTATCTTCGCCAAGATTTTGTAACATGGGAACATTTATGAGGATGCAGAAAGTGGATTCGGCAGAAGGACTTGATTTCGTAATTGCAGGAGCTCCTTTTGATACGGCAAGCTCTTTCCGATCCGGCTCACGCTTTGGCCCCAATGCGATCCGTAACATTTCTGCCATGATGAAACCAAACAACGTGATCATGCAGGTAAACATTATGGACAGCTTAAAGGGAGGAGACATGGGAGACTTTAATGTGACGCCCGGCTACATCCACCCGACGTATGCGGCGATAGAAGCCGGAGTGGCGGAGATATTAAAAGCAGATGCCTGTCCCATCATATTGGGGGGAGATCATTCCATTACCCTGGCAGAGCTGCGCGCCGTAGCGAAAAAACATGGTCCGGTGGCGCTGCTCCACTTTGATTCGCATTCCGACCTGTGTGATGAAGTATTCGGGGAAAAGTACAACCACGGAACGCCCTTTAGAAGAGCACTGGAGGAAGGGCTGATTGATCCGGCCCACTCTGTTCAGATCGGAATGAGAGGTTCCCTTTACGACCCAAATGAGCACAAAATGGCGGCAGAGTTGGGCATGAAGCTGATCCCGGCACATAAAGTACGGGAAATGGGGATGCCGGCGTTGATTCAGACAGCGCTGGAGCGGATCGGAGATACTCCCTGCTTCCTCACCTTTGATATCGATTTTGTAGATCCTGCTTATGCGCCTGGAACGGGAACGCCGGAAGTGGGCGGATTTACGTCATTGGAGGCGCTTGAGCTGGTAAGAAGCATGAAGGATCTGAATTTTGTGGGATTTGACTTGGTGGAAGTGCTTCCTGCTTATGACCACGGAGAGATCACATCGTACCTTGCGGCAAATCTTGTGTTTGAGTATCTTTCCATTCTTGCTTTAAAAAAGAAGGGATAGAGCAGGGAGGGAACCTATGGAGAGCGATAAGAACAATGTAAATTTAAACAACAATGCGGTGCTGGATCAGCTTACATTGTCAGATAGCCAGAAAAGACAGGGCGCGGTGAAAGCAGTTATTTTTACCCTGATCGCAGTATTTATCTTTTTTGTTCCCGTTACCATAAAGGGAACGACGGACGTAGTGTTTGGGATTGTGTATAAAAGCATCAAATCCAACCTGGGTCTTCTGGGATCCTGGCTGGGCGGGATCATAATTATGGGCAATGCCCTTGCCAGCATCTATGGGAAGTATCTGTGCAAGCGGAAGGATTCATTCCTGTACAGGTATTATGCGGAAGATTCCGTGATACATCCTTTGTTTTACCTGTTTGGCGGAGTCTGTACATTGATCCTTCTGCTGCATTTCACAGTTCCATCCTTTACGGGACCTGCCTGTATTACAAGTCCGGATATCGGGGAAACGGTTTATTCCATTGCCATGGACGTTGCGCTGATCATACCGGTAAGCGGGATCTTCATGCCGTTTTTGCTGAATTACGGGATCGTGGATTTTATAGGCAGTCTGCTGGAGCCGCTGATGCGACCGGTTTTTAAAACGCCGGGAAGGAGCGCGGTAAATGCCATTGCATCCTTTGTCAGCTCTGCATCGGTGGGAGTTCTGATCACCAGCAAGCTCTATAAAAGCGGCGTCTATACGAAAAAGGAAGCGGCGTTGATCGCCACCGGATTCAGCGCCGTCAGTGTGGGATTCGCATATAAGGTGATTGAAACGGCCGGATTATCGGACTACTTTTTACCGATCTACTTTATCGCAATGCTGATCACGCTGATCATCAGCTTCTTTATGTGCAGGATTCCGCCCTTGTCCAGAAAGCAATCGGTTTACCTGGATGGACATGAACAGACTCGGGAAGAGATCCAGGCGGAAAAAATTCCTGTGAAATCTGTTGTCAGGATCGGCGGCGCCCGGGCCATCAAGAAGGCGGCTACTGCGCCGAATTTCTTTCGAGAGATCAGATCCAGTCTTTTAGACAGCTGTTTTGTTCTGCCGAAAGTCATTTCCCTGCTGACGGCAGCCGGTATTGTGGCTATGATCATAGCAACCTATACGCCGGTATTTCACTGGATCGGAAAGCTGTTTGAACCGTTGCTGGTGCTATTGGGAGTGCCGGATGCGGCGCAGATCGCGCCGTCCCTCCCGGTTGGGATTGCCGAAATGTTTCTGCCGGTTCTTCTGATCGCCGACAAAGTGGGACGGCTGTCACTGGAAGCGCGGTATATGGTTGTAACAGTGTCCATGGTGCAGATCATATTCTTTTCTGAAACGATCGTTGTGATGCTGTCAACCAAGATTCCGGTCACATTAAAGGAACTGGTGATTTGTTTCTTTGAAAGGACAGTGCTGGCGATTCCCATCAGCGCACTATTTATGCATCTTTTATTTTAGAAGCTTCAAAATGATTTTTACGCCAGTGGGCCTTGATCCACTGGCGTATTGTCTGTGCTGCAAAAAAGAGATTGATTTTACGGTTCCATACAGAGCTGCTGCAATATCAATGATAGTTTTCTATGTTCCAAAGGACGGGTGTATAGATAGATTAATATAAAAATTGACAGACCGAATGAATAAGCTGTTTCACAGCAGTATCAGTCAGTTCAGGATTTAATTTATTCAAATCGGAAGTGCCGATAATGATGATCGTATAGGCTTCTGAAAATAGAAGAAAATCATTGATAGATTTGGTGGTTGCCAGTTTACGCATCATAAATGTGGCAGTTTCTTCTATTTTTTCATTTCGGTTATCAAGAAGTCCGTATTTTTTTTGCAGGATATTGTAATCATCCTGGGTAAGGCATCTGTAAATGTTATTGTATGAAATTGTATCAAATAAAAATTGTTCAAAAACTTCCATGGGAATTCCGGTTGGATATTCTTTGGACAGTGCCAAGAACTGTTCCCTTGTTTCGTATTTTCTCTTCTTTATAAGCCAAATGATAAACGCATCTTTGCTCTTGAAAAAATGATAGAAAGTCCCTGTGCCAATTCCGACGGAAGAGGCAATATCAACGATCTTTAATTTTTTATATCCAAATTTTTTTAGAAGAATATATCCTTCCTTATAGAACTTTTCTAGTAAAATATCTCTTTCTTCTTTTGTGAAATTAGCCGGCATCTGTTCACCTCCAATCGAGAAATTATACCCATATTTTAGCAAGTACATGAGAGGAAGTCAATGAACTAAAATGTATTTTAATTCATTGACTTTGCTTCCGGACGGTGCTATAATCAGTCCAATGAATGAAATAGATAAAATATTCACTGAAGAAAGAGGTGGAAACGTGATTGAGTTCAGGGATTTCTGTTTCACTTATGAGGGAGAAATAAATCCGGCTTTGAAAGGGATAAATTTACAGATAACGACGGGTGAGTGCGTTGTCCTTACAGGGCTGAGTGGATGTGGGAAAACTACATTGCTGAGAGTTATAAATGGACTTTGTCCCAGTGTATTTCAGGGGGTAGCTACGGGTAGTTTTCAAACAGATTTTTATGATTATAAAAACAGTTTTGCTGGACTCAATTCAAAATACGTCGGCAGTATTCTGCAAAATCCTAAAAGTGGATTTTTATTTTCCAATGCGGACGATGAGTGCAAGTATTCTTCAAAATGTATTGGCAATAGGAAAGAAGAAATAGAAGATAAATTTTCTTGTCTAAAAGATCAGTATCAGGAGTTACTGCTGCATAAAAATATTTTGAATTTATCAAGTGGAGAAGCCCAGACGCTCAGCGTGTTAAGCTCCTATATGAAAACCCCCAAAATAGTTATTATGGATGAGCCTACAGCTAATTTGGATATGAACGAGATAGAGGAGTTAAAAAAACATATTTATGAACTTAAGAAAAGAAGAGTAACAATAGTGATTGCGGAACATAGGGTCGGTTATCTAAAAGATATCTGCGATAAGGTTTATGTGATGCAGGATGGAGCGTTGATAAAAGGGGATGGATTTGAAGTTAGAAGTGAAAATATATTTTTCTCAAATAATCAAGAGGATTTTGACAGAAAATCAAGAAGAGCATTGGAAATTTTAAATCTTAGTTACGATATCAAAGATAAAACAATATTAAATCATATATCTTTATCAATCAAATCAAATAAGGTAACGGCGATTATCGGCAGGAATGGTTCGGGGAAAAGTACATTAGGCAAATTGATTGCAGGACTTCTTGAGAACAGAAAAGCGGTTTTTGCCTTTGACAACAGCATTCTTTCAAAAAAAGAAAGAATAGATCATTCATATTTTTGTATGCAAGATAGCTATCATCAGATGGTTACGGCTTCGGTGAAAGATGAGATTCTTCTTCAAAATAATAAATTAAGCGATTTGGAAATTCATAATCTTCTTAAAATGGTGGATATGGATGGATTAGAAGATCGGCATCCGTCTAAACTTTCAGGAGGACAAGCGTTAAGACTGGCGGTGCTTTTGGCATATACAAGTAATGATAAGATTGTGATCCTGGATGAACCTACCAGCGGGTTAGACTTTAAAAGAATGAATTGTATCTGTGCATTGATAAGAAAAATGAGGGAGGAAGGAAGATTTGTACTTTTGATTTCTCATGATTTGGAACTTCTGTCAAAAGTTGCGGATGAATATATTCTTTTAGAGGATGGAAAAGCAACTGTACATAGAAAACTCAGCAATCAAAATGATTTTAGTGAGATGATATGTAAGCTTCAATCTGTGAGGAAGGCGGAACTCAAAGGCTCTGCAGAAAACAAAAAAGCAGGATATTCAAAGGTGAATCCTATTGTGAATTTGATTGTATTTTTTACGGCTGCGAATGCTGTATTTTTCTATCCGTCAAAACAAAATTCAATATATTTCATGGGAATAGTAGCGACAGTATGTTTGTTTAATAAAAATTATATGCTTTCAGTAAAAATGGCAGTTACTTATTTTGTGTTAAGCAAACTGAGGATGGTTTGCCCTTTATATTATCAGGCTTTTATTGAGATTTTTATCATAAGAGGCATGATGTGCGGGTATGCATTAAAAAATGTAACAGGCAATACAAAACTTATAACAATCATAGAAGCATTAGAGAAGGCCAATATAACAGACTATATTCTCATACCGCTTATTTCATTTATAAGATTATTTCCGGCGCTGCGATACGACTTTTCCATATCTTATATGAGTCTTAAAACCAGAAAGCTAATTAAAAATAAAAATCCGGTAGTGATCTGGAGATTTATCATTGTCCCTGTTGTTTTCAGCTTAATAAGAAGTGCAGAAAATTTATCACTGGGAATTGAAACAAAGGGGATGGTCATAGGTAAAAAAAGAACAGTATTGACAGAAGCCAGTTTCAAGATCACCGATTATATGTTGTGTGTACTATATATATCGGTTTACACATTTTTAATGACAGGAGGAATAAAATGGATAACAAATTAAGAGTGAAAGATTTAGTGTTAGTAGCAGCTTTTTCAGTATTAGGAATTCTATTTATGTACTTGATACCAATGCCTTTCTTGTTTACACCATATACCATTCTGATTTCACCAATTGTACAAAGCTTATTTTTAGCATTGCCATTTGTATTGACAGGAGCTAAAGTTCAAAAGAAATGGGCCATGTTAATTTACTGTGTAATATGGGGGATAGGTGGAATTATGCCCTATTACATTGGGATGATGGTTGCTGCAGGAATCATTGCCGAGTTGCTGGTATCAAAATCAAAAAACAGATTTAAAGGTCTTAGTCTGTCCTTTGTTTTAGCTATGCTCTTCCATTATGTAGGTGGCACTGTAATTCCTTATATGATTACGAGAGAACAGCAATTAGACATGGTAAAGCAAATGTACGGACAGGGCTATGCAATGAAAATGCAAGAGCTCAGGACAATTCCCATGATGGCTGTAATTGCAGTAGCTATCATTGTTGTTTCGGTTATAGGAACTCACATTTCTAAAAAATTCTGCAAAAAACATTTTTCGATAGAAAAGGTATAGATATGATGGAGCTAAAACATGTAACAAAGAAATATAAAAAGTCTCTTGCTCTTATAGATTTTTCATATCATTTTGAAAATGGAAATGCTTATGGGATATTGGGGGTGAATGGTGCAGGTAAAAGTACACTGATGAATTGCATCATCCAAAACGTATCCTTTGACGGAGAACTTAATTATACTGATTTAAGCATTTGGGATATTGGCTATGTTCCGCAGGAGCTGGCTATATACCCGGAACTTTCCGTAATGGATAATATGTTGTTTTTTGCATCTGTGTATAAAGTAGACAAAGGAGAAGCAAGAGAAAGAAGCGTTGCACTAATTGAAAAAGCAGGACTGAAGGAGAAGATATCGACGAAGGCAAGTAAGTTGTCTGGTGGAATGAAAAGAAAGCTGAATCTGATAACCGGACTGGTCCACGATCCTAAACTCCTGATTTGTGATGAAGTTTGTGTCGGAATTGATCCGATTTCCAGAAAGGAAATATTGGAATATCTTAAAGAACTGAAAAATGGCGGCTTAAATATCATCTATACCTCTCACTATTTAGATGAGGTTGAATATCTGTGCGACAGAATCGTGTTTTTAGATAAAGGGAAGCTTGTATTGGAAGGAGCAACAAAGAAGCTTATCGGAGAAATGTCCGATGCAGAAAATAAGGAAGCAGATCTGTCAGATGTTTTTGTAAAGGTCTTGCGTAAAGACGGTGAATGATATGCTGAAAAAGGAAATAAAAGGAATTATCAAAAACCCGATCTATTTCGTCATCATGTTCTTGCCGCTGCTTCTTACTTTTATTATGAGTGAAGGTACCAAAGGGTATTTATCACAGTATGGTCAAAATACCATGGCGGTAAATACCGCAAAAAAAATCATCATGTATGACGGGATGTTGTTGAATTCAAAAATCCAGTTTGGAGTAAGCGAACTTGGTTTTATGCTGATGATGTATGCTGTTTTAGCAGGGCTGAGTATTTTTGAGGAAAGAAGGCTTCATGTGTGGGACAGGGTAGTGGGGAAAGGGAAGTTTGTTTTGATAAAATTTTTTACACATTATGTTTTTTCACTTATTATGATTGCACTGAATGCAACTGGATATGGGATATTATTTGGCATCAGCTTTTCAGTAAAGTCTGCATGTGTCTTTTTCAGTATTCCCGTCATCAGTATTATTTTAGGCTTGTCTGTAGGGCTTTTAGTCTCTAATAGAGCAATGCTTTCCAATACTGTCTTGATGATTGTAATGATGATGGGCTATTTCGGAGGAGCATTGAGTTTGACTTCTGTTTTGTCAAATACGAAATGTATGAATGTGCTTATGTACATATCCCCTTTGACAATGGCAAACAGGTTGATATTCAAAGATTTAATCCATGTAAATTGGGGAAATGATCTGTGGATATGGATTTCAATGCTTCTTATACCTATGTCAATATTGATTTCCATAATGGGAAGGAGAGTGAAGAATGGGGCAAGCATTTAAATTTACTCTTAGAATCCTCAAGAATACCAAAGGCTTTATTTCTTCTATGGTGATCATGCCTGTTATTATGATTGTGCTTGTCAGTATGACGCTTGCCTATTCCGATGTTCCCGTTGTGGGATATATCGGAGAAAAGGCGCCAAATATAGCAAATGTTAAAATGATGAAGTTGGAAGCCGACGAAAGGGACTATTTTCTCGGACTTTCGCAAGGAACATTGGTTGTAAAGACGGACAAAGAGGGAAATATCCTGCAATATTACAGCAGTATTTCTCATAATCCGTTAATATCAATGATTGAAAATAGTAATCCGATGGGTGAGGCTTTTGACGAAAGACCGAAACTCAGTTATTCTGTAGGAATTATATTCTTTAAATTATTAACGGCGGCAGGCCTGCTCGCTACGGTTTTGATTAGTGAAAAAAGAAATGGAATTATTTTAAGAGTCAGAAATTCCAAGATAAAACTCGGCTCCTATATCCTAGGCAAAAGTCTGGCAATCCTATTTGTCTACGGGATTGCAAGTTTACTGATTCTGCTGTTCTATAAATTTGCGGGATTTGATTTGGGAAAATCTGATATTTTTCAGCTTGGTATTTTGTTTATCGTCACCTTGTTCCTTTCAACAGGACTGTACATTTTTTTATCAGCTCTAATGAAGAATGAGGGATATATCTGGATTGTGTCAACAGGAATTATCTTTCCGTTGGGGTTGTTTTCCGGGATGTTATTTCCGATGGAACATATGGCGAATTGGATGAAGCTCGTTGCGCAGATATCGCCACTCTATTATTTGCAAAACTCAGTTATTAGCGGAAGAATCGAGGTGATTCCGATGCTGGCAATGTCAGTTGTTTCGTTGGTACTTGCAGTATGCGGGATGAGATTAATAAGCAAGCAAGAATAGAACAGTCCTTATACAAGGGCTTCCCATTGGATTTGCTTACACATAGAAATATCGCTTTACCGAAACCAACAAAATAAAATCATATAAATATCAGTTTTTCATGCAAGAGGACATGGCACGCCAGAGTGTAGATGTCCTCTTTTTTACTCTTGGAAAATAGAAACAGAGAAATCGTATAGAAAAATTTGACGAGGATCTTATAGTCAGACCAGTTGTTACATGGGAAAGAGTGCGGGGCCTTGCGGGCTTCTTCGGGAACAGGTTACTTTGCATCCAACTGAAGACTTGAAGACTGCGGAAAAAGCAGAAAGAAAAAATCCCGCGGTTTCTGGAGAAACCCCGGAAGAAGTGCTATAATGAGAGAAATAGCACAAGGAGGTTTGGCAATGGAAAAATTAGTAGAACAGTTTTTGTCGTACATTGCAATGGATACCATGTCGGATGGAAGAAGTGACACGGTTCCCAGCACGGCAAAGCAGCTGAAGCTGGCAGAACGTTTAAGAGACGAGCTTTTAGAACTGGGACTGGAGGCAACGATGGATCAGTACGGCTATGTGTACGGAAGCCTTGCCGGGAATGTGGACCAGGAGGTGCCGGTCATAGGATTTATTTCTCACATGGACACCAGCCCTGCTCTGGGGGGAGAGTGCAAAAATCCCAGGATCCTGTCCTATGAGGGAGGAGACATTCGTCTGAATGATAAGATCGTCATGACGGAAGAAGAGTTTCCGGCTTTGAAAGCGCTGCACGGAAAGACGCTGATCACCACAGACGGAACGACGCTGCTGGGAGGAGACGACAAGGCGGGGATCGCAGAGATCATGGATGCATTGGAGTACCTGGTGGCACATCCGGAGATCAAACACGGAAAGATCGCGGTGGGATTTACGCCGGACGAAGAGATCGGAGCAGGAGCGGATCATTTTGATGTGGAAGCTTTTGGGGCAAAGTTTGCCTACACACTGGATGGAGGGGAAGAAGGAGAGTTTGAATACGAGAACTTCAACGCCGCGTCTGCACTGATAAAAATTCAGGGAAAAAGCGTACATCCCGGGTCGGCTAAAAATATGATGATCAATTCCATGTATGTGGGGATGGAACTGGAGCAAATGCTGCCAAAGGCGCAGCGCCCGGAGCATACGGAAGGATATGAGGGATTCTTTATGCTGAATGAGATTCGGGGCACCATTGACTATACGGAGATGGATTATCTGGTCCGGGATCATGATCGGGAGAAGTTCGAAAAGAAAAAAGAGCTGATGAGAGATACAGTGGACTATATGAACAAAAAGTACGGCGGCATCCTGGAGCTGGATATGAAGGATTCCTACTACAATATGCGGGAAATGGTAGAGCCGCACAAAGAAATTGTAGAACTGGCTCTGGATTCCATGAAGCAGCTGGGAATCACACCTTTGGTGAAGCCGATCCGGGGAGGGACAGACGGATCCAGACTTTCCTACATGGGGCTGCCCTGTCCGAATCTTTTCGTAGGAGACTATCATCCTCACGGAAGATTTGAACTGGTAGCCATAGAGGAAATGCGGAACGCCTCCGCACTGATCGTAGAGATCGCCCGCCGATTCTGCGCGCAGACCACAGGAGAAGTGTAAACAGAAGCTTCTGTTCTGACGCAGACACCTGTATGAGACGTGATCGATACGGGGAAGAAGAAAAGAGGGATGCGGAAACGGTCGTCATAGCATAGAACCCTGTATCGGGCGTCAGCTTCTGGGAGAGAAAAAGACCCGGGGACGAAAGCGCTTCAGATAAAAAACAGCAAGCAGTGCGCAGATGCCTTTTACAATGCTGCTAAGGGTAATGATCCACCAGATCCCCCGGACACCAAGAAAGGAAGACAGCAGATAGGCACCGGGGATCCGAAGAGAAGTAAAGACGATCCCGATCGCAGAGGGAATGCGGGTATTTCCCAGACCGCCAAACAGACCGGCAGTAGTGATCTCTATACACATGAAGATCTGAGAATAGCTTAATATTTTTAAATACAAGGCGCCCGCCTCTACGGTAAAGGGTTCTGTGGGGAAAAAGAGTGCAAAGATCTCCGATCCAAAAAGGAAAAAGAGAAGCGATGCAAACAGTCCTACAGAAGCAGACAGGAGGAGGGCGCTTTTGTATGCCGCGCGGATCCGGTCCGGCTTTCCGGCGCCAAAGTTCTGTCCGACGAAGGCGGTCAGGGCAGAGGAAAATCCGACGGCGGTCTGCCAGGAGATGGCTTCTGCCTGGGCGCCTACCCGGTAAGCGGCTACTTCCTGGTTGCCAAAAGATGTCACAAGGCGGGAAAGGACAATGGAAAACAGGGCAAACAAAGCTTCCTGGATTCCGTAGGGAAGCCCGATGCGGACGATCTCCTTTGCCTTGGAGAGATCAATGGGGGCTTGCCGGTGAAGCCTGACCGGAAGTTCCCTGGAGCGAAACATGATGAGAAAAAACAGAATCGTCATAAGACACTGAGACAGGGCAGTGGCAAGAGCGGCGCCAAATACCCCCAGAGCAGGGAAGGGACCGGGACCAAAGATGAGGAGAAGATTCAGTGCCAGATTTGCCGAAAGAGCGGTTGCGTTGATCAAAAAAGGCAGCCTGCTGTTGCCCATTGCCTGGTAAACGGAAGAAAACACGGGATTGATAAGAAAAAAGGGCATGGCAATGCTGATGGTGGTCAAATAGGTAATACCGGAAGATATGACAGAAGGATCACGAAATCCATAAAAGTGAATCAGCGGGTGCCGGAAAACCAAAAGAATCAGACCCAGAAGAAGCCCCATGGAACACGCAAGAAAAAGACCGGTTTGAATAAAAGAAGCGGCCTCTTCGTACTGTTTTTCGCCCATGGCGTGGGCGGTTTTGATCTGTGCTCCGATCCGGGGGATGGAGGCAAGGGACAGAGCCAGCCAAATATAAAATCCTCCGGTTCCGGCGGCGGCCACAGCCCCGCTTCCCAGCTGACTGACACACCACATATCTACCAGACTGTGCAGCATCATCACCAGAGAAGTTCCCAGGATCGGAGCAGTCAGCCGAAGAAGAGACCGGGTGATAGGGCTGGAGGATAGATCGTATTTTCGGGAAAGAGGGGAAGCTGTCCTCTCTTTTGTTTCGCGGGAATCACTGTGTACGGAATGCATAATTTTTCAAACAACCTCTCTCTTGATTTTGTATCGGACAGATGCGCCGCCTCCTAAAACATCGAATCCGAGTCCGACAGATAAGGAAGCGTACCGTTTGCCTTATTGTACCACGAAGGAAAAGGGAAGGAAACTAAAGGATATGGGAAAAGCGGGAAATTTCCCGGACAATGGGAACGCTGCAGGAGGGAAAAAACGCATATTTTTCAGACAATATGTATCAGAAAAATAAAAAATAGGATAGGATGGCTTGAATCTGGAAAAGTAAAGTAGTAGACTAAACTCGTATGAGATTGCTCTGACGGGAAACATATCCAAATAGAAGGATAAAAGGAAGGAGAAGAGGAATGGAGAAACTTGGAAAGAAGCTGCTGTGGGCGCTGCTGTTTGCGTGGCTGCTGGGATGGTCATCGCAAGGTGCGCTGCAGGTACAGGCAGAGGACTCGACTATCTACCTGGATGCTGCGGCAGGAGACGATACGCGGGATGGGCTGACACCGGAAACGGCAGTAAAGACATTTGCGAAGGCGGTCAGCCTGATGCCGGAGAATGGTACGATCCAGGTGAAAAGCTTTGATAAAGCCGCCGGAATCGTATTTAACAAGCCGGGAACGCTGGTGATCGCAGAAGACCTCGCCATGCAGGGGAGCGGAGTCGGCATTACACTGAAAAAGGGAACACATCTGAAAGTGGCAGATGGTAAAACACTGACCATGAGCGGATATGGAAAGGCTGTCGTGGTAGAAAAGGATGCACAGATCAACGACGGAACATATAAGTTTACGTTTCCGGCCAACGGATTTGCCTTTGTAATAAGCGGAGGTCAGATAAAAGGAAGCGCGCCGGGAAAGGTGAACATGGACATTACTAACGGATACTTTCAGTCCAATAGTGCAGACAGCGTATTTGAGAATCTGACGCTGAACCAAAGATATGAGGGAGATAAATGGCAGCTGTACGAGTGGAACGGATTCCGGGCAGTGAACTCCACGTTGAAGCTCTATCATCTTCCGGTTTACTTTAAAGGACCGGTAACTCTGGATGGTTCCACCCTGTCCATAGACGGAGCAGGCGTCAGCTACCAGACAGGACTGAACCTGGACAATGCGTGGACAGTGGGACAGTACCATATTACCAATCACTCTCTGCTGGAAGTGAAGAACTTCAGCAGTCACTGGCGAGGCAAGGGAATCACCCTGGGATACGGGATAAAGATGCTGGTAGACAACGATTCTACCGTAAGAGTGACCAACAACAGAAACGGTGGACTGAATGTAAACGAGGGACAGGTCACCTTTGACGGAGCCACCCTGGAAGGGGCAAATCACAGCGGTTCTCATTTTGGGGTACAGAACAAGGCGGGGAATAAGATTACTTTCCTGGGAAATTCCAGAGTAGAAACGCCGGCACAAGCGTCTGTGGACAATGGTCTTTCCGACAGTAAGCGGGACTACGTGGTACTGGGAGGCTCCCATTTGGTAAAATATGACGACAAATATCAGTCGGGAAAGGCTATTCCCGTCAATGGAGAGGAACATGGAAATGAAAGACTGTCCCTGTTTACGTTAAGTGACAGCAGTGTGTCTCAGTTGAATGTCCTGGATCAAAACGGGGCGGCCTACACCTATCTGGTAGCCAATCCTTCCAGTGATCAAAAGAAGCATGTATGGGTGCCGGCAGCAAAGGTCACTTTTCAGGTAAATGAGGTCAGCGCAGTGTTTCCGGACGGCTCTGCGGCCGACAAGGAAGTGCTTGGCATGCGGGGAATGAAGCTTTCCGATGCCAAAGAGGCAAACGGAGCAGAGGTGGTGATTCCGGGAGAGCCGACGGCTGCGTCCGGCAAGACCTTTGCGGGTTGGTTTTATAAGGACGGAGAGGAAGAAAAGCAGTACGATCCGCGGGCAGTACTGACAAAAGATCTGGTGGTGTATGCAAAGTGGACGGGAGAAGCGATCAATAAGCTGGTGGCATACGAGATCAATAATGGAAGCGGAGCAAAGCCTACGATCATAGCCGGAGAAGTCAAAGAGGATACCATTCAGATCGTGTCCCTGGCAGAAGTACAGAAAGTCAATCCTGCCTTTGAAACAGTAGGAAAAAACTTTACCTACTGGTCCACGGACAAAGAAGGAAAAGAGAAGGTAGAAGCAGGTGACTTTGTTCCTCTGAACGGGAAAGATGCTGTTACGATATATGCCAACTGGGAGCCGAAAAAATATACGGTACGATTTTCTGCAAATGGTGGAAAATTCAGCGCGGACAGTCCGTTTAAGGCGGAAGCCACGAAGGATAAATTTACGATAGAAACAGATGCCACAGGCGGCGAGGGGCCGTCGCAAAAGAAAAGGCAGAGCACGGGACTACTTTGCGAAAATTTACGTCAGCCATTCAGGTAAACGGAATCAACGAACCCAACAAGACAATGGCAGCACGGGACTACCACAGTATTTACTATGTGGATGGTTGGTTCGGAGATTCCTATTACTGGTACAGCGATCCGGATCAAAATAAGACGGCAAGTGCCTCGGCATCCATTACAGAGGATATGACGTATTATATCAAGTGGAAGCCGGATGCCGGAGTGGAGGAGATCCGGGAAGAAGTGGGGATTCAGGGAGATATCTGGGGAAGGTCCGGTGAGACCAGCTCTCAAAAAGAATTCCATGTTGCGGGGGAGACCATCTCCTTTACGGGAGCGGTCAAAACAGCTGAGATAAAGGAGAAGATGAAGGGCATAGAAGCCCTGTATCCGACGGATAAGACGATCGATCTGAGTGAACTGCGTTCCTCCTTTACGGCAACCCTGACTGTACCGGAAGGAGTCCGTATGCCGGAAACAGCGAAAGCCAAAGCTGCAGGAATGAATGGAGCCTTTGAAGTCACGGGAACAAAGATACAGGACAGAACGATCGTGGTGGACTTTGCACTGAAAGCGGAGAAGATCAAGACGTATGCGGATCTGAAGCAGGCGATTTCCGGAACAGATGAGTATCTGACGGTGACGGTAGACGGGTTTGAGCTTGCACCGGAGATTGTGGACAGGAAGATGCTGACGGTGACCGGAACGGTAACGGGAACTTTCCACTCTATTGCCGCTGTGACGCTGGAGGATTCTACGAAGAGTGTGAAAATATTTGATTTTGGATTTGAAGCGACGCAGGAGCCTTCCGGCAAAGATGAAGTGGCCCAAGACGATGCTACGATCCAGTTTACGGTGGAGGGAAGAGTCCCACAGGAGGAAACGCTTCTGGGGGACATTCTGATCGGAGACGATACAGAGCACGACAAATTGCATGAAGTGAAAAAAGACGAGGAAGTAGACTATACGGGAAGGCTGAACATTACGGATATCCAGGATAAGATCAATCTGCTGGCAGCTGCCTACGGAGGCGATCTGGAGGCAATCCGGGTAGAAGGCTTAGATTCTTCCTTTACGGCTGTCTTTACGCTTCCGGATACACTGGACCTTCAGAAAGACTCCAAGGTCACATTTACGGAAAATGACCTGTTTGAAGTAAAGCCGGAAAATATCATCAGGGAGGATCACGCGGTTACGGTCAAGATGACTTTGAAAAAACAGTACAGTAAGTTTGTGGATCTTCAGAAAGACGTCAACAGTATATCGGAATATCTGAATCTGACGATCAGCAAGGTGAAGGTACGGGAAACGGTAAAAGCGGAGGAGAAGCTGACGGTAACCGGTCAGGTAGACGGAAGCTTCCGCAGCGTGGCTGTCTCCGCCGGGGGCAAAAGAGAATTCTATTACTACCATTGGACGGCAAAGCAGGATCCGGCAGGAAGGGATGTAGACCAGGCAGAAGGAGATATGGATACCATTCAATATACGGTGGTCGTAAAAAAGGAGGACACTTCCATAGATCACAGTGGACCGAACACGCCGGAAAATCCGCAGGATCCGAAGAAACCGGCTTCTTCAGATAAGACGAAAGAAGCAAGAAAACGAGGGAAGAAAGCACCTAAGACGGCAGATGCCAGGGATGGCAGAGGCTATGTGGCTGTAATGCTGCTGACAGGGGGGATTCTCGTGATGAACAGGGAGAGACGCAGGAGGAGAAGCGAGCAGTCAAGATAGCTGAAAAAGAACCTCGAAAGATAAAAAGAAGAACCTACCCTGATGGGAAACACAGGAAGACTGTGCAGGACTGTCAGGGTAGGTTTTTGTAAAAAAGGATTGTCATGTTCCCCAAAACCACCTATACTGAAAAAACGGCGGAATACATTCCAAAGAATCATCGGAAGAAATGAGAGGAAGACATATGGAAAGTCAGGAAATGACAAACCGTTTGGGAACAGAAAAGCTGGGAACGCTGATGGTGCGTCTGTCGCTTCCGGCGATCCTGAGCATGGTCACGGCGGCGGTGTACAATCTGGCAGACAGGATCTTTGTGGGACGCATGAACCCGCTGGGTCTGACGGCGATTGGGATCACCATGCCATTTCAGATCATGCAGATGGCGTTTGTCCTGATGATCGGGATAGGCTCTGCCACATTGATCTCCATCGAATGTGGCAGAGGGGACAGAGACAAGGCACAGAGACTTTTGAATACGGCCTTTTGGTATTTTATAGGGATGCAGACACTGGTGACGGTACTGGGGATCGTTTTTATGGATCAGCTGTTCCATCTTTTAAAAGTATCACAGGAAGTCTATCCCTACGCCCGGGAATACACGTGGATCATTCTTCTGGGAGGCGTTCCGGGACTGACAGGGTACTGCCTGAATAACAGTGTGCGTGCCCTGGGGCATGCCAGGTCTTCTATGATCTATGTCGTGGTCAGTTCAGGGGTGAACATCCTGCTGGATGCATGGTTTGTCTGGGAGCTTGGCTGGGGAGTCAAAGGAGCCGCGGCCGCCACTGTGCTGTCACAGACACTGGTGACAGTTTTTGTACTGCGGTTTTTCCTCCGGAATCCCATTGCGGAAGGTGGGAGAGGAGGGAAGCTCTTCTTCCTTTCCGCAAAAGAATTCGGCAGGAATCTGGTGGAAATTACCGTCAACGGAATCCCGAATTTTTGTATGCAGTTGTTTGGGACGGTGGTCAATATCTCTTTAAATCAGTTTATCATAAGCTATGGCGGAGATTATCAAATGGCTTCCGTAACCATCATCGCTTCCCTTTCCCAGTTTTTCCTGATGGTGATCTATGGGATCGGACAGGGAATCCAGCCTATTTTGGGCTTTAATCACGGGGCGGGAAAGCAGGAAAGGGTGAAAGCCTGCCTGATGCTTGCATTGAAATTCGGAGTGGGTCTGATGCTTTTGATCCTGCTTCTGATCCAGTTGATCCCGCAGGTGTTTATTTCCCTGTTTACGGAAGACCAGGCGCTGATTCAAATGACGGTGCACAATGCCAGGATCTATCTGTCCATGCTTCCTCTGGTGGCAGTTCATTCCATGGGAACCACCTTCCTGCAAAGTGTCAAAAAGCCCAGGGTAACAACGATCCTGTATATTTTAAGGTATGGTGGGATCCTGCTTCCGGCGCTTCTGATCCTGCCCGGACTTTTGGGAATCGACGGGGTCTACTTGTCCCATGCGGTTTCAGATGGGATCAGTGGATTGGCGGCTGCCGGGGCGATCGGATATTTTCTTGCCAGAGAGAAGGAAGCAGGGCAGGAAACGGCAGAAAAGGCGACGGTGCAGGCAGCAGAGGAGAAACAGCCGAACGAGTGAAGCTGGAAGAGGGGAGAAGAAAAGACAAAGAAATAAAAGACAAGGGAACAAAAAAGAAAGAAAACAAAGAGGAAAAAAGAAAAAGCCGTAAACGAAAAACAAAAATCACAGGAAGGCGAAGCTGCAAAAGGGGAAAAGCAGACAGCCGGAGGAAAAGATGGATCAAAGAGAGGGTTTGCTATGAAGAAAAAAATAATCGCAGGGGGACTGATCCTGCTGGCGGCCTGTTTCATCTGGTACCTGTTTGGGGGAAAGAGAGAACTCAGGCAGATGTATGAAGAGACAGCCAAAGAGGAAAAGGTACTGAGCCTGAAGAAAGAAAAGGAAAAATTCTTAAACGCACACAAAAAAGTGTTGGATGCAGAAGAGGCAGAGAAGCTGAAAGCAGTATTGGAAGAGCAGATTGCAAAGCTTCAGGAGGCAGGCTGGTCCTCCAAGGCAGTTGCAGGAGGGTATGTGCATCAGCTGGACACGAAAAAGGATCTTAAGACGGCGCAAGAGCAACTGGAAACCATGTTTGCCGACAGTCAGGTATTTGGCAGTCGGGTATTTCAGGAGCTGTGGCAGAAAGAAGCCAAGGGGATAAAGAAGAAACGGGCCAGGCAGCTGCTGACTTACAGCCTGCAGCTGGTGGGAGCTCCGGAGGAGCTTTCGGGAGAGGAAGAAGAGACCGGACGGCTGGTTGAGAAATTTTCCGACGAATTACAGCCGGATGACTATTTTTGGGGAAGCTTTGCCCGGGTTGTGCAAAAGGCATTTCCCAGGCAGGAGTTGTCCCGGATGGATCCGCTGGCAAAACAGATCCATCAGTTCCGGTATGTGATCTCGGCGCAGCAGGCACAGTGGGTCCGGGAGAATTTCCGGGAGAAAGGGCAGACCGACAAAGATGCGCTGGTGGCCTATCTGGCTGCAAAACGTAAGGCGAAGGAAGCGGTAGATCAGTTTGGACTGGAAGAATTCCGATACTTCGTGGAGTATGATCTGGAGGAATCCTCCCGGCTTCACAATAAGGTGGCCACCTTGCGGGGACAGTCGGGCTCTGTGGTGATTCGCTATCCCAACTATGACACACTGGTAAACATCAAGATCGTAATGAATTTCCACACCGAATTTATCCTTTCCAGTGAGGGACGGTTTGTCAATGAGCTGGATCCGGAGGGGACAGACACCAACGGGATCATCAACGGAGCTTCCTTTAACTATGCCAACAAAAACAATAAGCTGCACCGAACGCTGGATATCACGCCGGTCCGTGCGCACGATCCTGCTTATCGGAAGGCGGTGACCAGGACGGCCGACTACGTGTATCAGGCGCCAAACAATATCCGGACGGAGCTTGTGCAGGTGGGAACGGGAGACTGGAGTGAGTCCTATTTCAACAAGAAGGGCCTCTATTCCTACCAGAAAAAAAGCTGCTCCCAATCTGTAAGAAAAGAGATCAAACGGCTGAAAAAGGCAGTAAAGGAGGCGGCAGATGAGTAAGAGAAAATGGTTGATCACAGGAGTTCTGATTGTGTTTCTGCTGTTGCTGGGTGTGATTGCCTACTGGTTTTTCTGGCCGGAAGAATACTACGAAGAGGTGCATGACCTGAAACAGACTTTTTCGGGAAATCCTGTAAAGGAAATGAAGATCGGAGAAAGTTATGAGGTGGAGGACATGGTGTTTCAGATGGTGGATGAGACACACTTTGTATACACCATAGACTACAGCGGCTATGCCAACCAGAAGGAGCTGGAAGACACCAGATGGATCATGGAATCAGAGGATATCTATCCGGAGATCTTTGTGGCAGAAGGAGAATACTACCGGAAGGGGGAAGACATCTTCATCAAGGAGACCAGAGGAATGCAGATCGTTTTTGAAACGGTAGCAGATGTGAAGGAAAAGAAGTATGCAGTGGCAAATGAAGTGTCTTACGCAGCAACCGGATATAATCCGGAGCCGCAGTTTACCAAAAAGGGAAAACACTATGTATTTGACCGGTATCTACTGCAGATGAAGTCTTCGGATAGCTTTGAAAAGCGAGGGAAGCTGGACCGGTATCCGGTATATTCTTCCCAGGAAAAACTGCCGGAAAGCATTCAGCAGTTGCTAACCTCTTATAAGCAGAAATAAGGAAAGAAGCCTTTTGCTGGAGATAGAAAAAGAGGGGGAAATCACCGGCGTATCAGGACGGTAACGGGAAAGGAAGATTAAAATAGTGCAGGAAAAGATAAAAATAGTAAATTGACAGCGGCATTTCCCTGTGCTATATTGAATGCGTTTAAAAAATGAACAGGAAATGGCAATGGCGTCAGACGATCCCTGCGGGGAGTCTGGCGCTTTTTATATGTTGTCGTTTTAACAAGGAGGCATGGATTATGAGATTGAAGGATACGGGACTTACGGCGCAGGAGATCAAGGACAAGGTGAGCACCTATATGATCGAAACCTATGAGCGCTTTGATTTTTTGGCAGAAACAGCAAAGGATCAGTATATGTATGATGAAAAAGGAGAGGCATATCTGGATTTCTATGCAGGAGTTGCAGTAAATTCTGTGGGAAACTGCAACGAAAAAGTGGTGAAGGCAGTACAGGAACAGGCGGCAGCGGTTATGCAGACTTTTAACTATCCGTACACAATTCCCCAGGCGCTGCTGGCGGAGAAGATCTGTACCACCATAGGGATGGATAAGATCTTTTTTCAGAATTCCGGAGCAGAATCCAATGAAGCCATGATCAAGATGGCAAGAAAATACGGGGTGGAAAATTTTGGACCCAACAAATATCATATTGTGACGGCTAAAATGGGATTTCACGGCAGGACCTTTGGAGCCATGTCTGCCACAGGGCAACCGGGAAACGCCTGCCAGATCGGCTTTGGACCGATGACCTACGGATTTTCTTATGCACCCTTTAACGACCTGCAGGCATTTAAGGATGCCTGTACGGAAAACACCATTGGCATCATGATCGAACCGGTACAGGGAGAGGGAGGCGTCCACCCTGCCACCAGAGAATTTATGCAGGGACTGAGAGAATTTTGTGATGAAAAGGGGATTCTTTTGCTACTGGACGAGATTCAGACAGGATGGTGCCGGACAGGCGCTGTCATGTCTTATATGAATTACGGGATCAAGCCGGATATTGTGTCCATGGCCAAGGCCATGGGAGGTGGGATGCCGATCGGAGCCATCTGTACGTCTGAAAAGGTGGCAAAGGCCTTTACCAGAGGATCCCATGGATCCACCTTCGGAGGACATCCGGTCAGCTGTGCCGCCGCACTTGCAGCGGTAGAGGAGCTGCTGGAGAGAGATCTGGCAAGAAATGCCAAAGAGGTGGGGGCTTACTTTGTCAAACAGCTGAGAAAGATCCCCCATGTAAAAGAAGCGAGAGGACAGGGGCTTCTGGTGGGGATCGAACTGGACAAAAGCATTTCGGCAGTAGATGTAAAGCATGCATGCTTTGACAGGAAGCTTTTAGTGACAGCCATTGGAAGCAGTGTCGTAAGAATGGTCCCGCCTCTTGTGGTTACCAGGAAGGACTGCGACAGGGCGGTGGAGATCATCAGAGAAGCCGTGGAGGCGATGGCGCCTGCACAGGTAAAAGCTTCTTAGACGAACCATCAGAACAGTGCTGCTACCAGATCTTCTTTGGTAAGGCCATAGATGGCGGAGGGGGAGGAAAGAGACTGCAGTCTCTTTCGAACCTCTTCTTTCGTATAGGGACAAAGAAGGAGACAGGAACGGATTTCTTCCAGGTCGATGTCTCCGAAAAAGTCCCCGAAGATATGAAGCTGCCGGATCTGCCCTTTTTCCACGTCGATATGGCTGTGGATGGTGCCGGCTCCCGGAAAATATTTCTTTAGATGGAGCTGACATCTGGGGTTGGCGCCAAAAATCTTCTGCGGATTGTCAAACTGTTCCTGCTGGATCAGGAGGATCCGTTTTTGGTCTTCCGTAGACAAGAGATATTCGGTACCGTCATTGCCCAAAATCCTGTCGATCATGATCGCTTTAAATTCCTCCATGCTAAGCGGCCGGGGCAGGTGTTCTTTTAGATTGGTCACCCGGTCCCGAACCGACTTGATGCCTTTGGAGATGACTTTTTGCGGGTCTACGGTGCTGGCACGCACCATTTCCTCCAGATCCGTATCAAACAGAATGGATCCGTGATGAAGGGTACGGCCATTCTTGATGTACTGCGCATTGCCGGAAAACTTTTTGCCGGACACGACCAGGTCATTTCTTCCGTTGAAGGAAGCATCGACGCCCAGGTCACGGACGGCAGCTACAACCGGCTGGATAAAACCGGTAAATTCGATGGAGGGGCTGGATGTCCTGTTGGGGGAAATAAAGGTAAACTGCCAGCTTCCCATATCCGTGTAGATCGTGCCGCCGCCGGACAGACGCCGCACGATCCGGATCTTTCGGGATCTGGCATAATCCAGGTCGATCTCGCTGTAGGTGTTTTGAAATTTTCCCACCATCAGAGTGGGAGTAGTTCTCCAAAACAGGAAGACCATGTCGTCAAACAGCTTTTCGGTCATCAGATAATATTCTAAAGCGAAATTGTAGGAAGGGCTGTTGGAGCCGCTTTCGATGTAGAGCATGAACAAAACCTCCGATACAAGTACAGATGCGGGTATGGAAAAAATTAGAGGGAATCAGCCTCTTTTTTTTGTTTGCAGGCAGAAAAGGCGTCCTCCGCCTGATAAGAGCTGCGCACCAAAGGAGAACTGGCAACAAAAGCAAAGCCCTTATCCAGTCCCACTCTGCGGTAGTGTTCAAATCGGTCAGGATGCACATACTCCACCACCGGCAGGTGCTTCATGGAAGGACGAAGGTACTGGCCGATGGTCAGGATGTCACAGCCGACAGCAAGGACGTCGTCCATCAGCTTTTCCACCTCCGGGATCTCTTCGCCAAGCCCCACCATGATCCCTGTTTTTGTCAGGAGCCCGTGGCCTTTTTCCTTGCAGTAGCGCAGGACTTCCAGAGAACGTTCATATCGGGCCTGCGGGCGTACCGCAGGATAAAGCCGGGCAACGGTTTCCATGTTGTGGTTGAGGATATCGGGAGAAGAGGCCAGCACAAGATCCAGACTTTCTTTGTCTCCTTTCAGATCGGGGATCAACAGTTCAATGGTGACCTTTGGGTTTTCTCTTCGGACCGCCTCGGTGGTCCGGGCAAAATGCTCTGCGCCTCCGTGGGGAAGATCGTCTCTCGTTACACTGGTGATGACTACATGCTTCAGACCCAGTTCTTTTACAGCGTTGGCTACATGATCCGGCTCCTGTGGATCTACAGCATCCGGCTTTCCGCAGGTAACATTGCAGAAGCCGCAGTTGCGGGTGCACTGGCTACCCAGGATCATAAAGGTGGCAGTCTGTTTGGCATAACATTCTCCCAGGTTAGGACAGTTGGCTTCCTTACAGACTGTATTCAGATGCAGGTCGTTCATCAGATGACGGACCTTAGAAGCGCTGATACGCGCCGCGTGACTGCTTTGATGTAAAAACATGGCTCTTAGCCATTCGGGTTTTCTTTCCATAATCGTCCTCCTTATCTGGGAGCAGATCGTTTTTGGCAGGTGCAGCATGACAGGGAAACGGAATACTGACGAAACTGAAGAAGCAATGCCTTCGGTGCAGAAGATCCTCATATCCCGTAGAACAAAATGATGGTCGATTTAAGCGGGGGGCAGGATTTCCAGCCAGTATCCATCCGGATCGCTGATGAAGTAGATACCCATGGAAGGGTTCTCAAAACAGATGCAGCCCATGTTACTATGATGCCGATGAGCAGCCTCGAAATCGTCGGTGCGAAACGCCAGGTGGAATTCGTTGTCGCCAAGCTGGTAGGGACGGTCAAAGTCTCTTAGCCAGGTAAGCTCCAGTTGAAAGCTCCCCTCCGGGGCGGCCAGATATACAATGATAAAAGAACCGTCCGGGGCTTCTTTTCTGCGGACCTCCGTCAGTCCCAACGCCTCCTGATAGAAGTGCAGGGAGCGCTTTAGATCAAAAACATTCAGATTTTCGTGGATCATTTGAAAGTGCATCATCATACCTCATTTCTATGAAATAGAATCGTGTCAGACAACGGGTGTTTTTCTATAATTTATCATGGCAGAAGTAAAAAGACAAGAAGCCGGCCTGTCCCTGACAGATTTTTCTACGGCTTGTGTGATATTGAAAAGCAAACGGTAAACAGTGAGAGGGGGCGTGGAAAAATGAAAAAAGATGGCAAGAGAAGGAGAAGAAGCGGGGAAATGCGAAAAGAGGCGGGAAAAAATCAAAGGAGAAATCAAAGGAACAGGCGGGAAAGAAAAGATTGACAAAAGAAAAGAAACATGGGAAACTTTTTCGTATGTTATGAGACGGAGAAAAAGAGAGAGGGACAGGCGAAAAAAGCCGGATCCTGGAAAGGGGGGAGACAGAGAAGTGAAGTGGAGCGTGTTGTTTTTTGTCAATAGTATTTTACTGGGCGAGGGACTTGCCATGGATGCTTTTTCAGTTTCTTTGGCCAACGGACTGAATGAGCCGCAGATGGGAAGGCGAAAAATGTGTGGGATCGCAGGGATGTTTGCAGGGTTTCAGGCGGCTATGCCCATGCTTGGGTGGATGTGTGTACATACGATGGTGCAGCGCTTTCAACTGCTGTCCAGAGGAATCCCCTGGATCGCGCTGCTGTTGCTTTCGTTTATAGGCGGGAAAATGCTGCTGGAAGGGATCCGGGGAGGAGAAGAAGAGGCGGCGCAGACAAAACTGGGGCTTTCTGTCTTGTTTCTGCAGGGAGTGGCAACCTCTATCGACGCGCTGTCCGTAGGCTTCACCATTGCCGACTACGGGGCTTTGATGGCGTTGGTCTGTTCCCTTATCATTGCGGCTGTTACCTTTGCCACGTCCCTTCTGGGACTGCAGATCGGCCGACAATTTGGAACAGGGTTTTCCGGCAAGGCCTCCATTCTGGGAGGAGTGATTCTGATCGCCATCGGCGTGGAGATTTTTGTGACAGGAGTATTTTGAAAGATATATTACTGATAAATTCGGGAGAAGTTCTCAAAAATGAAAATCTTCCGAATTTTTTTGCATAATGTCGCTATTCATGTCCTAAAACTATACGGTTGATGGCCAAATAGGTGAAAAACAAGGGAGAATAGGGTATAATCCAAGAAAAAATCGTATGTTTCCAAAACGTATTTGAAGGGAAACAAACCGACACAGAAAGGGCTTTATGAGAAATGACGGCGATCATAAAGCACTGTTTGAGAAAATAGACTGGGAAAACGCATCATTCTGCAGGATCTGACAAAGAAGACTGTATAAATTCCAAGATGCGCAGGATCTCTTCCTGCTTGCGAAGTGGGAGCTTTTCGATCACGTATCTGGCCTGTTCGGCAACCGACATCTCATCAATCTCCGGGTAGACAAAAATATCGCACAAAACGTCCTGGGGAGTGACACCCAGCGCTTTTGCAATGTCGCATACACTCTCCAAGCTGACGTTTGCAGTTCCCTTTTCGATCCGATTGATCAAACTCGGAGAAACATGAATAGAGTCTGCAAGCTTTTTCTGGCTCATTTGTTTTGATTCTCGAATAGATTTAATGCGTGATCCAATCTGCATGAATATATCCAACTCCTTCGCTCTATTATTGTACCAACAGATAGGGAAAATAGAAATTTACAAGTAAGAAACCGGTTTAATAATATTCAATATCAAGAAAAGACAAGAGAGAAAACAAAGAAAAAGAAATAGGATATAATAGGATCAGAATCAGAGAAAAGACGGGCTGTCACCATGAAAAAGGACATCTCTTTTGCAGTTCAGCAAACACCGATCGGAATCGACACATCTTTTGAGACAAATCTGATTTTCCAAATGATGTCTGATGGAATGGAGGGCATAGAGGGGGAGCGCTTCTCCCGGAAACATATTTTGGGAGAAGTCTCCAACATTTGAAAGAAAGCGTCGAACACTTAAAGGAGTGAGAGAGAACAAGGTGATAGAGAGGAAGATCACAGAAGAGGAGCAAGAGGCTGTTCAGAAAGAGGGCATAGAAAGAAACAGATGGGTATCCTTGGGACGGATCTACAGAAAGATCAGACAGGAGGATATTGTCTGTATCAGAAAACTCAAGGGCGCCAAATATGTGGAATATGTCATAAAAGAAGAAAGGATTCGGGAAAGGATCAGCATCGCTCTTTTACTGGAAGAACTGGACAAAAAAAGATTTCTTTTGGTAGACAGAGGACATATCGTGAACCTGAAGTATGTGACAGGCATCGGAAAGCGTTCTGTCTATATGGAAGGCGGCGAGGAAATTCCGGTAAGCCGTTCTCAGATGTCATGCCTGAAAAGGGAGATAGAACGATATCTCCGGGAGGGAAGAAGCAGAACATTCCAGGTGAGCCGAGAAAAATAACACGGAATACCAAAAAAGGGGAGTCGGGCTAGGCGGCTCTCCTTTTTACTAGAAGGAAACAAAAAGATTTCACACAAATAACATACTTATCTGTTAAAATAAAAAACCATATAGAGAGAATTTTCGGCAGAAGAAGCTTTCTGCAAAAAGGATAGAAAAAGAGGTGACGCAAATGGAAAAGACAAAGATCCTGGTGGTGGATGACGAGGCAAGGATGAGAAAGCTGGTGGGAGACTTTTTACACCGGGAGGGCTATATGGTTTTGGAGGCTTCTGACGGAATGGAGGCCATGGAAGTCTTTTATCGGGAAAGGGATATCGGGGTGGTGATCCTGGACGTGATGATGCCCAGAATGGACGGGTGGCAGACCTGCAGGGAGATTCGACAGACATCGGAGGTTCCCATCATCATGCTGACGGCCCGGTCGGAGGAAAGAGATGAGCTGCAGGGGTTTGCCATAGGAGTGGATGAATACATCTCCAAGCCTTTCAGTCCCAAGATCCTGGTGGCACGGGTAGAGGCTATTTTGCGGCGTTCTGCCGGAGGAGGCGGGGAAGTGCTGGACGTAGGAGGCATCGTGATCGACAAGGCGGCGCACCAGGTCAGCATAGACGGAACAGAGGTGGTGCTCAGCTATAAAGAATTTGAACTTCTGACCTATTTCGCCCAGAATCAGGGACTGGCGCTTTCCAGGGAGAAGATCCTGAACCATGTGTGGAACTACGATTACTTTGGAGATGCCAGAACCATCGACACCCATGTGAAAAAGCTGCGCAACAAGTTGGGAAGCAAGGGCGACTATATCAAAACCGTATGGGGGATGGGATATAAGTTTGAGGTGGAGGCATGAAAACGCAGAAAAGACAGTCCATAAAAAAGCAGATGCTGCTGGTATTTATCGGGCTGCTGGCATTGTGGGTGGTTGCCCTGATGGTGTTGAACGGAAGGTTTCTGCAGCCCTATTATATCTCAAACAAAAAAAATCAGTTTGTGGAGGTCTACAGACGGCTTCAGCTGACGGCAGCCCAGGACAAGATCAAATGGCGGGATATCCCGGATGATCTTCTCCGGTTCGCGGAAAAATCCAATATTTCTTTTTTGATCATGGGAGAGGATTCCCAGGAGGTATTGACCAATGTCAACGATAAGGAAATGCTGTACAATCAGCTGCTGGGATATCTGCTGAACCAAACGCAGAAAAAAGGGAAGGTGCTGGCGAGGACGGACGGGTATGAGATTAACCAGTCCTGGGATCCGTGGAATAAAACAGACTATGTGGAAATGTGGGGCAAGCTGAAAAGCGGTCAGACTTTTCTGATCAGAAGTCCGCTGGAAAGCATCAAAGAAAGCGTGGCGGTATCCAATCGCTTTTTGCTTCTTTCGGGAGCGGCGCTTCTTGGAATATCGGCTGTCTTTATCTGGTATTTTTCCAAAAGACTGACAGATCCCATTCAGGAACTGGCAGTGCTTTCCAGACGAATGGCGGATCTGGATTTTGAAGCCAGGTATGAAAGAGGCGGGAAAAATGAGATCGCCGAGCTGGGAGAAAATTTCAACCGGATGTCACAAAGTCTGAAGGAGGCGGTCGCACAGCTGAAAAGCGCCAATAATCAACTGAAACAGGATATCCGGAGAAAAGAAAAGCTGGAAGAAATGCGAAATGAATTTCTGGGGAATGTGTCCCACGAGTTAAAAACCCCTCTGGCTTTGATCCAGGGATATGCGGAAGGATTGAAAGAAGGAATCAGCGAAGACGCAGACAGCAGAGACTTTTACTGTGATGTGATCTTGGATGAAGCGGGAAAAATGAACCAGATGGTCCGAAATCTTCTGACATTGAACCAGCTGGAGTTTGGCAGTGAGGAGACGCCGTTTGAACGATTTGACTTAACAGAGCTGACCAGAGGTGTTTTGCAGAGCATGGAGATCCTGGCTACGCAGGAGGGGGTTCAGGTAACGGCATCCCTGGAACGGCCGGTGTATGTATGGGCAGAAGAGTTTAAGGTGGAGCAGGTGATCCGCAATTACATCTCCAATGCATTTCACCATGTAAAAGGAGAAAAGCGGGTGCAGGTGGCGATTGAGACGACGGAGGAGAAGGCGAGAGTCCGGGTGTTCAACACCGGAAATCCCATTCCGGAGGAAGATCTGCCACATATTTGGGAAAAATTCTATAAAGTAGACAAAGCCCACACCAGGGAATATGGAGGAAACGGAATCGGACTGTCTATTGTCAAGGCCATCATGGATTCCTTCCATCAGGACTTTGGCGTGAAAAACATGGAGGATGGAGTGGAGTTCTGGTTTGAACTGGACAGAAAATAGGAGGAGGAAAAATGGCAGGAATTCAAAACGACTGGTTGCCGCCCTTGTCAAAGGAGTTTGGGAAACCGTATTACCGGCAGCTATTTGAAACGGTGAAGAAGGAGTACCGGACGCAGGTGGTGTTTCCGCCGGCGGAGGATCTGTTTAATGCCTTTCATCTGACCCCGCTGAAAGAGGTGAAGGTGGTGATTTTGGGGCAGGATCCTTATCACAATGTGGGCCAGGCGCACGGGCTTTGTTTTTCCGTGCGAAAGCAGGTGCTGATTCCGCCGTCTCTCGTGAATATTTATCAGGAGCTGCATGACGACCTGGGCTGCACGATACCGAAGCACGGCTGCCTGACTAAATGGGCCAGGCAGGGAGTCCTGCTTTTGAACACGGTACTGACGGTGAGGGCGCATCAGGCAAATTCCCACAGAGGGATCGGCTGGGAGGAGTTTACCGATGCTGCGATCCGGATTTTGAATACACAGGATCGGCCAATGGTATTCCTGCTGTGGGGAAGCCCTGCACAGAGGAAGGCGGCTATGCTGGATAATCCCAGGCATCTGGTTTTGAAGGCACCCCATCCTAGCCCGTTGTCCGCATATCGGGGATTCTTTGGAAGCCGCCATTTTTCCGCGGCGAACCAATTTTTGGAAAAGAACGGAGAAATTCCTATTGATTGGCAGATTGAATAAACCGCACGAAACAACAGAAGAAAAGCGGATACAAGAACAAGTGTAAAAGAGAGCTACAAAAAAGAAATACGAAAACAAATACAAAAGCAAATACGAATAAAGAAAGTACTTGACAGATACCCCTCTGAGGAATATATTAACAATTGAACAAACATTCATGTGTTCAATTGTTAATATAGATACAGGGGGTTTTTGTATGAAACGGGAATATACCATAGAACATTTAAACTGTGCAGGCTGTGGAGCCAAAATGGAAGAAAAGATCGGTCAGCTTCCGGGGGTCAGGAGGGCGCAGCTGGTATTTGCCACCAAGTGCCTGACGGTGGAGGGAGAAGACCCGGACGCCAGTCTGGAGCAGCTGCAGCAGATCTGTCAGTCCATAGAGCCGGAGGTGCAGCTTATCCCGCGGCAGAACAAACGGGAGAAAAAAGAAACAAGAAGAGAAAAGCTGTCAAAGGATCAGAAGAGGGAACTGCTGCTTATAGGAGTGTCGGGAATCCTTTTGGTGGCAGGAGGGATCCTGGGGCGTATCTGGGAAGGACAGATCTATGGGACGATCCTGCTGGTGGCGGCCTATCTGGGGCTGGGGTATGAGGTGCTCTGGAAAGCGGTGCGTAATATCATCCGGGGAAGTGTGTTTGATGAAAACTTCCTGATGAGTGTTGCGACCATTGCGGCTATGGGAATGGGGGAAATGATGGAAGCGGCAGGCGTCATGCTGTTTTATCGAATCGGAGAGCTGTTTGAGGATATTGCAGTAGAAAGAAGCCGGAACATGGTCATGGATGCAGTGGATCTGCGCCCGGAGCAGGTAACGGTGGTCACGGAGGGAAAAACGGTTTCCATTCCGGCAGAGGAAGCGAGACCGGGAGACGTGATCCTGGTGCGTGCAGGAGACAGGGTTCCGCTGGACGGAAAGGTGGTAGCAGGAAGCGGCAGGGTGGACACCTCTGCCATTACGGGAGAATCTGTTCCGGTATACGTAGAAGAGGGGATGGAAGTTTTGTCCGGCTGTGTCAATCAGAACGGGATGCTGCATATCCGGGTAGAAAAAAGGCTGGAAGAATCTATGGTCAGCCGTATTTTGGATGCAGTGGAACATGCGGCGGCGTCAAAACCAAAGATCGACCGCTTTTTAACCCGATTTGCCAGAATCTATACTCCTGTGGTAGTGGGGATCGCTCTTTTGACGGCGATTCTTCCTTCCCTCATCTGGGGAAATCCCAGACAATGGATCTATACAGCCGTTACCTTCCTGGTCATCAGTTGTCCTTGCGCTCTGGTGCTTAGCGTGCCTCTGGCATTTTTTGCGGGAATCGGAGGAGCGGCAAAAAGAGGGATCCTGTTTAAGGGGGGAGCCGCTATGGAAGCGTTGAAAGAAATAAAAACGGTGGTTCTGGACAAAACGGGAACGCTGACCAACGGAAAATTTGTCGTACAGGACGTGGTATCTTTTGGAAGACTGACAAGGAAGCAGATCCTGACGATGGCGGCAGATTGTGAGCTGCATTCCTCCCATCCGATCGGACGCAGTATCCTGGAAGAAGCAAACAGGCAGGGACTGAAGCTGACACAGCCGGAAACGCTGGAGGAGCTTCCGGGGAAGGGCATCCGGGCGGTTTTCAAAGAGGGAATTGTTCTGTGTGGAAACGGAGACTGGATGAAGGAGGAGCAGGTACAGGGGTACACAAAGTCCGGCGATCGGGGGACGGAGGTGTTCGTGGCGGTCAATGGAATCCTGCAGGGGTCTGTAGAAGTGGCGGATCAGGTCAAGGAGGAGGCAAAAGAAGCTGTTCGGGAAATAAAGCGGCAGGGGCTGGGCGTTGCCATGCTGACCGGAGACAGGGAAGCACCCGCAAAAGAAGCGGCGAAAGCAGCAGGGATAGAAGAGGTTTATGCACAGCTGCTGCCCCAGGAAAAGCTGGAGCAGCTTCAAAAGATCAGAAAAAACAGCGGCGCCGTCCTTTTTGTAGGAGATGGGATCAATGATGCTCCGGTGCTGGCAAACGCAGATGTAGGAGCCGCTATGGGAAGCGGCGCGGATGCTGCCATGGAAGTGGCGGATGTGGTATACATGACTTCCCGGGTGGACGCCGTCACGGACAGCCTTGCCATTGCAGAAAGGACCAGAAAGATCGTCCTCCAGAATGTGGCAGGGGCATTAGGAATCAAATTTCTGGTGATGCTGCTGGGATTTGCAGGTTATGCGAATATGTGGATGGCAATTTTTGCCGATACCGGAGTGGCGATGCTTTGTGTATTGAATGCAGCAAGAGGGATTCTGGATATCCGAAAGCAGGAAAGACAGGAAAAGCGGGCGGAAACAGTTGAAAAATAAGAAGGCATTTGCCATAATAGAGGAAGTAACGAAAAGCCGGTTCCCGGCGGTAAATCGTTCCGGGGACACAGGAAAGGACAGAGTGCATGAAGAAATCAGACAAGGATGTCTGCGAGGAGCTGTGCATCCATGAAAAACCGGTGCAGGAGGCAAAGGACAAGCTGCCGCCCCAGGAGTTACTTCAAAATCTGGCAGATTTTTACAAGGTGTTTGGAGACGCCACGAGGGTGAAACTGTTGTATGTCATGCTGGACTACGAACTGTGCGTGTGCGATCTGGCAGAGGTGCTGGGAATGACTCAGTCGGCGATCTCGCATCAGCTGCGGATCTTAAAACAGATGAAACTGGTAGGAAGCAGAAGAGAAGGGAAAAGCGTGTTCTATTCCCTGGCAGACGGTCATATCCGGCAGATCCTCCAGCAGGGAATGGAGCATATCACAGAATAGTAAGGGGAAAGAGGATGGGAAAAGAAAACTGGATCAAGCGAATAGGAAAGCTGGGAGTCGTTCTTGCCCTGGGAGCTCTGCTGGCAGGCTGCAGGGAAAACCCGTCTGAAAAGGGTGTGGAATATTTAAAAGAAGGAAACTATGAAAAGGCTATCACGCAATTTGAAAAGGCTATCCAGGAAAAGATAAAAGAAGGAGACGCTTACCGGGGGATCGGGATCGCCCGGTACGAGCTGGGAAATTACAAGGAAGCTAAGGAGGCGCTTTTAAAAGCGCTGGAAGAGGGGGAAAAGCCCTCTGCCACCTTTCACGAAATGCTGGGGGACTGTGAACTGAACCTGGGAGAACCAAGATCCGCATTGAATTACTATCGCCTGGCGTTGGAGGGAGATCTATCCAAGGAAGCAAGGGCGGAGGTCCTGCTCAATGAGATCGCAGCGTATGAACAGCTGAAAGACTGGAAAAGTGCGAAAGCAAAGCTGGAAGCCTATGTGAAAGAATATCCCGACCAGGAAAAGGCAAAAAAAGAACTGGAGTTTTTGCGGACAAGGGATCTTTGACAGAGGCCTTGAAGGGCGCGGCAGGGTACAGAGCCGTCCTGTGCCAGAGACAGAGGGAGAAATGATGATAGAGTTACAGGAAGAGAAAGAAAAGGTAATCCTGGTGGGAGTCAGTACTTCCTCAGAAGAAGAAACGGAGCATTCACTGGCGGAGCTGGCAGACCTGGCGGAGACGGCGGGAGCAGAGGTGGTGGGAAAGATCGTACAGAACCGGGAAATGGCTCATGCGGCGACCTATGTAGGAAAAGGGAAGCTGGAGGAGATCAAGGATCTTCTCTGGGAAAAAGAGGCGACAGGTATCCTGTGTGACGATGAACTGTCCCCGGTGCAGCTTCGGAATCTTCAGGAGGAGCTGGAAACCAAGGTGATGGACAGGACGCTGGTGATCCTGGATATTTTTGCGGCCAGGGCCAGGACCAGTGAAGGAAAGATCCAGGTGGAACTGGCACAGCTGAAATATCGGCAGTCCAGACTGACAGGGAAGGGAAGCGCCATGTCCAGGCTGGGAGGCGGGATCGGAACCAGAGGTCCCGGAGAAAAAAAGCTGGAGACGGACAGAAGGGTCATCCGCCACAGGATCGCATGTCTGAGCCGGGAACTGGCGGAGGTCAAAAGACATCGGGAAATCACAAGGGAGAACCGAAGCCGGAGCTTTTTGCCGGTGATTGCTATTGTAGGATATACCAATGCCGGCAAATCTACGCTGCTGAACCGACTGACAAAGGCGGATATCCTGGCTGAGGATAAGCTGTTTGCAACCCTGGATCCTACCACCAGGCAGTGGATCCTTCCTTCGGGAAGGACAGTGCTTCTGACGGATACGGTAGGGTTTATCCGCAAGCTGCCGCACCATCTGATCGAAGCCTTTCAAAGTACGCTGGAAGAGGCGAAATATGCGGATCTGGTATTTCACGTGGTGGACAGCTCCTCTTTGCAGATGGAAGGACAGATGCACACGGTATACGAGACACTGGACAGACTGGGCATCAAGGGAAAGCCTTTGGTTACCATCTTTAACAAGGTGGATAAGCTGTCCGAAGGAAGGCGAATGAAGGACTTTCGATGCGACTTTCAGGCAGTCATTTCCGCCAGGACGGGAGAGGGAGAAGACGCCCTGCTGCAGGGAGTGGAGCTGCTGCTTCGGGAGAAGGATGTGCTGATCGAAGAGGTATTTCCTTACGATCGGATGGGGGTGGTACAGGAGATCCGAAAATGGGGAGAGATCCTGGAAGAAGAGTACACCCAGGAAGGGATTCTGGTTCGGGCTTACGTCTCTGACGCCCTCTGGCGAAACATAGAAAATCAAAAATGAATATGATATACTGAGGCATAGGAGGAAAAACCTATGCCTTTACAATTTGTATTAGGACCGTCAGGGTCAGGAAAATCAACCTATCTGTATCGGATGGTACTGGAGGGAGCGCTCAAAAATCCGGAGGAAACCTACATCGTTCTGGTGCCGGAGCAGTTTACCCTGCAGACACAGAAGGAGCTGGTGGAGCTCCATCCCCGGCATGCGCTGATGAATGTGGACGTCTTAAGCTTTGAGCGGCTGGCCTACCGGGTGTTTAACGAGACAGGACAGCCGTTGCCTCTTCTGGATGAAGAAGGGAAAAGCCTGGTGCTGCGCAAGGTGGCGTCAGACAGGGAAAAGGAATTGTCTGTGTTGAAAGGAAACGCCAAAAAGGCGGGATATATCCGGGAGATCAAGTCGCTTCTCTCTGAATTTATGCAGTATGATATCGGTCCCGAAGAGCTTCGTCGCATGATAGAAAAAGAAAGGGAAGGATCCCTGCTTGCCTGCAAGCTAAGAGATATGGAGATCCTGTATGAAGGGTTTCTGGCCTATCTGGAAAAAAGCTACGTGGTCAAAGAAGGACTGCTGGATATTCTGGCAAAGCTTTGCGGGCAGTCAGAATTTCTGGCAGGAAGTACGCTGGTACTGGACGGCTTTACGGGATTTACCCCCCGCCAGCAGCGGGTGCTGTCACGCCTGATGGACTGCTGTAAAAAAATAGTGGTAACGGCCACTGTAGGGAGACAGGAGGATGCTTATCACTATACAGGCCCGTTCCAGCTGTTTGCACGCAGCAAAAAGATGATCGCCTCCCTCTGCAGCCAGGCGGAAGAAAAGGGACTTCCGGTGGAAAAAGACATACTTCTGTTTGAGATGCCGGCACCGCGGTTTCGGGAACGGGAGGATCTGGCGTTTTTGGAAGAGAACCTGTTCCGAAAAGGAAGAGAGGCTTACCCGTATACACCAGAGCGGATCTGGCTGAGAAGGGCCGGAAATCCCAAAGAAGAAGCCGGCTGGACGGCGCAGGCTATCCGAAAGCTGATAAGGAAGGAAGGGTATCGGTACAGGGAGATAGGAGTCATTGCCGGAGACATGGAATTGTACGGAGATTATCTGACGGAAGCCTTTGAGCAGTATCAGATTCCCTGCTTTCTGGACAGAAAACGGAATATTTTGCTGCATCCCTATCTGGAACATATCCGAAGCCTGCTGTACCTGCTTCAGAAAAATTTTTCTGTGGAGGGCGTATTCCGCTTCTTGCGATCGGATTTTTCCCTGCTAAGCCGGGATGCGGTAGACCGGCTGGAAAATTATGTGATCGGGATGGGGATCAAAGGAGGCGGCAGATGGGATGCTCTCTGGGATAAACGGCTGCGTTTCATGGCGGAAGAAGAACTGACGGCGCTGAATCAGAGCCGCACCACATTTCTGGAGCAGATTCGGGAAGTCCGGGAAGTGGCCAGAAAATCAAAAAAAACAGTGGGAGAAATGACCCGGGCACTATATGGATATATGGTGTCTCAGGAGCATCAGAAAAAATTGAAGCAGGCGGAAGAGACCCTGCTGCAGGAAGGGGAACCGGCTCTTGCAAAGGAATATTCTCAGATCTATCGGACTGTGCTGGAAGTATTTGATAAATTTGTAGATCTTTTAGGAGAGGAGAACATCAGACTGGAAGAGTACTGCCAGCTGTTGGATGCGGGACTTGCGGAAGCCAGGATCGGTGTGATACCGCCAAGCCCGGATCAGGTGGTGGCAGGAGATCTGGAGCGGACCAGGATGGATCGGGTAAAGGTGTTATTTTTTGTGGGGGCAGGAGATCACTGCCTTCCCGGAAATCTGTCCCGGAACGGACTTCTGACAGAGCAGGAAAGAGAACGCTTTGAAGAAGAAAAGCTGGTTTTGGCTGCCGGAGGAAAGGAGCAGGCCTATATCCAGAAATTTGACTTATACCGAAATCTGACCAAGGCCTCGGACAGACTGATTATTTCCTACAGCCAGACCTCTTCGGAAGGCAGGTCCATCCGGCCATCCTACCTGATGGGAGAGATCAGGAGGCTCTACCCCTCCATCCGGATAGAAGCGGCAGAGGAGCCGGCACACGAAAGAGAGTGGACCGAAGAAAGCGGGATAGCATATCTCATTGACGGCTGGCAGAAGGAGCAGATGGACGACGCCTGGAAGGAGATCAGAAACTGGCTGCTGGCCAGACCGGACTGCAAAAGGGAGGTAGAGAAGGTATGGGAAGCGTTCCGTTATTCCTATCTGCCCCATCCTGTGGGGGAGGAAGATGCCAGAATCCTGTATGGGGAGGCGTACCGGGGAAGCGTGACACGGCTGGAAAAATTTTCAACCTGTGCGTTTGCCCATTTTCTCGCATACGGCCTTAGGCTGAGAGAACGGCAGGAATACGGATTTCAGAAGGTCGATCTGGGAAATGTGTGCCACGATGCGCTGGAACGGTATGCAAAAAGGATCCGGGAGGAAGGGAAAACCTGGACGCAGCTGACTCGGGAAGAACAAGAAGCCTGGAGCAGGCAGAGCGTGGAGGAAGCCGTGGAGGAGTACGGGAACCAGATCTTAAAAAGCACGGCCAGAAACGCCTATACAGCCGTGCGGGTACAGCGCTTGATGGACTGGTCGGTATGGGCTCTGACCAGACAGCTGGCAGCGGGAGAGTTTGAGCCGGTCTGGGAGGAAAAGGAGTTTGGCCACGGGAAGATCGACCGGGTAGACGTATGCATGGCCGGAGACAAGGCCTATCTGAAGATCATGGATTACAAAACGGGAAGAAAAGAACTGGATCTTTCCGAATTATATGACGGGCTTCAGATGCAGCTGATGATCTATATGAGGGAGGCGCTGAAGCTGGGCAGACAGGAGTGGCCGGACAAGGAGATCCTTCCTGCCGGCATGTTTTACTACCGGGTGCAGGAGCCCTGGGTGCAGAAGCTGCAGCCAAAGGAGAAAGAAAGCGAAGCAGAGCTCCAAAAGAAAAGAGAAGGACAGCTTCTGGCGGAGCTGAAGCCGGACGGGGTCATCAATGGAGACAAGGAGATCCTTCGCCACTTAAATACAGAGCGGCAGGCGGACATACTACCGCTAAAGTGGAACAAGGACGGGACTTTGGCTGCCCATTCCAAAGTGCTGACGGAAGAAGAATTCTGGATGCTACTGGATTATGCACAGGAGAAGTCGGAGGAGATCTCGGACAGGATCCTTAAGGGGGAGGCGGATATCCGCCCTTATCGCAAGCAAAACAGAACCGGATGCGATTATTGTCCCTATAGCAATATATGTAGGTTTGATAAAAAGGTTTCAGGCTTTTCTTATAAGGAGCTGGAAGCTATGAAAAAAGAGGAAGTGCTGGAACGGCTGCGAACGAGGAAAGGAGGAGACGGCGATGAAGTGGACGAAGGATCAGCAGAAAGTCATTGATCTGCGAAACCGGAACATCCTGGTGTCAGCAGCGGCCGGCTCCGGGAAAACGGCAGTGCTGGTAGAGCGGATCGTACAACGGCTGACCGATCAGGAGGAGCCTGTCGGCGTGGATCAGCTTCTGGTGGTAACCTTTACAGAGGCTGCGGCGGCAGAGATGAAAGAGCGCATCCGCAAAGCCATTGAGAAAAAAGTGGAAGAAAATCCACAGGATGAGCATTTAGAAAAACAGGCAAACTTTATCCACCAGGCCAGGATCATGACCATACACAGCTTCTGTATGTCGGTCATTCGGGAATATTTCCACGTGACAGATCTGGAGCCGGGGTTTCGGACAGGAGAGGAAGGGGAACTGAAGCTTCTGAAAAAAGAGGCGCTGGAGGAGCTTCTGGAGGAAAAGTATCAGCAGAAAGATGAGCGGTTCCTGCAGGTGATAGACAGCTATGCAGGCCGGCAGGGAGATGAAAGTATTGAAAAGCTGATCCTTAGGGTCTATGACTATGCCAGGAGCTATCCGGACTGGGAAACCTGGCTGAAAGGGCAGAGCAAAGCCTATGACGTCCATACGGTGAAAGAATTGGAGGAGGGATCCTGCGGAACCACTATTAAAGAAGAAGTAAGGCTTTGCCTGACAGAGGTACTGGAACAGATCCGCCAGTGTAGGGAGATCTGCGTGATGGAAGGGGGACCCGCCAAATATCTGGATAATCTGGACAAAGACGAAGAGCTTTTACGCAGTCTGTGGCGGGAAGAATCCCTCGGCGGATGGCAGAAGCAGTTCGCAGAGATGAAATTTTCCCCGCTTTCCAGAAAAAAAGAACCGGAGGCCCTGCCGGAATACCAGGAACTGGTAAAGGAAATCAGGGATCAATACAAAAAAGAGCTGCAGGAGCTGCAAAAACAGTATTTTTTCCAGCCAATGGAGGAAATGGTGGCAGACCTGGGACGGTGCAAAGAAGCAGTGGAGGAGCTGGCAGAGCTGGTGCTGGAATTTGGAGCAGTTTATCAGGCCAAAAAGAAGGAGCGGCATCTCATTGATTTTTCAGACATGGAGCAGTATGCCTTACGGATCCTGACAGAGTCCCGGGAGGGGAGGTTTGTACCCACTGCCATTGCCGGGGAATACAGGAAACAGATCCGGGAGATCATGATCGACGAGTACCAGGACAGTAATCTGATCCAGGAGACGATACTGACCAGTATTTCCGGAATGGAAACGGGAACCTACAATATTTTCATGGTAGGAGACGTGAAGCAGAGTATCTATCGGTTCCGTCTGTCCAGACCGGAGCTGTTTCTGGAAAAGTTTGATACCTACAGCAGAGAGGAAGGGCCGACCCAGAGGGTGGATCTGCACAAAAATTTCCGCAGCCGGAAGGAGGTGCTTTCCAGTGTAAACTTTCTGTTTCGTCAGTGCATGGTCAAAAGCCTGGGAGGGATCGACTATACGGACGAGGTGGCTCTGTATCCGGGAGCAGAGTATCCGGAAAGCGGTCAGTGCGATACGGAGATCCTCTGTATAGAAAGTCAGGAAGACGGAGAAAAGATTGTGGGAAAGGAGGCTGTCCGGCTGGAGGCGAAAGCCATTGCCCTGCGGATCCGGGAGCTGATCCGATCTCAGAAAGTGAAGGACAAAGAAAGCGGAGCCCTAAGACCCGCCGCCTATTCGGATATTGTGATCCTGGCAAGGAGTATGTCCAAGATGGCAGAAACGCTGGTGGAGGTGCTGGGACAGGAAGGGATCCCGGCCCATGCCGTCAACAAGGAGGGATATTTTGAGACCATAGAGGTGGGCGGTCTGCTGGACTATCTGCGGGTGCTGGACAATCGCAGGCAGGAGATCCCGCTGGCGTCCGTTCTGACCTCGCCGGTCACAGGGCTGAGAGAGTGGGAGCTGGCCAGGATCAAAAGCTTTCGACCGCAGCTTTCCTTTTATGACGCAGTCATGACATACAAAGAAGAAGGGGAAGATGCTTCCATCCGGGAAAAACTGCAGGAATGTTTTACCATGCTGGACGAGTTTGCCACCCTTTTATCCCATACACCGGTACATCAGCTGATCCGACTGATCCTGAAAAAGACGGGCTATGGAACTTATATGGCAGCCATGCCGGGAGGAAAGCAGAGAAAGGCCAATCTGGATTTTCTGGTGGAAAAAGCCAGGACGTTTGATACCACCAGTTACAAAGGGGTCTATCATTTTGTCAGATATGTGGAACAACTGCAAAAAAACGAGGTGGAACTGGGAGAGGCCGGAACAGAGGACGAGCAGTCGGACGTGGTAAGAGTGATGACGATCCACAAAAGTAAGGGTCTGGAATTCCCTATTGTGATCGTGGCCGGAATGGGGCGCAAGATCAATAAACAGGATACCAGAAGCAGCGTGGTCCTGCACGCAACAGAGGGGATAGGTTTAGATGCGGCGGATCTGAGCCGAAGAACCAGAACCAAAAGCCTGATCAAGGCCGTCATCCAGAAGGAGGAGCTGCAGGACGGGATGGGAGAAGAATTGCGGGTTCTGTACGTGGCGCTGACAAGGGCGAAGGAAAAGCTGATCCTTACAGGACTTCTGGAAGGAGGAAGGAAAAAGCTGGCCTCCTATGAGCAAACACGCTGGAGAAAAGAAGCTGCCCTGCCCTTCTACAGTCTTTTGGGAGCGGTTTCTTACTGGGACTGGATCCTGCCTGCCTGTGTGCGCCTGACAGAAGAGATCCCCATTTCCGTAAAATGCCTGACCCCATCGGAGATCCTTGGGGAAGAGGAGAAGGACAGGGAAAGAACATGGGACAAAGAAACCATGCTGTCAGAGGGGCTGGGACAGACTGTCTGCCAGGAAAAACTGCACCGGACCCTGGAAGAGCAGGAAGCCTACGCTTATCCCTATCCGCCCGGAATCAAGAAAAAATGGAAGTATACCGTGTCGGAATTAAAGCGGGCAGCAGACGGTCAGGATCCGGCGGAAGGAGACTATCTGTATGAGGAGCCGGATCCGATCCCGCTTTTACCTCGGTTTCTGCAAGGGGCGCAGGCGCCTACCGGAGCGTTCAGAGGAACGGCGTACCATAGTTTTCTGGAAAAGCTGGATGTCTCTTTGGCAGAAGAAACAGAGCTGAAACGGCAGCTGGATCATCTGCTGCAGACGGGGCGGCTGTCAGAGGAAATGGCAGCGTGCATCGACCTGCAGGAAATAGAAACCTTTCTGAACAGTGACGTGGGAAAACGAATGCAGGAGGCACAGAAAAAAGGAACCCTGCACAGAGAGCAGCCCTTTGTAATGGAGTTGGAGGAAGGGGAGGAGACGAAGGAGCCTCTTCTGATCCAGGGGATGATAGACGCCTGGTGGGAAGAGGAAGATGGGATCGTGGTACTGGACTACAAGACGGATCGGGTACAGCATCCCCGGGAATTGGCGGACAAATACCAGATACAACTGGAGTATTACGCAAAAGCGTTGAGCGCCGGGCAAGGAAAAACCGTCAAGGAAAAATGGATCTATTCCTTTGCATTAAAGGAAAGTCTGCAACTGCTCTGAGAGCCTCCGAAAAAAGAATAGAAAAAAGATACAATACTGCATTGACAAACAATATTATATGAAATATAATATGCGTGTTCGAACAATATTGTTTAATGCAAAGGAAGTGATGAAATGGTATTTAATACCGGAGCAGCACTGTTGGATGCGATCGTACTGGCGGTAGTTTCCCGTGAGGAGGAAGGAACCTACGGTTATAAGATCACGCAGGACGTTCGTGTGGTGCTGGACGTTTCAGAATCCACCTTATATCCTGTTTTGAGGAGACTGCAAAAGGATGAGTGTCTGGAGGTTTATGACAGACAGTTTGACGGCCGAAACCGCCGTTATTATAAGGTAACGGAGAAGGGAGAGGCACAGTTGAATCTTTATCGTGTGGAATGGAAGAATTATTCACGAAAGATCATGGGAATATTTGAGGGAGGTGCGACAGCATGAAACGTGCAGAGTTTATGACACAGCTTGCTGCATTATTACAGGATCTGCCGGCAGACGAGCGCAAAGAGGCGCTTCAGTACTATGAAGATTATTTCAGAGATGCCGGCGAGACGAATGAAGCAGAAGTAATAGAAGAACTGGGAAGCCCCCGGAAGGTAGCAGATACTATCAGAGAGGGACTGGGAGTTCCCAAATGGGAGCAAAGGGGAACGGAAGTGGTTCCGGGACCAAAGGCTCCACAGGGAGAGTTGAACCAGCAAAACAACAGGATTTTAAAGATACTTCTTATCGTAGGGATCTGCATCCTTGCAAGTCCGGCCATCGGCGGAGTACTGGCGGTGGTGATCGGCATAGTAGCTGCCGTTCTGGGAGTCTTTGTGGCACTGGTGGTAGGAGCCATAGCAATGGTGGTGACAGGAGCGATCGTGTTTTGCTCCGGAATCCTGTGTGTCGTACCGGAAGTCGCAATGGGGCTGGCGCTGATGGGCGCAGGACTGGTGCTGCTGGCGCTGGGAGCCATGCTGGCGGTGGCGTCTGTCTGGGTTGCGGCCAAGGTTTTTGCGGCAGGATGCAGAGGATTTGTATATCTTTGTCGGATACCGTTTCGTAGAAGGGAGGTGGCGTCCTAATGAAAAAAGGATGGAAGATATTCTGGATCACCTGTGCTGCTCTGACAATGACAGGACTGTTACTTTGTACAGCGGCATTCTGTATAGGGGTAGACTGGCAGAAGATAAAAGAAAAAGTCCCGGGAAATTTCAAGATCTCAACAGACTGGCGGCCGGGCGGAAGACTTCACTATAAGGAAGGAGAAGCCACCGGCAGCAACAGAAAAGAAGACGAGACAAAAACCTTTCAGAATATAAGAGAGATAGAAGTAGAAGCCGATGCCAATGCAGTGGAGATCCTCTCTGCCGACACGGAGGAGGTAACGGTGGAAACCCGAGGGCTTCACAAAAACACCAGGACAGTGATCCGGGAAGAAGAGGGGACACTGCATGTGGAGGCCAAAGTAAAGAAATGGATGATGTGGTTTGGGAACCGACAGTTCCAAAATGGAAAGATCATTATCCGGGTACCCAAAAACAGCCGGATGGAGGAAGTATCGGTGGCGCAGGATACGGGAACCCTTCGGATAGAAGGGATCCGGACGGAAGAACTGTCCGTGGATATGAGCGCCGGAGAAGGAACGCTTTCGCAGGTGTGGGCAACGGGAATTGATGTAGGCTGTTCTGCCGGAAAGATCTCTGTGTCGGGACATGTGGGAGAAAGCCTGGATCTCAACTGCGGAGTAGGAGAGATCGAAGCGGATCTGGACGGGACGCAGGAAGAGTACGGATACGAGGTGGAATGCGGCGTAGGTGAAGTCGAGATCGGAAATAAAAGCTTTACGGCGCTGAGCCGGGAAGAGACGGCGGAAGGAACGACAGAGAAGAGCATCTCTGCAGAATGTGGCGTGGGTGCGATCCGGGTAACGTTTAACGGACAGAAGCAGCAGGTAAACGGAAATGAATAGCAAATAGAGATTAGAGATGAAAGGAGAAATGGATGATGGAAAAAAGATTATACCGTTCAAAAAACAACAAAATGATCTGTGGTGTATGCGGAGGGATTGCAGAATATTTTAACGTGGATCCTACGCTGGTCAGACTGGGAGTAGTGCTTCTGGGATTTGGAGGCGGGATCGGTCTCTTTACCTATCTGATCGCGGCGGTGATCATGCCGGAAAATCCGGGGAACCAGAACAATTATTAAAAAACATTCCAAAAATGTTACGAATGTTAAGAAGTGTGAACATTTGCTGACAAAGGTTGAAAAGAAAGGAACCCTTTGCTATAATCGACCACTGTAAGAAAAGAGCAGGTGGAAGAGATGGACAACGGGATCAATATTTTAGATATAGAAATACAGCCCTGTTTTGCAAAAGAGGCGTTAAAAAAGGCAATTACATATATGGAGACCGACCCGGTCAGCGTGATCCGGATGGTAACGGCGACAGAACTGATGAATCTGAACGAGGATGTCAGATGCAAGGAGATCCTGAAAGAGTCGGACATGATCCTGTCCGGCGACGGTCTGGTTTTGGAGGCAGCGTCCATCCGGGAAAGAAGGGTTTTGCAGGAGACGGAGGAAAAGACATTTTTGAAAATGTTTTTCCGGTATCTTCACAAAAAGCATGCCAGAGTGTATGTGCTGGCCCAGACCCGGAAGGAGGCGGAGGACTGCTGCCGGTATCTGAAGAGAAAGTATGGAGGCATTCAACTGTTGGAAGATGTGGGTGTGACAGAGGAAGCCGGGGCGGACGACAGGCTGGTCAACGCCATTAACGGGCAGGAGGCGGACTGTGTGATCTCGCTTCTTCCCTCTCCGCTGCAGGAAAGTTTCCTTTGCACCAACAGGGATCGGCTGGATGTAAGAATCTGGCTGGGAGCGGGAGAAAGCCTTCGCAGTATTGCCAGAAAATCAAAGCCGGGGCCGGTGGGACGGTTCATCATCAAACACATCTTCAAAAAAGAGCTGGAAAAGTCATCAAAAGAGGACTCTTGATTACAACAGAAAAAAGGCAAAGAGGAAATTAACAAAAAAACAGGATTTCCTCTTTATTTTTTTGGTTAAATGTATTAGTATGTGTTTAGCAGTATGCAATTTTACTACTTTGCAAGAGGGTTTGTTGTGAAAAGTGCATATTGAAACGAGTGGAGGAGATGGCATATGATATCTAATCAAATACTTCAAAATACCATTGAGGGATTAAAAGGGATCACAAGAATCGACTTTTGCATTCTGGATACAGATGGAAAACCTTTGGCGACTACGTTTACAGAGCAGCAAAGTTATGAGGAAGAGATCGTTTCCTTTGTGGATTCCCCGGCGGACAGCCAGGTGATACAGGGACATCAGTTTTTCAAGATCTTTGATGACCATCAGTTGGAGTATATTTTACTTGCAAATGGCGGCGGCGACGATGTATATATGGTGGGAAAGATCGCCTCTTTCCAAATCCAGAATCTTCTGGTAGCATATAAGGAGAGGTTTGACAAGGACAACTTCATCAAGAATCTCCTGCTGGACAATCTGCTGCTGGTGGACATATACAATCGGGCCAAGAAGCTTCATATCGACACAGAGGTCAGGCGTGTGATCTTTATCATAGAGACCAAGCACGAGAAAGACAGCAGTGTGCTGGACAGCGTGCGGGGATTTTTAGGCAATCGCACAAGAGACTTTGTGACGGCGGTAGATGAAAAAAACATCATCGTGGTCAAGGAAGTGGAGGCCGGGGACGGTCACGCCGAGTTGGACAAGGTCGCACAGAGCCTTCGGACACTTCTGGCAGAGGAAGGAGAAGAAGAGGCGCTGATCGCCTATGGAACGGTGGTCAACGACATCAAGGAAGTGTCAAAATCTTACAAAGAAGCAAAGCTTGCACTGGATGTAGGCAAGATCTTCTTTGGGGAAAGGAATGTGATCGCATACAGTACGCTGGGTATCGGAAGGCTGATCTATCAGCTGCCCATCCCGCTTTGCAAAATGTTTATTCGTGAGATTTTTGAGGGGAAATCTCCAGATGATTTCGACGAGGAGACGTTGGTGACCATCAACAAATTCTTCGAGAATAATCTGAACGTATCAGAGACGTCCAGACAATTGTATATTCACCGCAACACGCTGGTTTACCGGTTGGATAAGCTTCAGAAGAGCACAGGGCTCGATCTGCGCGTGTTTGAGGATGCCATCACGTTTAAGATCGCGCTGATGGTGGTAAAATATATGAATTATATGGAGACTCTGGAGTATTAATAATTAGGAGGAAACTATGATTGAATTAAAAGAGGTCACGAAAGAATATTCCAAGGGGATCGCAGCCCTGAACGGAGTCAATGTCAAGATAGAGCAGGGAGAGTTCGTCTTTATTGTAGGAGACAGCGGATCCGGCAAATCGACTTTGATCCGGCTGATCATGAAAGAGCTGGAGCCCACTACGGGGAGCATTGTGGTCAACGGACAGAATCTGAACCGCATGAAGCACAGAAAGATCCCCCTTTACAGGAGAGGGATCGGGGTAGTCTTTCAGGACTTCCGTCTGTTAAAGGACAGAAATATTTACGAGAATATCGCTTTCGCACAGAGGGTAACAGAAACACCTTCCCGTGTGATCAAGAAAAAGGTGCCGGCCGCATTGTCGTTGGTGGGACTGGCACAAAAATACAAATCTTTTCCGAAGGAGCTTTCAGGGGGAGAGCAGCAAAGAGTTGCCATTGCCAGAGCTATCGTAAATGAGCCGGCGATCCTGCTGGCGGATGAGCCGACAGGAAACCTGGACCCGACCAATTCATGGGAGATCATGAAACTGTTGGAAGAAGCCAATGAAAGAGGCACGACAGTGCTGGTGGTTACCCACAACCAGGAAATCGTAAATGCGATGAAGAAGCGGGTAATTACCATGAAGAAGGGTGTAATTGTAAGCGACGAGAAAAAAGGTGGGTATAAAAATGAGAATTAGTACAGTGGGTTATTCCTTAAAACAAGGCGTCAAGAACATCGGCAGAAATAAAATGTTCTCTATTGCGTCCATTGCGACCATGGCGGCATGTATCTTCTTGTTCGGCTTGTTTTATTCGATTGTAATGAATTTTAACTATATTGTGGAAAAAGCGGAAGAGGGCGTGGCCATTACCGTATTTTTCAATGACGACGTGGAAGAATCCCAGAAGGATCGGATCGGAGAGCAGCTAAAGGAACTGGACGGGGTTCTGTCCGTCAATTATGTCAGCGGAGACAGCGCATGGGAGAAGTTCAAGGGTGACTATTTCCAGGAATCCGCGGATCTGGCAGATGGCTTCAGTGCAGATAATCCGCTGGCCAACTCAGATCATTATGAAGTCTACATGAAAGAAGTAGAAAAGCAAAAGAGCGTAGTCTCTTACGCAGAAAAGCTGGAAGGGGTCCGCAAGGTCAACAAGTCGGATGTGGTAGCCAAGACGCTGACCAGCGTCAATCGGTTGCTGTGGTATGTGTCGGCGGTCATCATCACTATCCTGCTGGCAGTTTCCGTATTTCTGATCAGCAATACCGTTACCATGGGTGTGGCGGTCAGACGGGAAGAGATCGCCATCATGAAGTACATCGGAGCCAAGGATGGATTTGTCCGGGCACCGTTCGTCATAGAGGGTCTGATCATCGGAGCCATCGGAGCGCTGATTCCTCTGGTGTTATTGTATTTCATGTACGACAAGGCCATCACCTATATTATGACCAAATTCAGTCTTTTGAGAAATATCATAGATTTTCTTCCGGTTACGCATGTGTACCGTACACTGCTTCCGATCGGGATCGCCATGGGAGTGGGCATCGGATTTTTGGGAAGCTTTGTAACGATTCGTAAGCATTTGAAAGTGTAGACAAGAAAGCGAGCATAAGGGGGTTGTATGATGCAGGTAAGAAAGAGACTTTGCGGATTGCTGGCATTGGTGTTGTGTGTGAGTCTGGTATTTCCGGTACATGCTACCAGTATCGATGATGCAAAGCAAAAGGCACAGGAACTGGAAAACAAAAAGCAGACCGCCGAAGGGGAGAAGGCGGCGCTGACACAGCAACTGACGGAAATCGTTAAGAAGATGCAGGATACGGAAAGCAAGATCAGCGAAAAGGAAGACGAGATCAACAAAAAGGCGGCAGAGCTGATCGATGCGAAGAATGATGAAAACGATCAGTATGAAAGCATGAAAAAGCGGATCCGTTATATGTATGAAAACGGCAATACACAGTTTATTGAAATCCTCTGCAAATCCAAGAATATTTCAGACTTTCTGAACAATGCAGAGTATATCAGTACGATATCGCAGTATGACAGAGACATGCTGACAGAGTTTCAGGATATCGTAAGGAGCGTGGAAAAACAGGAGAAAGACCTGCAGGCACAATACGCAGAACTGGAGAAGCTACAGAAGGATCTGGAGAGCAATAAGAATACCCTGAGCACGCTGGTGGCAAATAAGGAAGTAGAGATCAGCAGTCTGGACGGCGAGCTGGGAGATGCAAAGGCGAAGATCGCAGAACTGGAGGCAGCGGCGGCAGAAGCGCAGAGAAAGAGAGAAGAAATGGCGGCAGCGGCAGCAGCGGCCAGCAAGGCGACAGCAGCCTCCTCTCCGGTAATGGTTTCCCAGGTCAGCGCGAATGTTTCCGGCAGCGGGACATTTTCTCATCCCTGTCCGGGATACACCTGTGTATCCAGTGACTACGGCTATCGTGTGCAGCCTCTTCCGGGAGCGACGGCGCGTCATGACGGAGTGGACTTTGCAGCGCCTACCGGGACTCCGGTATATGCGGCAGAGGCAGGTACCGTAACCCACGTGGGCTGGTTTGGAACGGGAGGCCAGGCGGTTATCATCAATCATGGAAACGGCATGGTGACCTGGTATCTTCACCTGAGCGCGTTCAGCGTCAGCCAGGGACAGCGTGTATCACGGGGAGAAAATGTAGGATATGTGGGGACGACGGGAAACTCTACGGGACCGCACCTGCATTTCCAGGTAAACGTAAACGGAACACCGGTAAGTCCGTGGAATTTTATAAAGTAAGGAACATACAAAATGAAAAATAAAAAAAGTTTTCTGGCAGGGGCGCTGTGCGGTGCCCTTGCTGTGCTGTTGATCGTAGGCTGTATCGGAGTAGGGCGGCGTCTGGCGGGGCTGGCAGGCAATGCTTCCATGGAAGGGAAGGTAAAAGCCATCCGATCCATGATCCAGGAAGTATACATTGGCGAAGTGGACGAAAAGACTTTGCAGGAAAGTATGCTGAAAGGATATGTGGCGGGGCTGGGAGATCCTTATTCATCCTATTTTACAAAAGAAGAGACCAAGGAATTTAACGAAATGACCTCTGGTGAATTTTCGGGGGTTGGTGCGATCTTAAACATGAACAAGGACACTCAGGAGGTGGAACTGGTTAAGATCTATAAAGGATATCCGGCGGACAAGGCAGGATTAAAGGCCGGAGATGTTGTGATCAAGGTAGACGACACGGATGTGACGGGAATGACCCTGCAGGAAGTGGTTTCCATGATCAAGGGGGAAAAAGGCACAGAGGTGAAGATCACAGTGACCCGCGGCGAAGGAGAGGAAGAACTGACAGTCACGGCGGTGCGCGACACGGTGCAGGTGCAGACGGTAGACTACCGGATGCTGGAAAATCAGATCGGATATATTCAGGTGACAGAGTTTGACGCCGTGACGGCAGAACAGTATCAGAAAGCGATGGACGATCTTACCCAGCAGGGAATGACAGGTCTGGTAGTGGATCTTAGAGGCAATCCGGGAGGAAGCCTGGATACCGTGTGTCAGATGCTGGACACCATGCTTCCGGAGGGGCTGATCGTCTACATGGAGGATAAGAGCGGAGCACGTACGGAGGAAACCTCGGATGCAGAGCATCAGTTTACCAAGCCCCTGGCGGTACTGGTAGACGGCAACAGTGCCAGCGCGTCGGAGATCTTTGCGGGAGCGATCCAGGATTATGGAATCGGAAAAATCGTGGGGACGCAGACCTACGGGAAAGGCGTCGTGCAGCAGATATTTGAACTGAAAGACGGGTCCAGCGTAAAACTGACCATTGCAGAATACTTCACGCCAAAGGGCAGAAATATCAACGGAAAAGGGATCACGCCGGATGTGAAACTGGAAGCGCCTGCTTCAGGATCCGGGACAGAAAGTCAGACAGAGCCCGGAGAGGATGCCTGGGTGGCGGAGGCGGTAAAAGCCATCTCAGCCCAGTAAAAAACAGAACCAACAAGAGAAAGAGACAAGGGGGAATGCTTAGTTTGGCATTCCCTTTTATAGTGTCCTATGGTACAATAAGTTGATACAACGGCGGCAAAAAGAAAGGATAAGGCTATGGTAACATTGATTCGAAATGGACAGATCCTGGATCCCCGGACAGGACGGGACGAAGTAGGAGATATCTGGATCCGTGGAGACCGGATCATAGATGCTTCCCGGGAGAATCCGCCTCTTGGCAGGGAGGAAGCGGATCTGGTGATCGACGCAGAGGGCTGCTGGGTGATGCCGGGACTGATCGATCTGCATGTACATTTGAGAGATCCTGGATTTACATATAAGGAAACGCTGGAAACGGGAGGAAAAGCGGCGGTAAAAGGCGGGATCACGACTGTCTGCGCCATGCCGAACACCAACCCTCCCATCGACGACGGAGACAAAGTAAAAGCGGTACACGACAGGGCGAAGGTGGAATCGCCGGCAAGGGTGATCCAACTGGGAGCCGTTACGAAAGAGCAGGGCGGGAAGTCTCTGGCGGATATCCGGGGGATGGCAAAGGCCGGGTGTCACGCCATCAGCGAGGATGGAAAGTCTGTGGTGGATGCGGGACTGTACCGGCAGGCGATGAAGCTGGCAAAAGAAGAAGGACTGTCCGTGTTTGCCCACTGTGAGGAAATCCGGCTGGTAGAAGACGGGGTCATGAATGCAGGAGCAAGAGCAAGGGAACTGGGGCTTCGGGGGATCACCAATAGCGTGGAGGACGTGATCGTTGCCAGAGATATCCTGCTGGCGAAGGAAACGGGAGTAAAGCTGCACCTTTGCCATTGTTCTACAAAAGACAGCGTTGCCATGGTAGAGGCGGCAAAGGAAGCAGGACTTGCTGTGACGGCCGAGGTTTGTCCCCATCATCTGATCCTGACGGCAGAAGAGATCCCGGAAGATGACGGGAATTACAAGATGAATCCGCCGCTGAGAGACAGAGAAGACGTGGAGGCCTTGCGAAGAGGTCTGGCAGAAGGGATTTTGGACGCGGTGGCAACAGACCATGCTCCCCATGCCGGTAAAGAGAAGGACTGCTCCATGAAAGAGGCGGCTTTTGGGGTCGTGGGACTGGAAACCTCCCTGTCCCTGATCCATACGGAACTGGTAAAGACAGGAATCCTTGGAAGAATGGAGATGGTAGAGAGAATGAGTACTGCCCCGGCCAGGATCCTGGGACTTTCTGACAGAGGAAGCCTGACAGCGGGCTGCCTGGCGGACATTACCATTTTTGATCCCCGGGCGGAAGGAAAGATCCAAAAGGAGACGTTTGTGTCAAAAGGGACAAACACGCCTTTTGCCGGAAGAAGCGTACAGGGGCAGGTGAAAAAAACCCTGGTGGGCGGCAAGGTGGTCTACGAGGCCAGATAAGACAGAACCGGGGAGCCCCGGGAAAGCAGAAAAGAAGCGGCAGGAGGATTGGACCTGCAGGAGAGAAGAGATCCGGAGGAAAAGAAATGATCGATCAGCTGATAAAAAAGATTCAGGAAACAGAGGCGCCTATCGTTGTGGGGCTGGACCCCATGCTGGATTATGTGCCGGAGAGGCTCAAAAGGGAAGCCTTTGCAAAGTTCGGGGAAACGCTGGCAGGAGCAGGGGAAGCCATCTGGGAATTTAACAGAGGGATTATTGACCAGATCTGGGACGTGGTGCCGGCGGTAAAGCCACAGATCGCCATGTATGAACAGTTCGGAATTCCCGGGCTTGAAGCGTTTCAGAAAACGGCAGCGTATGCCAAAGAAAAAGGGCTGCTGGTGATCGGAGATATCAAGCGGGGAGACATCGGCTCCACCTCATTGGCCTATGCGGTAGGGCATTTGGGAAAAGTCAAAGTGGGCAGCAGGGAATATGCTCCGTTCACGGAGGATTTTGTGACGGTCAATCCCTATCTGGGATCGGATGGGATCCGCCCGTTTTTAGACGTATGCAAAGCAGAAAAGAAGGGGATCTTCGTGTTGGTAAAAACCTCCAACCCCTCCAGTGGAGAATTCCAGGACAGACAGATAGAGGGACGACCACTGTATGAATGGGTGGGAGAGCAGGTATCCCGCTGGGGAGAAGAGCTGATGGGAGAATCCTACAGCTATGTGGGAGCGGTAGTAGGAGCCACTTATCCCGAGATTGGAAAAAGCCTGCGCAAACTGATGCCGAATACCTTTATCCTGGTTCCGGGCTACGGGGCGCAGGGAGGAAGCGGAAAGGATCTGAAAGCATTTTTCAATGAGGATGGGCTGGGCGCTATCGTCAATTCCTCCAGAGGGATCATAGCAGCTTATCGGCAGGCGTCCTACGCCTCCTTCGGAGAGGAAGGATATGCGGGGGCGGCCAGACAGGCGGCGCTGGACATGAAGGCGGATTTGCGGCAGGCCTGGGAAAGATAGGACATACAGGGAATAGAAAAACAGAGAAAACAGAAGAAGCAGGAGAATGAGATGAGCAGGCAGAAAACGCAGGGCAAGATCCTGGAACAGACAGAGATCTCACCCCGGATCTACAGCATGTGGATCCAGGTACAGGACATTGCCAGGGAGGCAAAAGCCGGACAGTTTGTATCTTTATTTACCGGAGACGGGAGCAAGCTGCTTCCGCGCCCTATCAGCATCTGTGAGATCGACAGGGAGGCGGGAAAGATCCGACTGGTCTACCGGGTCACAGGAAAACGGACAGGAACGGCGATTTTATCCGAAAAACAGGCAGGACAGTACGTGGAGATCATGGGACCTCTGGGCAATGGATTTCCGCTGGGAAGAGGACGGCGGCCTCTCCTTCTGGGAGGAGGGATTGGGATCCCTCCGATGCTGCAGCTGGCAAAAGACTTAAAAGAGGCGGCGGAGTTTGAGGAAAAGACAGGAAAAGAAGCTGTGACGGTAGTGGCCGGCTACAGAGACCGGTTGTTTTTGACAGAAGAGCTGTCTGCCTGCAGCCACCTGTATCTGGCTACGGAGGATGGAAGCGCAGGGAGCAAAGGGACGATCCTGGACGCCATTCGGGAGAAGAACCTGGAGGGAGACGTGATCTATGCCTGTGGGCCGACCCCCATGCTGCAGGCAGTGCAGGCCTACGCCAGGGAGCGAGGAATCCTGTGTTACCTGTCGCTGGAGGAACGGATGGCCTGCGGGATCGGCGCGTGCCTGGCCTGTGTATGCGGATCCAGGGAAGTGGATGAGCACAGCCGGGTGAAAAACAAACGGGTGTGTAAAGAAGGACCGGTCTTTGAAGCATCGGAGGTGGAATGGCTATGAGTTTGTGTGTCAATCTGGCAGGAGTGGAACTGAAAAATCCCGTGATGACAGCCTCCGGAACTTTTGGCTCCGGGGCAGAATATAGTGAATTTGTAGATCTTAGCAGACTGGGAGCAGTGGTGACAAAAGGCGTCGCCAATGTCCCCTGGGAAGGAAACCCCACTCCGCGCATTGCGGAGACAGCCTCCGGGATGTTAAATGCCATCGGATTGCAGAATCCGGGAGTGGAAGTGTTCTGCAAAAGAGATCTGCCCATGCTTGCACAGCAGGATACCAGAGTGATCGTCAACGTCTGCGGAAGAACGACAGAGGACTATTTGGAGGTGGTAGAACGGCTGGCCGACGAGGCGGTGGATCTTTTGGAGATCAATATCTCCTGCCCAAATGTAAAAGCGGGAGGGATCGCTTTTGGACAGGATCCCAAAGGAGTGGAACAGATCACGGCGCGGATCAAGGAAAAAGCCCGACAGCCGATCATCATGAAGCTAAGCCCTAACGTTACGGACATTACAGAGATCGCAAAGGCGGCGGAAGCAGGCGGAGCGGATGTTCTGTCTTTGATCAACACGCTGACGGGAATGCAGATTGATGTGGAAAAGCAGTGCTTTGCACTGGCAAACCGCACCGGAGGTCTTTCGGGGCCGGCTATTAAACCGATAGCGGTTCGCATGGTCTATCAGACGGCACAGGCGGTAAAGATCCCCATTATCGGCATGGGAGGGATTTCCTCCTGGGAGGATGCGGTGGAATTTTTACTGGCAGGGGCTACGGCGGTTTCCGTGGGAACGGCAAATTTTTATGATCCCGGGGCAACGATAAAGATCCTGGAAGGGATTGCAGCCTATCAGGAGAGGCACGGATTTGCTTCGATAGCGGAGATGGTAGGGAAGGTGACCTGCCGCTAGGAGCAGACAGGGAAGCTGTGGAGACGGGCAGAGAAAGATACAAGAAGAAAGGATAGAGTCATGGAACGATACAAGCAGGAATTTATTGAGTTTATGGTAGCATGTGACGTGTTGAAATTTGGCGATTTCATAACGAAAAGCGGAAGAAAGACACCGTTTTTTGTGAATACGGGATTCTATCGGACGGGAAAACAGCTGAAAAAACTGGGCGAGTATTACGCACGGGCTATCCGGGAGCATTTTGGGACGGAGTTTGATGTACTGTTTGGGCCGGCGTACAAGGGGATCCCTTTAAGTGTGGCAACGTCTATGGCGTTTGGGGATCTGTATGATACGGAGGTCTGCTATTGTTCCAACAGAAAAGAGGTCAAAGACCATGGAGACACAGGGATCCTGCTGGGCAGTCCGCTGAAAGATGGAGACCGGGTGGTTTTGATCGAGGATGTGACCACGGCAGGGACTTCCATCGGAGAGACGCTTCCTGTTTTGAAGGCGCAGGGGGAAGTACAGGTGAAGGGACTGATGGTGTCTGTGGATCGCATGGAAAGAGGAACAGGCGCTGATTCTGCCCTGACAGAGATCCGGAAGGCTTACGGATTTCCTACGGCAGCCATCGTTACGATGAAAGAGGTGGTGGAGCATCTGTATAACAGGCCGATACAGGGAAGGATCCTTATCGACGATAAAATGAAAGAAGCGATTGACGCATATTATGAAATCTATGGGGTGAAACAGGAGGAAATAAGATGAACGAAAAGGCATATCGGGCAATGAGCTTTGGAACGGTAGTGAATGTGATCATAGGAGTGGTTCTGATCACAGTAGGAGTGACTACAGGGATCCTTGCGATCATAGGAGGAGCAAGGCTCCACCAGGCAAAAAAGGGACTGACATTTTAGACAAAAGGAAGGCTGGGCAATTTATTGAAGCAGAGCAAAAAAACACGGTTGTTGGGAAAGATCCTGTTTGTCCTGTATCTGGCATTTGTGATCTACTTTCTTCTGTTTTCCGACTGGTACGGAAGGAGCGGCACGTTTCAGGAATATCATTACAACCTGGAATTGTTTAAAGAAATCAAGCGATTCTGGTATTATAGAAACCAGGTAGGACTTTTAAGTGTGGGAATGAACATTGTGGGAAATGTGGTGATCTTCATCCCGCTGGGGTTTTTCCTGCCCATGGCAAGCAGGGGGAGGAGCTTGTTCCTAACCGTTTTCTATGGGTTTGGGCTAAGTCTTCTGGTGGAGACCTTTCAGCTTTTGACAAAGGTAGGGAGCTTTGACGTGGACGACCTGCTGCTGAATACGGCAGGAAGTCTCTTAGGGTACCTCCTTTTTATGGTCTGTGCAGCAATAAGGAGAAAAAATGTTCGCAGTAAGAAAAATAAAAACAGAAAAAGATAGGGCAAAAGAGGCAGCAAAAGAAAGAGAAAAACGAAGAAAAAAGCTGATCAAGACCAAGTATGGCCAAAAAGCACTGAAACATGCAAAGTGGGGGAAAGAGTCCTGCTTTCTGGGAGGGGTCGCGACTGTCATCCTGCTGGGGCTTCTGACGGTAGCGTTTCTGAAAAAGGGCGAGATCAGCGTTTTTAGCGGGATCGCCGGCTTTGGCGTGGCATTTTTGGCGTGGAAGGGGATCCAGGCCGGACGGAAGGGACTCAAAGAAAGAGAAAAACGATACATTACCTGTAAGATCGGGCTGGCGCTGAACGGGTGCATCCTGCTTTCCATGCTGGCCGTTTTTGTTCGGGGCTGTTTGAAATAAAGAGGAGAAAGACGATGGTAGAAGAAAGATATCAGCTGGCGAAGGAACGGATCGCCCAGATAGAGAAAGAAGAGAGAGTGGCGGAGCCTTTTGGCTCTTACTTCCGGCAGGCGGCGGACTGGATCCTTCAGCTGGATGAATGGAAGAGGCTTTGGGAGAGCGGAAAACAAGACGAGCTTTCCCTGGAAGACTGGGAAGAATGGAATCAAAGACTGTATGGAGAGCTGCTGCCAGAGCAGTATGGATCCAGCTATGCAAATCCGGCGTTTGCCGTATCGCAGCTGGGGCATGCTTATGGGCAGCCGCTTTGTTTTTTGTACAGCGAGATCCGGGGCGGGATCTCCTATGCGGTGGAAAAAAAGACGGAATATCTGGATATTCTTCTGGAGCTGTTTCTGGAGATCTACCACCTGTTTGAGGGGGAAGAGCCTTCCGTTACCCATGTAAAGGACTGTATCTACTGGTATGCCAGCGACTATTGCGACGTGTTTGCGGCAGACTATGTAAAACAGCAGGTGGATCCTGCGGAAGATTTTCTGACAAAATTTGTACAGCAGTCGGATCTGCAGGATCTTCGCTATCTGTATCAGGCGGGGGAATACGTGGGAGCCAATGAACGGGAGAGTGCCAGATATTTAAGCGGTCTGCCGGAAGAAGAGATCCGCAGGATAGCCAAAGCGTTTGTAGAGGGCTATGTAAGAGGGTTTGTCAATACCGGAAAGGATCTGTCGAAAAAGGATGCGGTGAACATCCGGTATACGCTGGGATTTGAACGGATCATAAAAAAAGCGATAGAAGAATTTGAAAAAAGGGGACTAAAGCCGGTGATCTACCGGGGAGGAGTCAGCGTTTTGACCAGACCCGGCGGAAGGCGGTTGGGTTTCGTAGGGGGGATGCCGAACGGACAGTACGAGTATGATCATAAAAATGACCAGGGACTGTTTTTGGACGGGCGTTTCCTGGAGAGAAAGCTGGAAGTAATACAAAACGCTTACGAAAGCGTCAAAAAGCAGGCGGGGAACATGGCAGGACCGGCCTGCATGGAAACCTTTGGAGAAAAGCCGTTTGAACCCCGGCAAAAGGAAGAGGCCATCCGCCTGACAAAGAAGCAGGAAAATCTGGCAAGAGAAATGGCGGCGAAGCAGGGAGAGATCGTCAATCGCTACATCAAGGGAGAGGAAAGAAGCTATACCATCGTAGCATACCCTGTGTGGGAGATCGGCACAGCATATGAAGAGATCTTTCGGGAGATCGTCAGGATCAACACACTGGATGCCGGAGTATACACAGAAGTCCAGCAGAAGCTGATCGACCGGCTGGACCAGGGAACGTCCGTCAGGATCACGGGACGGGGAAAGAACGAGACAGATCTGACGGTAAGGCTCCATGAACTGACTGCCCCGGACAAAGAAACGATCTTTGAGAACTGTGTGGCAGACGTAAACATACCGGCGGGAGAAGTGTTTACCTCTCCGGTTCTGGAAGGAACGAGCGGGCTTTTGCATGTAACAAAGGTCTACCTTAACGGACTTTTGTACCGGGATCTGAAGCTGTGGTTTCAGGATGGTATGGTAACGGACTATTCTTGCGGAAATTTTGAAACAGAGGAAGAAAACAGGAGATATGTCTTTGAAAATATCCTGCATCGTCATCCCTCTCTTCCCATGGGAGAATTTGCCATCGGGACCAATACTACGGCCTATGCCGTTTCCCGGAAATATGGGATAGAAGGAAAGCTTCCGATCCTGATCGCAGAAAAAATGGGTCCCCATTTTGCGGTGGGAGACACCTGCTATACCTGGAGCGAGGAGATCCCGGTTTTTAACCCGGACGGAAAAGAGATCATCGCCAGAGATAACGCCATCTCCCTGAAAAGAAAGGAGGATCCGGCCAAAGCATATTTCCAGTGCCACACAGACATCACCATTCCCTACGGAGAGCTGGGAGACATTGTTGTCACTGGAAAGGAGGGAAGTGTCTGCCTGATCCGAAACGGGGAATTTGTATTGGAGGGGACAGAGTTTTTAAATGAACCGTTGAAAAGTACTTATAAATAATGTATGATTTATTTGCTAAACTTATATATGAAAGGATGAAGATTATGCCAAAAGTAGGAATTGTAATGGGGAGCGACTCGGATCTGAAGGTGATGAGCAAGGCGGCAGCCATGCTGGAGAAACTGGGAGTGGACTATGAAATGACCATTATTTCTGCCCACCGGATGCCGGAGACCTTTTTTGAATGGGCGAAGGCAGCAGAAGGAAAAGGGATCAAGGTGATCATTGCAGGTGCAGGAATGGCGGCACATCTTCCGGGAATGTGTGCGGCGCTGTTTCCCATGCCGGTGATAGGAGTTCCCATGTCCGGCAAACATCTGGCGGGAGAGGACGCACTTTTTTCCATCGTGCAGATGCCGCCGGGAATCCCGGTAGCTACCGTAGCCATCGACGGAGGAATGAACGGAGCGATCCTGGCAGCCAAGATCCTGGCAACCTCCGACAGCGATCTGCTGGAAAGGCTGAAAGCATACTCGGCGGAGATGGAGGAGACGGTACAGAAGAAGGCGGACAAGCTGGCAGAGATCGGATATGAAGCGTATATAAACAGTCAGGGCAAATAAGGAAACCACAAAAAGAAGCAGGGAACAGTAAGGAGAAAAAGGATGGATTACAAGAAGGCAGGCGTGGATATCGAGGCGGGATACCGCTCGGTAGAATTGATGAAGGATCACATTAAAAAGACCATGAGACCGGAAGTGCTGACCAACATCGGGGGATTTTCCGGAGCGTTTTCCATGAAAGGGTTTCAGGAGATGGAAAAGCCTACCCTGGTGTCGGGAACGGACGGAGTGGGGACGAAACTGAAGCTGGCATTTCTTCTGGACAAGCATGACACGGTAGGCATCGACTGTGTGGCAATGTGCGTCAACGATATTGCATGTGCGGGAGGGGAGCCCTTATTTTTCCTGGATTATATTGCCTGTGGGAAAAATGTTCCGGAAAAAATCGCTCAGATCGTTAAGGGAGTGGCAGAAGGCTGCGTGCAGTCCGGCGCGGCTCTGATCGGCGGGGAAACGGCAGAAATGCCCGGGTTTTATCCGGAAGAGGAATATGACCTGGCAGGATTTGCAGTGGGAGTTGTGGACGAAAAGAACCTGATCACAGGCGCAGACCTGCGGGAGGGAGACGTGCTGATAGGAATCGCCTCCTCCGGAGTCCACAGCAACGGATTTTCTCTGGTGCGCAAGGTGTTTGACATGACAAAGGAGGCCCTGGACGTCTATTATGAAGAGCTGGGGATGACGCTGGGAGAGGCGTTGATCGTGCCTACCCGGATCTATGTAAAAGCGCTTCGCAGTGTAAAGGAAGCAGGCGTCGTGATCAAAGGCTGCAGCCATATCACCGGCGGCGGATTTTATGAAAATATTCCAAGAATGTTAAGAGAAGGCGTTCGGGCTGTGATAGAAAAAGAAAGCTATCCTATTCCTCCCATTTTCCGGAAGCTGCAAAGAGACGGCCAGATCGAAGAGGATATGATGTACAACACCTACAATATGGGGATCGGAATGCTGCTGGCAGTAGAAAAAGAGGATGCGGAAACAACCCTTTCGGCGCTTGAGGCGGCAGGAGAGAGCGCTTATGTGGTAGGACATATAGAAGACGGAGAAAAGGGAGTTACATTATGCCAGAAAAAATAGAGTCCGGCACCTGCAGGGTCCTTGTACTGGTTTCCGGTGGAGGCACCAATCTGCAGGCGATCCTGGATGCCAAGGAAAGAGGGGAACTTCCCGGGGTGGAGCTGGCAGGTGTGATCAGCAACAATCCGGGAGTCTATGCACTGGAGAGAGCAAAAAAAGCACAGGTTTGGACCGGCTGTGTTTCACCCGGAGACTTTCCGGACAGAAGCGCTTTTGAAAAGGCGCTGCTTTGCGCGGTAAAGGAACGGAATCCGGATCTGATCGTACTGGCTGGATTTCTGGTGGTGATCCCCAAGGAGATGATCAGACAGTACCAGAACCGTATCATTAACATCCACCCATCCCTCATCCCTTCCTTTTGCGGGAAAGGATATTATGGCCTGCGGGTACATGAAGCGGCGCTGAGACGAGGGGTGAAGCTGACGGGAGCAACCGTTCATTTTGTGGACGAAGGGACAGATACCGGCCCCATTCTTTTACAGAAGGCAGTGGAAGTAAGGCAGGAAGATACGCCGCAGTCCCTGCAGAGACGGGTCATGGAAGAGGCAGAGTGGAAGCTGCTGCCGGAGGCGATCTCCCTGATCGCAGCAGGAAAAGCGGAAGTAAGGGACGGCAGAGTACATCGGAAGGACGGATAAGGTTCGTAGGAGGAAAAATATGAAGGTCTTGATCGTAGGCGGAGGCGGAAGAGAGCATGCGATTGCTTTTTCCGTGGCAAAAAGCGAACAGGTAGATGAGATTTATGCAGCGCCGGGCAATGCCGGGATAGCGGAGTATGCAAAGTGTGTGCCCATTGAAGTGATGGATTTTGACGGGATCAGGCAGTTTGCGCTGGATCAGCAGATAGACCTGGTGATCGTGGGCATGGATGATCCTCTGGTGGGAGGCCTGGTAGATATCCTGGAGGACGCCGGGATTCGCACCTTCGGTCCCCGCCGGGATGCGGCGATCCTGGAGGGCTCCAAGGCTTTTGCCAAAAAGCTGATGAAAAAATATGGAATCCCTACAGCGGATTACGAAACGTTTACAGAAGCAGAGGAGGCGCTTGCGTATCTGGAGCATGCCCGCTTCCCTATCGTACTGAAAGCGGACGGCCTGGCCTTGGGAAAAGGAGTGCTCATCTGTGAAACGCTGGAAGAGGCAAAGGCGGGAGTTTCTGCCATTATGGTGGAACGCAGATTCGGGGAGGCAGGGAAGGAACTGGTAATAGAGGAGTTTATGACGGGACGGGAGGTATCCGTGCTGTCCTTTGTAGACGGAAACACCGTCCGGATCATGACATCGGCACAGGATCACAAGCGCGCCCTGGATGGAGACCAGGGACCAAACACGGGAGGGATGGGAACCTTTTCTCCCAGCCCGTTTTATACAGAAGAGGTGGACGCGTTCTGTCGGAAGCATATCTACCAGGCGACGGTAGATGCGATGCGGGCGGAGGGACGTCCCTTTTGCGGCATTATCTTTTTTGGATTGATGCTGACAGAGGAGGGGCCGAAGGTCCTGGAATACAATGCCAGATTCGGAGATCCGGAGGCGCAGGTGGTGCTTCCCCGAATGAAAACCGATATCATTCAGGTGATGGAAGCCTGCATAGACGGCAGGCTGGAAGAGATCCGACTGGAGTTTGAGGACAATGCGGCAGTCTGCGTGGTACTGGCAAGCGGAGGATACCCCCTGCATTATGAAAAGGGATATGAGATCCGGGGACTGGAGGCTTTTTCCGAAAAGGAAGGGTACCGGTGCTTTCATGCGGGAACCAAGGTGAAGGACGGAAAGATCGTGACTAACGGAGGGCGTGTACTGGGCGTGGTGGCTTTGGGAAAGGATCTGAAGGAAGCTAGAAAAAACGCCTATGAGGCTGCTTCCTGGGTGGACTTTGAGAAGAAATATATGCGAAGCGACATCGGAAAAGCGATCGAAGAGGCGGAGTAGGCCAACACATTTTGTCCTATAACTCTAAACAGGTGCAGAAGCTTTTTAGGGAATATTTTTCTCAAAGAGCTTCTGTATTTTTGCTTTATACTTTACAAATGCTCTTTAATTACTAAAATCTAAAGAGTAAATGTTGACGAAAAAATATTGACTTTTGTGCTTATAAAACACATAATTTAAGTACGAAAAGGCGGTGATTGGTATGATTCAGAAAGAATGTTTACTGAAAAAAATGAATGAAAATGATGGGCTTATTACTACTAAAGAGGCTCTTGGTTTTGGTATTCATAAAGATGTGTTAAAAGAGGCTCTTTCAAAATATGAAATTGTCAAAATTGCAAACGGTCTTTATGCTCTTCCGGGGGAAGAAATAGACGAGTATGTATATTTTTCTCACAGAGTGCCTAAAGGCATTTTTTCCCATGAAACTGCCGCTTACTTACATGGTTTATCTACCAGAATGCCGCTTATTTATATTATGAGTGTTATGAAAGGTGCCAATGTTAGCAGGATTAAAGCGGAAAGAGATGATATTGTTTTCAAGTATGTTCGTACTGATTATTATGACATTGGGAAAACTCTAATAAAAAATCCATACGGCAGAGAAGTAGCGGTTTATGACAAGGAGAGAACGCTTTTAGATCTTATTAAAGACAAAAATCGAGTGGATACTTTCATTTTTAGCGAGGCAATAAAACTATATTTTTCATCCAATGACAAAGACTTATTGAAGTTATCTAAGTACGCTATCGCCATGAAAATGGAAGATCATCTAAGACAATACACGGAGGTGTTGTTATGAAGACACCAGAACAAATGAAGGGGGCAATCAGGAATATTTCCAAGAAAACAGGTGTCAATCCCAATTCTCTTCTTCAGATGTGTTTATTTGAAGGAATACTGGAAAAGCTTTCTAAATCGAGGTACAGAAACAACATTATTTTAAAGGGCGGCTTATTAATTTCTTCTCTTATCGGGGTCGATATGAGAAGCACTATGGATATGGATACGACCATAAAAGGTATTCCCTTGAACGAAGAAACTATGACAAAAATTATAAATGAGATTTTGGAAATCGAAATAGATTCAGAGGTGAATTATCGTTTGGTTAAGCTATCTCCTATAAGAGAAAAAGATATATATGAAGATTTTTGTGCAAGTATTTCATGCACATTTGGAAAAATCAATGCCGTCCTTAATATTGATATAACTACCGGCGATATAATCACTCCGAGAGAGATGAATTATGCCTATTCAACAATATTGGAGGATAGAAAAATTCCCATCATAACTTATTCCATTGAAACAATTCTTGCAGAAAAATTTGAGACCATTTCCGGTCGCAATATTACCACGACAAGGGCAAGAGATTTTTATGATTTGTATATGATATATAGGCTATATGGTGATAAAATTGACACTGGAAATTTATCGGAAGCGATAGAAAAAACAAGCAAGCACAGAGCAACTTTTGAGTCTGTACTTAAGCATAAAGAGGTTGCAGACTTGCTTAAAAAGAGCGACTCCGTAAAAACTCTTTGGAATAAATATGTAAAAGGAAATCCGTATGCCAAGGATATAGATTTTTTAGAAACAGTGTCAATATATGAAACGATAGGAGATATTTTGGACAGCAATATTTGAGCTGAGTAAAGGCAAAGTAGGATAAAAATTATAATCACTTCGGGGGTCTTAGGGTCACCCTAACAAGTAGCAAGAAATCAAGAGTTATACGACAAAATACGTTGCTCTAACCCGCCACAACCCCTTATAAATAAAGGGGGTGAGGCGGGTTAATCTTGTGTCGCAGACAAAAATAAACCACCTTCTATGCAAGTGGACAGACTGTAGAAAAACCCGGCTTTTGCCGGGACTTTCTACAGTCTGAGACGGTATTTCTACCGTCTTTTTGCATACCTGAAAATTAAAGAGTCAGAATATCGCTATATATCTCATCTCTCTAATAGGTGCCGATTTGTTCCAGGTACCGGTCGATCTTCTTCAATCGTTTTTCCACTCCTTTTGCATTGCGGCTGACCACATCCAGAAGCGCCTCCAGCACAAACTGGGCGCCTACGAAAGAATTGAAAAAGAGATTGCTGTTGATGGGGGCAGTCAGAACGACAGACGCATGGGGAGCCAGCTGCGCATCCTCGCTGTCGGTGATCAGAATGATCTTTGCTTCTGATTCCAGAGCCAGCTCCAGGGTGATCTTGTCCAGTGCAGAGTAGCGCGGAAAGCTAAAGATCAAAAGACAGTCATCTTTGGTCATGCTGCACATATGGTCGAAAGGTGTGATGGAGGTGGAAGCGGTATTTTCCACGTGCGGCAGCATATGCTTCAGATAAAGCAGAGCGTAGTTGGCAAGGCAGGTGTTTCCTCTGGACGCTGCGATGTATTTCCGCTTGCTGGAAGAAAGGATCCTGGCAGCCTCGCTGAACCTGGCGGCAGAGTTTCGCTCCAGTGCAGCCTCCAGATTCTGGGTAACATTTTTATAATGGCGGCGGATGGATTCCGCACTGCTCTCCAACCGGGCCGATTTGCTGACTCTCTGGGCAGGGACGGTGACGGAGCTGGAAATGCTGAGTACCGTGTTTTGATATTCTTGCCGCAGGGACTTTTGAAACTCAATAAAGCCGTCGAATCCGAGGGCGCGACTGAACCGAACGACAGAGGATTCACTGACGCCCAGCGCCAGAGCGATCTCTGTGGACGTCATAAAGCTGGCGTCAGACAGGGAAGACAGCACAAAATTGGCGATGATTTTTTGCGTTTTGGTAAGGGATGTATTTTGGATCAAAGATGAAATCTCTTTCATGGATAACCTCCTCCAGTGAAATAAGCAGAGTGAGACAAATTGTTCCCGAAAAAAAACATACCGCACTCTACAGGTGCTATTATAAACAAAAAGGCGGAAAAAGTGCAAGAATAATTGTAGTTGCAATTGACGAAAAAAGAAAACAACTGGAATTATACGTTAAAAAAATAACTTTTATTGAACTCTGAAAAAGAGTGTGCTAGTATGATTTTAGATAGAAGTGAACAATAAATTACTTGAAAAAGCAATTTTATTGTTCATTATGCCCTTTGCTCCAGTACGGGGGAATGAGCAGGGGTACATTTCAATTATTACACAATTAGGAGGTAAGAAGAAGTGAAAGTAGGATGCGTAAAAGAAATTAAGAACAACGAGTTTCGTGTAGGTATGACACCGGACAACGTAAAGAGTTATGTAAACGCAGGACACGAAGTGCTGATCGAAAAGGGAGCAGGAATCGGTTCCGGGTTTACAGATGACGAATATGCTGCAGCAGGCGCAAAACTGATCGACTGCGCAAAAGAAGTGTGGGATACCTGCGAAATGATGATAAAAGTAAAAGAGCCGTTGCCGGAAGAGTATGATCTGTTCCACGAAGGACTGATCCTTTACACATACCTGCACTTGGCAGCTGATAAGCCGCAGACAGATGCTCTGCTGGCACACAAGGTGAAAGGTGTTGCTTATGAGACATTGATCGAGAGAAACGGATCTATCCCGCTTCTTGCACCGATGAGCCAGATCGCAGGCCGTCTGAGCATCCAGGAAGGCGCAAAATATCTGGAGAAGATCTTCGGAGGAGAAGGCGTTCTTCTTTCCGGCGTACCGGGAACACCGAAGGCAAAGGTAGTGATCCTGGGCGGAGGCTCCGTAGGAACCAATGCTTGCAAGATTGCTGTAGGTATGGGTGCGGATGTAACGATCATGGACATCAATCTGCAGAGACTGGCATATCTGGATGATATCTTCGGAGCAAGGATCCAGACGCTGGTATCTACAGATGCAAATATCGAGAAAGCTGTTAAGGAAGCAGATCTGGTAATCGGAAGCGTATTGATTCCAGGAAAATCCGCTCCGAAGCTGTTCAAGAAAGAGTACCTGAAAGAGATGAAGCCGGGCTCCGTATTTGTTGACGTAGCAGTTGACCAGGGCGGATGCGGCGAGACCACGAAGGTAACCTACCATGATGATCCGATCTACGTAGTAGACGGCGTAGTACACTACTGTGTAGGAAATATGCCGGGAGCAGTTCCGAGAACATCTACGATCGCATTGACCAATGCTACACTCAGCTATGGACTGCAGATCGCAAACAAGGGTCTGGAGCAGGCTTGCAAGGACAATGACGTGATCTACTCCGCTATCAATACTTATGACGGCAAACTGACCTGCAAGGCAGTAGCTGACAGTTTCGAAGGCTATGAGTACGTAGACGTTAAGACTCTTAGCTAAATGACAAGATTCCAAACTTAATTCCTTCAAAGTTGCAAGAAGAGAGCTTACAATCTAGTGTTGTAAGCTCTCTTTGCTTGTGTTATAGTATGCCTATAACAATGAAAATGGAAGTGAGAACTATGTGGATAGAGATTGATTTTGAAAGCGGAGAGGCGTTCTACGTCCAGTTGCAGAACCAGATCATTATGAGGATCGCAATGGAGGAGCTGAAAGAAGGAGATACCCTTCCTTCTGTGCGCCAGCTGGCCGATACGGTAGGGATCAACATGCATACGGTCAATAAGGCGTACAGCAGCCTAAGAGAAGAAGGTTTTCTCAGGCTGGATCGAAGAAGGGGAGCCGTGATCGCCATAGACAGGGATCGGGCAGAGTATTTGGAACGATTACGGGCACAATTGAAAATCCTGCTTGCCAGAGGATACTGCAAGCAGATTTCCAGGGAAGAGGTACATCGGCTGGTAGATGAGATTTTTGAAGAATATGGAAATGGAAAGGAAAGCAGAGAATGAAAGACGCAAAACAGGTAGAAGCCGTTTTAAAATATGCACAGAGTATGGCAAAAAAGATGGGGCATCCCTATGTGGGGACCGAACATCTCCTTCTGGGATTGTGCCATGTGGAAACCGGAGTGGCAGGTCAGGTGCTGGCAGCCAATAACGTTGAAGAGGACAGAGTGATCCAGGTGATGGAAGCGCTGGTGACGCCGGTGGGGGAAGACCGAAAAGGGCAGACGATTCAGGAAAGCCCCAGACTCCGGTACATTTTGGAAGAAAGCAGGCAGGAAGCGCTTAGATATGAGAGCGAGATCATGGGGACGGGGCATCTGCTCCTGGCTTTGCTGCGGGATGTAGACTGTGTGGGAACCAGGATCCTGATCACTTTGAATATGGATCTTCAAAAGATGATGCAGGAGGTGGCGGAGGCGGAAGGGATCGATATCCGGGTTCCGGCAGAGGGCGGAGAGACGCATGGAAGAAAAGAAGGGATGCTGGAACAGTACGGAACGGATCTGACGGCAAAGGCGAAGGAAGGGCTGCTAGATCCTGTGATCGGAAGGGATACGGAGATTCACCGGCTGATGCAGATCCTAAGCAGGCGGACAAAAAACAATCCGTGTCTGGTGGGAGAGCCGGGAGTGGGAAAAACAGCAGTTCTCGAAGGACTGGCGAACAGGATCGCCTCCGGAAGGGTTCCGGCATCCATGCAAAATAAAAGGATCCTGACGATGGATCTGGCGGCTATGATCGCGGGATCCAAGTACCGGGGAGAGTTTGAGGAAAGGCTGAAGCGTCTGATCCAGGAGGTGAAGCAGGACAAAGAAGTGATCCTGTTTCTGGACGAGCTGCATACGATGGTAGGAGCAGGAGGAGCCGAGGGAGCGATGGACGCTTCCAACATTTTAAAGCCCTCCCTGGCCAGAGGTGAGGTGCAGCTGATCGGAGCCACCACCCTGACAGAATACCGTAAATATATTGAAAAAGACGCGGCCCTGGAGCGGCGGTTCCAGCCGGTTACGGTGGAGGAGCCGGATGAAACAAAGACGCTGGAGATCCTGGAAGGACTGCAGGAAAAATACGAAGCCCATCACGGCGTGGAGATCAGACAGGATGCGGTGAAAGCGGCGGTAAAGCTTTCCCAGAGATACATTACCGACAGGTTTTTGCCGGACAAAGCCATTGACGTGTTGGATGAAACCTGCGCCAAAGTAAAGCTGGCAGGCTTTCAGAAAGAAGAGGAAACACTGCCTCTGTTTGCGAAAGAGCAGGAATATACCAGGGAGATCGAGGCGGCTCTGGCTGCGGGGGACACCCAGACGGCGGCCCGTCTGTTCCGGGAAAAAGGAGAATGGCAGTCGAACCAAAGAAAAGCAGAACAGAAGCAAAGCAGAAGAAAGAACGCCAGAAAACGACCGCAGGTAACGGAAAAAGAAGTGGCGGAGGTCGTGGCGGAATGGACCAGGATCCCGGTGCAAAAGCTGACAGAGAAGGAAGGAATCCGGCTGCAGCGACTGGAAAAGAGCCTGCATCAGCGGGTGATCGGCCAGGATGAAGCCGTAGCGGCGGTGGCGCGTGCAGTCAGACGGGGGAGAGTAGGACTGAAAGATGAAAAAAGACCCATTGGCTCCTTTTTGTTTCTGGGGCCTACCGGAGTAGGGAAAACAGAGCTTTCCAAAGCACTTTCCCAGGCACTGTTTGGAAGAGAGGATGCCATGATCCGGGTAGATATGTCGGAGTACATGGAAAAGCACAGTGTGGCTAAAATGATCGGATCTCCTCCGGGATACGTAGGCCATGAAGAGGGAGGACAGCTGAGCGAAAGAGTGCGGCGTCAGCCGTACTCGGTGGTTCTTTTTGATGAGGTGGAAAAGGCACATCCGGATGTGTTCCATATTCTTCTGCAGGTGCTGGACGACGGACATATGACGGATGCGCAGGGCAGAAAGATCGATTTCAAAAATACGGTGATCATCATGACATCCAATGTGGGAGCAAAGTCGATCATTCAGCCGAAAAAGCTGGGATTTGGAGCCGGGGAAGACAAAGAAGCGGATTACAGACAGATGAAGGCGGGTGTGATGAATGAGGTAAAAAGACTGTTCCGTCCGGAATTTCTGAACCGTATTGATGAGGTGCTGGTCTTTCGTCCTCTCAGCCAGGAGGAGCAGAAGAAGATCGTGGGGCTGCTGTGTAAAGAACTGGTAAAACGGGCCAAAGAGCAGCTGGGAATCACGCTGCTCATCAGAGATTCTGTGAAAACCTATCTGGCAGAGGTAGGAAGCGACAGAAAATATGGGGCAAGACCTCTTAGAAGAGCGATTCAGACCCATCTGGAGGACGGCCTGGCAGAAGCTTTACTGAAGGGAGAGATTCAGAGAGGGGAAGAGGTGACTGTCATGATTTCTAAAAAAGCGATAAAATTTTCAGGAATTGCTACAAAGTAACACATTTTTATTATATAATGGGAAGACAAAAACCTTAGGAGGAAAAGAAGATGGCAGCAGTGAAAGAGCTTTTGAGAGCTGAAAAGGACGGAACACTTAGTTTCGGCGACTATACACTGGACGTAAAGACAAAACTGGAAGAGTTTGAATTTGAAGGAGACATCTACAAGGTAAAGACCTTTTCCGGGATCACCAAACTGGAAAAAAACGGAATGTTTGTGTATGAGTCCGTTCCGGGGACAGCGGTAGAGGGCTTCCGCTCCACAGAGGCAGGCGCCTGGTTTCAGGTATCGGGACTGCAGGACGCCCAGCTGACGTTGGAGCTGGAGAGCGACAGCGAGTATATCGTCTATCTGAATGAGGTCAATGCAGGGGTCATGAAAACGAATGTCAGCGGCAAGCTCAGTGTCAGTGCAGAGCTGGAAGAGAATCAGGCGGTAAACGTCAGGATCGAGAAAAAATAAGAGCCGGGCAGTGAACGTCAGGACCGGGAAGCAGCAACCGGGCAGGAAAAGCCGGAAGCAGGGACCGGGCGGTAAACGTCAGGATCAAGAAAAAATAAGAGCCGGACAGTGAACGTCAGGACCGGGAAGCAGCAACCGAGCAGGAAAAGCCGGGAGCAGGGACCGGGCGGTGAATGTCAGGATCAAACAGAAAAAGAACAACAGACAGACAGGCGGAGGCAAGTGGCCCCAGAGCCTGTTGTGGAAAGAAAAGGCTGCGGGAAGCGGCCTTTTTTTGTATTAGGAAAACCACGCGATAGTCGCGTGGTTCTATAGGAGCTTTAGCGATGTATTCAGATATTTATACTCCTAATGTGTATAATAAAAACGTGACCTGCCAGTTACGTAAATTAAACACATTAGGAGGACCGTATAATGTCAGAACAAAATACAGACGTGAAAAGTTTAGCACATACAAAGTGGAATTGTAAATACCATGTGGTGTTTGCACCAAAATATCGAAGAAAAGTATTCTTCAATGAAAAAAGAGAAGACATACGGGATATTATCAGAACGTTATGCCAGTGGAAAGGAGTAGATATAATTGAAGGAGAAATATGTCCGGATCACATTCATTTACTACTGAGTATCCCACCCAAAATGAGCGTTTCGGGATTTATGGGATACTTAAAAGGGAAGAGTAGTTTAATGATATTTCAGAAGTATGGAAATATGAAGTTTGCATACCGAAACCGCGAGTTTTGGTGCAAGGGATACTATGTCGACACAGTAGGAAAGAACATTGCAGCAATAAAAAGTTATATAGCCAACCAGCTAAAGCAAGATCGGGAAATAGATCAATTAAGTCTATTTGATCCAAGAGACCCGTTTACGGGTAGCAAGTAAACCCACGCGTGGCTGGCAGGCCAATAAGAGAACGCACTTGTGCGTGGCTAGTGGTATTAGGGCTATGCCCGAAACTGAAAAACCACCCGCTATGCGGGTGGATAATTATTT
>NZ_JAXFXH010000001.1:0-21184 GCF_034091795.1 Suipraeoptans intestinalis | reverse complement strand
CGGATCCTGGATCCTACAAACTGCTTTGCTGCCTGATCCAAAGCGGCCTTCATCCCTTCCCACAGAGTGTCTTCATCCGCCGACTGTTCTTCCATGGTAAACACTTCCGGATATCTGGATAAGACAGATGTCCGGACATCCTGCTCCAGTCCAAATTCCTCCGCCATCTGTCTCAGGTAATGCAGATATTCTCTTGCCGCTTCCCGATTATATTTGATGGAGGCAGAACGCTGGGACAGATCTTCATAGCCGATAAAGACATCCACTTTTCCCCGCTGGATCTTCTGCTTCAGGTAACTTTTTGCCGCCGTTTCCAGAAAATTCAGCTTTCTTGGAACTCGTATGCTGATGTCCAGATATCGGTGATTGACACTTTTCATCTCGACGGTAAATCTTTGTTCTCCGCTTTCTGTCTCACTTCGTCCAAACCCTGTCATACTCTTTATCATGGCCCGCCTCCTGCGATCATTCTGAAATGCTCATGTAATTATACGGCATTTGGCATATTCCGTCAACTATGATATACTTATCCACACACCGGTTTTGATACCGTTTTGATCAGGATCCACAGGCCGGTTTACTATGTTTTGGAAGAGAAAGGCAGGAACGATTATGGCTTTTGACGGAATCACAGTAGCTGCTGTTACCCATGAACTGCACAGTATTTTATTAGATGGAAGGATCGCAAAGATCGCACAACCGGAGCCCGACGAACTGCTTCTGACCATAAAAACAGTTTCAGGCACTCACCGTCTCTGTCTTTGTGCCAGCGCCTCCCTTCCTTTGGTCTATCTGACAAAGGATACAAAAACGAATCCCCTGACTGCTCCCAATTTTTGTATGCTGCTGCGCAAGCACATTGGAAACGGAAGGATCTGCGGGATCTCACAGCCTTCTTTGGAGCGGATCATAGAGTTTACCATTGAACATCGCAATGAACTGGGAGATCTCTGCCAGAAATATCTGATCATGGAACTGATGGGCAAGCACAGCAATCTGATCCTCTGTGATGAAAACCGTGTGATCGTAGACAGCATCAAACACGTTTCTTCCCAGACCAGCTCTGTGCGGGAAGTGCTTCCCCAGCGCCCTTATTTCGTACCGAACACTATGGAAAAACAAGATCCTCTTTCCGTAGACTTCGATGGATTTTCCCGGATTCTTTCCCGCAAAGAGCTTCCTTTGGGAAAGGCCATCTATACCGCTTTTACCGGAATCAGCCCCGTGGCCTCCGAAGATATCTGCCACAGAGCTTCCCTGGACTCTGCCCTTCCCTTTTCCCAGCTTTCTTTTTCTGAGAAAACGGCTCTGTATCGGCAGTTTGATGCGGTGATGCACCTGGTAAAAACCAGGCAGTTTACCCCTGTGATCTACTATGACAACGGACTTCCCAAAGAGTTTTCTGCTCTTTCGCTCCTGAGCTTTGAGCAGGCCTATCCTTCTTCCTCTCCTTCCGGCATCTCGCAAATGCTGCGGGACTACTATGCCCAGAAAAATACGCTGGTGCGGATCCGACAAAAAAGCGCCGATCTGCGTCAGGTAGTACAAACGGCTTTGGAGCGAAACCGAAAAAAGTACCACCTGCAGTCTCGTCAGCTGGACGATACCAGGGACAGAGAGCTGTTCAGGATCTATGGAGAGCTGATCCACACCTACGGATACAGCCTTTCTCCCAAATCCCGTCAATTGACAGCCCTAAACTACTATACCAATGAAGAGGTCTGCATTCCTTTGGATCCCGACCGGTCCCCTTCTGAAAATGCACAGCACTATTTTGAAAAATACAACAAGAAAAAACGTACCTTTGAAACCCTCTCTCTTCTGATCGAAGAGACCAAAAAAGAGATCCTGTATCTGGAATCCGTATCTACATCTCTGGATCTGGCTTCCGAGGAAGAAGATCTGATCCAGATCAAGGAAGAGTTGATCCAGGCAGGATACATCAAAAGAAAGACTTCCAGGCGCAAGACCTCCCGGCCTTCCAGCCCTCTTCATTATCTGACGGGAGACGGCTACCATATTTATGTGGGCAAGAACAACCTGCAAAACGAGGAACTGACGTTTTCCTTTGCAGAAGGAAATGACTGGTGGTTCCATGCCAAAGGCGTTCCCGGTTCTCATGTGATCCTGAAGTCCAAACAAAAAGAGCCGCCCACTTCCGCTTTTGAAGATGCCGGTCGTCTGGCTGCTTATTACTCTAAAAGCCGCGGAAACGACAAAGTAGAAATTGATTACGTGCAGCGAAAGCATGTGAAAAAGCCCAAGGGCGGAAAGCCGGGATTCGTAGTTTATTACACCAATTACTCGCTGGTGATCGACTCGGATATCTCTTCCCTGGCTCTGCTTCCGGGGCAGCCTTAAGCCTGCCCACAAGCCGGTTCACAGACTGTTTTTGCCAGACGCCTCCTTTGGTTCATCCGCACAAGCCCCGGCTTTTCTCCATCAGACTGTATCCTCTTCCGGATCTTCCAGGACTATCTTCGCAAAGAGCGCAGATAGTCTTTTGTTTCTTTGGATATCCGATTACTCTCAATGCCTTTTTGTATCGTCTTGTTATGTACCCAGCGGGGCAGTCTGCCGGCTTCCAGATAAAGAATCGCCTGCCGGTACTGCTTGGCCAGCGCCGTTGCAAAATACCAGGCGATCATCATATTTACGTAATATTCCTCCGAATCCACCTGCGCCACCCAGTCCAGATACTCTTCCTGAAAATCCTCCTCCAGAAAATGGATCAGCAACATCCCGATCCCGTATCGGACGGTATAGGTTTTCTGAGAGGCCAGCCAGTCCGGGATGCGTTCCAGCAACTGTCTGCGGTGCTTTTTGAAGATCTTGGGAGACAGCTGATCACAGGTAGCCCAGTTATCTACGTAAGGCAGAAAGATCTCCAGTTTTTCCAGACAGACCCCATACTCTTTTTCTCCCTCCAGCAGGAACGCATGCAGTTGATTTTCCTCAAAGGATCCATGGGGAAGCGCCGTCAGGAATTCTCCTATCTCCCTTCTTCTGCTCAGTTCCTTGGCGTACTTTCGAAGCTTGGGCGTTCGCACGCCCTGTATCTGCCCTGCCTCCAGATTTGGTACGATCCTTCTGAGAAACCTGCCGTACTCTTCTTCCTTTTCTTCCTGGATCCATTTCTTAATTTCTTCTAGGATCATGTTTCTTTGGTACGAAGCCGTCCACATAGACATTTTCCGCACCTTCCTCCTTCCTGTTTTGAACCGGATCAGGCGATCCGCCCTCTCGCTCTTTTTATTTCCGGGAACCCCCTTTTCTCCTGATCCTGCCACAAAATCATCCGGTTTCCCGTTTCTCTGATTATATCGGATTTCCCTTCCATATCCCATTGGTTTTTGTGATTTTTTTATTTTTTCTGCCAGAAATCTTTCCGTTTTTTCTGTGATTTTTTTCCTTGTTTCCCATTGAAAAACCCTTCTACATAGTCTATGATAGTAGGAAAAAAAGATGAGGAGAATACCTATGAGACATTTAATGAGTCCCCTTGATTTTTCGCCGGAAGAACTGGACAGACTGATGGATCTCGCAGCGGACATCGAACAGAATCCCGCCCGATACGCCCATTCCTGTTCCGGCAAAAAGCTTGCTACACTGTTTTACGAACCCAGCACCCGAACCCGTCTAAGTCATGAAGCCGCCATGTTAAATCTGGGCGGCAGTATTTTAGGTTTCTCATCCGCTGATTCCAGCTCCGCCGCCAAAGGCGAAAGTGTCGCCGACACCATCCGTACGATTTCCTGTTATGCTGATATTTGTGCCATGCGTCATCCAAAAGAGGGAGCGCCTATGGTAGCCGCGCATCATTCTTCCATTCCCGTCATTAACGCCGGCGACGGCGGACACCAGCATCCCACCCAGACCTTAACCGATCTTTTAACCATCCGCTCCTTAAAAGGGCATCTTGGAAATATGACCATCGGTCTGTGTGGCGACCTGAAATTTGGCCGTACCGTCCATTCTCTGATCCATGCACTCGTTCGTTATCCCAACATCCGATTTGTTTTGATCTCTCCGGAAGAGCTCCGGCTGCCCGGCTACATCCGTCACGATGTTCTGGATAAAGAACAGGTCCCCTACCAGCAGGTCGTTCGTCTGGAGGAAGCGCTTCCAACCCTGGACATCCTCTATATGACCCGGGTACAGAAGGAACGTTTCTTTAATGAGGAGGACTATGTCAGAATGAAGGATTTCTATATCCTGGACGCTGCCAAAATGAAGCTGGCCAGAGAGGATATGTTCATCCTCCATCCCCTTCCCCGTGTCAACGAGATCTCTGTGGAAGTAGACGCCGATCCCAGAGCCGCCTATTTCCGGCAAGCACAGTACGGAGTCTATATTCGTATGGCGTTGATCCTGACTCTTTTGGGCATCCAAGTAGAAGGAGGAAAAACATGGTAAAAAACACATTGAACGTAGGGAAAATCGAAGAAGGGTTCGTGCTGGATCATATCCAGGCAGGAAAAAGCATGGAGATCTACAAATACCTGCATCTGGACAAGCTGGACTGCTGTGTTGCCATTATCAAAAATGCCAAAAGCAGTAAGATGCAGAAAAAGGACATTATGAAGATCGAATGTCCCATTGATTTTATTGATTTTGATATTCTGGGGTTCATCGATCACAATATTACCATCAACATCATTAAGGATTCTGAGGTCGTAGCCAAAAAAAGGCTGCAGCTTCCCAAAAAAATCACCAATGTCATCCGCTGCAAAAACCCCAGATGTATTACTTCTATTGAGCAGGGACTGGATCATGTATTTGTCCTGACCGACGAAGAAAATGAGATCTACCGCTGCCAGTACTGTGAAGAAAAGCACAGGTAAAAGGCTCCTAAAAAACAGACCGTACAAAAAAGAGGACTTCTGCACCTTGGTGGTGTATAAAGTCCTCTTTCCAAAATTTATTCAACTTGTATTTGCCTATGTCAGCAGTCCTGACTTGAATCTTTCATCAAGCTGCAAGTAAGACGATAAGCCGGGTTATGTCGTGGGTAATCATCTATCTGGGCCTGCCGTCGCCGACAGGCTCTAGCGACCTACCTAAGACGTGACGGGCCGCCACCTTGTCTTTTTTCGGTCTTGCTTCGAGTGGGGTTTACAGGGACCCTTGCTGTTACCAGCAAGGCGGTGGTCTCTTACACCACCTTTCCACCCTTACCTGAATCATCAGGCGGTATATTTCTGTTGCACTTTCCTTAGAGTCACCTCCACCGGACGTTATCCGGCACCCTGCCCTGTGAAGCCCGGACTTTCCTCAACTGCTGCCTTTCGGCCTTGCAGCTGCGATTACCTGTCTTACTTGCAGTTCCACATTATAACATATTCTGTCTTGTTTGACAAACACTGCCGCCTGTGTTCCTTTTGTGTAAATTTGTGCTCCTTTTGTGTCTGACGATATACGTTTTTTCTAAATTCCTTCTTCGGAATTTCTCAGCACTGGGAGAGCTCCGGATCATCCTCTATCAGATCCTCTCCGTCCGCCGCAGTGGTAGCCAACTGGTCGCACCGTTCATTTTGGGGATGGCCTGCATGCCCTTTTACCCAGACAAAGGTTACCTCATGTCGCTCCTTTGCCTTCAGCAGTCTCTGCCACAGATCTACATTTTTAACAGACTCGTTTTTCCCTCTCTTCCATCCCCGCTTCAGCCAGGAATCCACCCAGCCCTGGTTAAATGCATCTGTCACATATTTGGAGTCGGAATACACAGTTACCATACAGGGCACTGTCAGAGCCTCCAGGCCCACGATCACCGCCATCAGCTCCATCCGGTTGTTTGTGGTCCTCGCATAGCCTTGAGACATTTCTTTGGTATGAAGTTCTCCTTTTGCATCTGTATACTCCAACACAGTTCCATAGCCGCCCGGACCGTTTGGGTTGCCCCGTGCGGCGCCGTCACTGTACAGATCCACCTTTTTCTTTAATCCTCCCATTCAAATACCTCTCCTTCCCGTGTTACAAGAACGATCCTGTCTTGGTACGCCTCCAGGCAGGCCTCTTCTTTTAATTGACGGCAGACATCATATTTCCCCCACAGATGGATGGGACACACCCGCTTCACCTCCACCTGCTCCAAAAAGTACGCCATCCCCCATACATAGGCTTCCTCCTGCCTGGGATCTGCCGGGAGAAATGCAAGGTCTATCGTCTCTTTTGACAGCTTTTTGATCTCTCCCTGGTATTTTCTCCGCATCATCTCATTGAAGATGGCTCCCTCTTCCTTCCAGTGCCACCAGTGCAGATCTCCTGCGTGATAGATACACTTTCCCTCTGCCTGAACAAAAAACGCCACACCCTCATCGGTAGAGCGAAGCGTTTTGATCGTCATCTCATCTATTTGGACTGTCTTCCTGGCGCCTACGAACCGTACCCTGCTCCTGCAGTCAACCGGTACGCTGTCCTCCAAAATATCATCAGAAAGAATGTAGGTAATGTCGGAAACCTGTCTTTCCCAGCAAAAGATCTCCGGGTTGTAATGGTCAAAATGGACATGGCTCACAAACACATACACCTTTTTCCCGACAGGCCAAGGGGGAACACTTCCCTTATAGTAGTCAAAAACAAGGATACTTTCGGTAAGCTCTACTACTGTGCCACTATGTCCCAAATACGTTATTTTCATGAATGACTAGCCCTCTTTCTGAATCACTTCCACGGCTCTTACCAGTTCCGGAAGCAAATACTTCAGGCTTTCTCTTGCTCCATGCGATTTGCCCGGAAGATTTACGATCAGAACCCTTCCTCTGATCCCTGCCGTCCCACGGTTCAGCATGGCTCTCTTGGTCAGCTGCATGGCGTTGGCTCTCAGTGCTTCCGGGATCCCCGGCACCGGTCTTTCTATCACGGCAGTAGTGGCCTCCGGAGTACAGTCTCCCGGATTGCAGCCCGCTCCTCCCGTCGTCAGGATCAGATCTGCCATCTCATCGTCTGCGATACTTGCCAGAACAGATTCCAGAACCTCCCGATCTACCGGCAGCGCTCTGCGAAATACCACCTCAAGCCCTGCATCTTCGATCAGCTCTTCCAGCACCTGCCCGCTTTCATCTGTATCCTGTCCTCTATATACCTTTGTATTGGCTGTCAATATTGCAACTTTCATATGCAACCTCCTGTTCTTTTCCTCTTCTTAGATTTTATAACATCTGTACCAATAATGCAATCACAACGGTACAGATTCCTGCCACTCCCATAGCAACTCCGCTGACAGCGCCTTCTACCTCTCCCATCTCCAGCGCCCTGGCTGTTCCTACGGCGTGACTGGCCGTTCCAAAGGCCACGCCAATAGCCACCGGGTCAGAAAGTTTCAGAAACCGGATCACCAGCGGATGAAGGATGGCTCCTCCCACCCCGCAAAGGATCACGGCCATAATGGTCAGCGCCTTCACTCCTCCCATCTGACTGGAAAGATCCAGCGCAATGGCTGTGGTTACAGATTTGGGGAGCAGAGAATGCAGGATCCCGGAATTTAATGCCAGCATCCGGCAAAGGATCACCGTACTTCCCATGGAGATCAGACTTCCTACAAAGCAGCCTGTGAGGATCGGAAAAAACTGTTCCTTTAAGATTTTTCTCTGTCGGTAAACAGAAAGTCCCAGTACGGCTGTGGATGGGATCAAAAACGCCTCGATGAATCTGGCCCCTTTCATATAGCTGTCCATGGGGATCCGAAACAGTTTCAGCCAGCCAAAACAGATCAGCATTGCGATCAGGAGCGGATTGGCAATGGGATGCTTTACCCGGGCTGCGACGGCCCGCCCGATTTCAAACGCTCCTATCGTCAACACAATCCCAAATAACGGGTTATTCCAGATATCATTCATGTCTCTTCGCCTTCTTCCTTTGATAGATTTGCACCAGGCGCGCCGATCCGTAAGCCCCGAAAAAGGTCAGAAGCAGCGAGCACAGGACTACTGCCAGAAATCCCGACACATGCCCTTTTAAAACATCCAGTTCTCCCAGCATCCGCACTGCCATCGGCACAAACACCAGCGCCATGTTCGCCAGTAAAAAATCTGCCGTTTCCCGGATATGATGCTCTTTGATCACTTCAGACACCAGCAGCACCGACAAAATCAGGATCGCCATCACGCTGCTTGGAAAGGATATCGGAAGAAGCGACACGAAAAACTCTGCCAAAAGGCAGAGTATCAGAAGAATTCCCAGTTGCTTAAATACTTTCATGAAACCTTACTCCTTGCTTTTTCCTGTCTGTCTGACAGGACTCTATGATCTGACCTGCACTATTCTAATCCTGCCAGGTCAGCGCCGTATGCTCCGGTTTTCCATCCCGCAGCATCAGCTCATTGACTGCCTCCCTGGGAGACTTTCCTTCAAACAAAACGGCATTGACCTGATTAACGATCGGCAGGGCAATGTTGTACTTTTCTCCCAGCTTTACCGCAGCTTTGGTGGAATAGACTCCTTCTACCACCATCTGCACTTCCTCCATCGCCTCCTGCATGGTCTTGCCCTGTCCCATCAGATAACCGGCTTTCCGGTTCCTGCTGTGTACACTGGCACAGGTTACAATCAGGTCGCCGATCCCGGTCAGCCCCGCAAAGCTTTCAAAGGCTCCTCCCATTGCGACTCCCAGCCGCGCAATCTCCGCGATTCCCCTGGTGATCAGGGCTGCCTTCGTGTTATCCCCGTATCCCATTCCATCTGCAATGCCGGCTGCCAGGGCGATCACATTTTTCAGAGATCCTCCCAATTCCATTCCCAGAATATCGGGGCTGATATAGACTCTGAACACTTCATTTCTGAAAATATTCCGCAGCCATTCTGCCGTCTGTTCCGTCTTGGCGCCAATGACGACCGTTGTGGGCAGCCCGCGGCCCACCTCCTCCGCATGACTGGGACCGGACAGGACTGCCACATCCGCCTGTGGGATTTCCTGCTGGATCTGTTGGGAAAGCGTCATCAGGGTAGATTCTTCGATCCCCTTTGCCACATCTACGATCACCTGTCCCTCTTTTACGTAAGGAGCCATCTTTCTTGCCGTCTGTCTGGTAAAGGGAGAAGGCACTGCCAGTACCAGAAGGTCTTTTCCACACACAGCCTCCTGCAGATCGGTGGTAAACTTCATTTCCTCTGGAAGCTTTACTCCCGGAAGCTTGGATGTATGCTCCCTCTTGGTATCCAACTCCTTGACTTCCTCTTCATTAATAGACCAGACCGTTACCTCATGTCCGTTGCCGCACAGCAGCAGGGCAAGGGCTGTTCCCCAGCTGCCTGCTCCGATCACTCCTGCTTTTGCCATACCTTCACTTCCTTTCTGCCTATTCACTCTTCTTTTTGATGCTCAGTTTGTTTTCTGTTCCGTTCAGAAGCCTTTTGATGTTCTCCTTGTGCTTGAAAAGAGCGGAAATCACCAGAATTCCGGTAATGATGTAGATTTCCCGCAGGGCAAAAGGCGGTACATGAAATCCGCCGCATCTCCCGTACACCAGGACTACGATCAGATAGGCGGTCACTCCCAGCAGAGATCCCAGAGAAACGTATCTGGTTCCCCAGATCACCAGGACGAACACCGCCAGACAAAGCAGCGTCAGATGGGGAGGCAGCGTACTGATCACCAGTCCCCCTGTTGCCGCAATGCCCTTTCCCCCTTTGAATCTGAGATAAAAAGGATAGTTGTGTCCCAGCACCGCTCCCAGTCCCGTATAAAACACCAGAAGAACTATGGTATCCGGATGGCTCTTCCCATACAGAAGCGTAACTACTCCCGCTGCCAGGACGCATTTTAATACGTCTCCCAGAAACGTGACCAGACCGGCCTTCCATCCCAGCGTCCGAAGAGCATTGGTTGTCCCTGCATTGCCGCTACCCATCGTCCGAATATCTTTTTTTTGAAACTTCCCGCACAGGTATCCTGTCTGTAGCAGTCCAAAGGCATATCCTACAGCTAAACACACCAGTCGCTCCATCTTACTTTTCCTTTCTTTCCCGCACAAAAAACCTCAGGGATGTTCCTCCGAAGCCAAACGCCTCTCTGATCTTGTTTTCCAGATACCTGGTATAAGAAAAATGCATCAACTCCTTGTCATTCACAAAAATAACAAAAGTCGGCGGCTTCACAGATACCTGAGTAATATAGTAGATCTTCAGGCGCTTCCCTTTATCTGACGGCGGCTGCTGCATGGCAACCGCCTCTGTCACGATCTCGTTCAGAACGCCGGTAGCGATCCTTAACGTCTGGTTTGCAATGACTGTATCGATAGCGTCGAACAGCTTTTCCACCCTCTGCCCTGTCAGAGCCGAAATATACATGGTCTGGGCGTAGGGCATAAAGGAAAGGATCCTTCTTAGCTCATTTTCATATTCCCGCATGGTTCGGTCGTTCTTTTCCAGCGTGTCCCATTTGTTGACCACCAGGATAATCCCTTTGCCCCGCTCATGGGCGATCCCGGCTATTTTGGCGTCCTGTTCCGTGACTCCTTCCGCCGCGTCGATCACCACCAGCACCACATCTGCCCGCTCCACCGCCGTCACTGTGCGGATGATGCTGTATCGCTCCAGTTCTTCTTTGATCTTATTCTTTCTGCGAAGCCCCGCTGTATCAATAAATACATACTCCCGGTCCCCCCGCTTTACGTCCGTGTCAATGGCATCCCTTGTGGTTCCTGCCACATCCGATACGATCACCCTCTGCTCGCCCAGGATCCGGTTGATGATAGAGGATTTTCCTACGTTTGGTTTCCCCACAATGGCGATCCTTGGCCTTTCATCCTCTTCCTCTCCTTCCAATCCCTGAGGAAAATGATCTGCCACACAGTCCAAAAGATCTCCCAGTCCCTGTTTTCCCGCTGCGGAGATGGGCTTTGGCTCTCCGATTCCCAGATTATAAAATTCGTACACATCCGGCATGAATTTTTCAAAATTGTCTACCTTGTTCACTGCCAGAACCACCGGCTTCTGGGATCGCCTCAGCATATCTGCCACTTTGAAATCCGCATCCACCAGCCCCTGTCTGACATCCGTCAGAAACAGGATCACGTCTGCCGTATCAATGGCGATCTGTGCCTGTTCTCTCATCTGAGACAGGATCACATCCCCGCTCTCCGGCTCGATTCCTCCGGTATCTATCAGGGTAAACTCCTTATCCAGCCAGGACACATCCGCATAAATACGATCCCTGGTCACTCCCGGCGTATCCTTTACGATGGAGATCATCTCTCCTGCCAGTGCGTTAAACAATGTAGATTTTCCTACGTTTGGACGTCCTACTACCGCCACTACCGGTTTACTCATCTATCTTCTCCTATCTGCTTTTTCCTGTCCGTCTTTTTCTGTTTGTACTTTTGCCTGTAGTCTGTGTTTTCTGCCTGCATCGTACACTTTTCTGCCTGTAGCCTGTGTTCTCTGCCTGCATCGTACACTTTTCTGCCTGTAGCCTGTGTTTTTCTCTGCACTGCTTCTACCTGCGTCTATACGTCTTTGATGGCATTTACAAAATCTTGTCCGCTTGATTTTACAATATCTATCTTCACTTGTAAAGCATCCTCTACCTGCTGCCGGGTGAGGTCATCCAGAAATACCTCTTCCCCGTTCCGGAACATATTACAGGGGAGAAGAAGCCTCGTCCCAAGCTCTTTGTCCTTTAGCTGCCGGATCAGATCCTGTCCGGTGATCAGGCCCGACACCGTGATTCTCTCCCCGAAAAAATCATTTCGGATACAAAATACACGGATCTTTGTTTCCTCATAGATCTCTTCCATCTGCTTTGCCATGCGCTGGATCCGCGGATAAGCCAAAGCTCCTGTTGCAATGGATACGCTTCTTTTTCTGGCGTCCTTTTTTTCTTTTTTCAACGCTTCCTGAAATTCATTTTCCAGAAGCGTCAGCATTCCTACTCCGTTTTCCAGCTGAAGGTATCCGTCGTAGCACTCTTCCCTGGGCAAAGGCTCCTGTGCCAGAAGATACCATTCGTCGCTTCCGTGGATAAAGTGGACTCCGTGAGCCTCATACAGCTTTTTCTGCCAGGATTTTATGGTGTCCAGCACCTTTTTGGCATCCTCCTTTTGAAAAGGCTGCATTTCATAAAGTCCATCGCGAAATCTGGTCAGTCCTACCGGAACCACGGAAACACTTTGCAGGTACGGCAGATATCTGCTGAGATCTTCGATGCTTCTTTCCAGCTCCTCTCCGTCGTTGACCCCCTTGCACAAAACGATCTGCCCGTTCATCTGGATTCCCGCTTCATAGAACCGGTCCACCTTTTTCAACGCTTCCCCTGCAAACCTGTTGTGCAGCATCTCGCACCGGAGTTTGGGATTGGTGGTATGAAAAGAGATGTTGATGGGCTCCAGCCGGTAACGGATGATCCTTTCTACATCCGCCTCGCTCATATTGGTCAGGGTAATATAGTTGCCCTGCAGAAAAGACAGTCTGGAATCATCGTCTTTAAAATACAGGGTGTCCCGCATGCCTTTCGGCATCTGATCGATAAAGCAGAAGATGCATTTGTTCCGGCAGGAACGGTACTCATCCATCAGTCCCTGCTCAAATCCGATCCCCAGATCCTCCTCCTCTTCTTTTTCGATCTCCAGCTCCCATTCCTCTCCGTCTTCCTTTTGGATCAGTACCAGAAGTTCCTCCTGCTGTACCAGAAAATGGTAGTCAAACACGTCCTCGATCTCTTTCCCGTTAATGGAGATCAGTCTGTCACCTGCCTCGATTCCCATCTCCCAGGCGATTCCGCCTTCCGTTACCTGCTTTATCACATGTCCCTGACTCATATCTTTTTTCAATCCTCTCAAAGTCTCCTGTAATACGATCATTATACATGACCTTTTTCATTTCGTCCAATCCTACGCTTTTTCGGTAAACTTCCTGGTTGACCTGTTTTGTTCTTCGGTGCTATAGTAATGGTTGGAAACACGTTGGAAAAGGATCGTTATCTATATTTCACAGGAGAACCTCATGCCAAACATTAAACTATTGGAAAACGCACTGCCTGTAGCTCCCTTGAAGATCGCAGCCTTAAAATCCTGCACTGCTATGGGCGAAAAAATCAATCAGCACATCCTTGGTTTCCGAAGGGAATTTCCCACCGGACAACTGGCCTGCTGCCATTATCCCGACACCTATCTGCTGGACTGCGAATGTCCCCGGTTTGGAACGGGAGAAGCCAAGGGCATCCTGAACGAATCTTCCCGGGGAAAGGATCTGTTCATTCTTGTAGACGTATGCAACCACAGTCTGACCTACACTGTCAACGGTCTCACCAATCATATGTCCCCGGATGATCACTACCAGGATCTGAAGCGTATCATCTCAGCCGCCACAGGAAAAGCCCACCGGATCAATGTGATCATGCCCTTCCTGTATGAAAGCCGGCAGCACAAGCGAACCAAGCGGGAATCCCTGGACTGTGCCTTTGCCCTCCAGGAGCTGGTAGAAATGGGAGTCAGCAACATCATTACCTTTGATGCCCATGACCCCCGGGTACAAAACGCTATCCCCCTTCATGGATTTGACAATTTCAATCCCCCTTACCAGTTTATGAAGGCTCTTTTGCAGACGGAGCCGGATCTTCCTCTGGATAAGGAGCATCTGATGATCGTCAGTCCCGATGAGGGAGCCATGCACCGCGCCGTATATTTCTCCAACGTTATCGGCGTAAACATGGGAATGTTCTATAAACGCCGGGACTATTCTATTGTGGTCAACGGCAAAAACCCCATTGTGGCCCATGAATTTTTGGGAGACGACGTCCGCGGCAAGCATGTGATCGTGGTAGACGACATGATCTCCTCCGGCGACAGCATCCTGGACGTGGCAAAGCAGCTGAAAGAAAGAGGCGCCAAGAAGGTTTTCCTGTGTGCCTGCTTCGGTTTGTTCACGGAAGGTCTGGACAAATTTGATGACTATTACGAAAAAGGCTATGTCCATCGGGTCATTACCACCAATCTCACTTATCTGCCGCCTCAGATCTGTCAGAAGCCTTATTTTATCAAGGCGGACTTAAGCAAATTTCTGGCTGTCATCATCGACGCCCTGAACCATGATATTTCCATCGGCTCTGTGTTGAATCCTACCGAAAAGATCCACTGTCTTTTGGAGGAACACCGCAGATCTCGGTCAATTTCCGGCTAACATAAAAATCACCGCCCTACGATACTGTTTCGTAAGACGGTGGTTTTTCTATGTCCCATGCTGCCGCTTCTATCGATGTCCAAAATGTCTTTTTGCCTGTACGGATACGCTGATCCTTGCGCTCTTAGCTCTAGTGCTTTGCCAGATAGCTGGTCAATGCAGTCTCCTCTTTCAGGCAGTCTTTGATAACAGAAATAACCTTCAGCATACTTCTCACTTCCTTCTTCTTGGTCTACACAAACTGTAGCACCGGGAAGTCGGATTGTAAAGATTACTTTTGTATGAATTTTACAATTTTTACACCTTATTTTTGTGCATAATTTTTATTTTCTGAAACTGTTTTTCCATCTAGCGTATGATCCGGACTTTCAGCACCTCCGGCACGTTTCTGAGTTCTTCCGCCAATCCTTCCGGTACCGGCGTATCAATGTCGATCATGGTGTACGCATATCCGCCCTTGCTTTTGTTTGCCATGTCCGCAATATTCATATTGTCTCTTGCCAGGATCCTGGTAAACTGCCCGATCATATTGGGAACATTGTGGTGCAGCAGCAGGATGCGGGTATTTTTTCCCCGAAATCCCATATCGCAGTCCGGATAGTTGACAGAATTCTTAATATTCCCATGTTCCAGGTAGCTCCGAAGCTCCTGCACCGCCATTTTGGCACAATTGTCCTCCGCCTCTTCTGTGGAAGCGCCCAGATGCGGAATGACGATAGCCCCTTTTGCTCCGGCCATCATCGGCGTGGGGAAATCCGTCACATAGTGGCGCACCTTTCCCTCTTTCATAGCCTCCAGCATAGCTTCTTCCTTTACCAGAAGGTCCCTGGAAAAATTCAGAATCACCACTCCCTGTTTCATCTGGCGGATGGCGTTTGCATCGATCATCCCCTTTGTATGTTCATTGGCAGGCACATGGACGGAAATATAATCGCAGTCCTGGAACAACTCCTCCAGGGATCTGGTGTGATGGATGTTTCTGGATAATTTCCATGCCGATTCTACAGATACATAAGGATCATAGCCATAGACCTCCATCCCCAGATGGACGCCGCTGTTGGCCACCAGGACTCCGATGGCTCCCAGACCGATCACACCCAGCTTTTTCCCCACCAGCTCGCAGCCGGCAAAGGCTTTTTTGGCTTTTTCCGTCTCTTTGGCAATATTGCCGCTTCCTTCCTTTTCTTCTACCCAGCGGATCCCTCCTACAATGTCCCGGGATGCCAGAAGCATTCCGGCGATCACCAGTTCCTTGACCCCATTGGCATTGGCTCCCGGTGTGTTGAATACCACGATCCCTTTTTCCGCACATACATCGCAGGGGATATTATTCACTCCGGCTCCGGCTCTTGCCACTGCCAGCGTTCCCTCCTGCCATTCCATCTCCCGCATGGAAGCGCTTCTGACCAGGATCACATCTGCCTGGGATATCTCCGGAGTCTCCTCATACTCTCCCGTAAACGTATCCGTCCCCACCTTGGCAATGGGGTTTAAGCAATGATATTTATACATGATCCCCGTTCTCCTTTTCAAAATTCTTCATAAAGGCAACCAGAGCTTCCACCCCTTCTATGGGCATGGCATTGTAGATGCTTGCCCGCATTCCTCCTACACTTCTATGTCCTTTCAGGGATTTCAGACCTGCCTGCTCCGCCTCTTTTATAAACTTCCCATCCAGTTCTTTGTTGCCGGTCACAAAAGGAACATTCATCAGCGAACGGTCCTTTCCCTGTACCGTAGGAGAAAAGAGCCTGCTCTCATCCAGATACCGGTACAGCACCGCCGCCTTCTTTTCATTGTATTGCTTCATGTGTTCCAGGCCGCCCATCCTTTTCAGCCAGCGGAATACCTTTCCACAGATATAGATCCCATAGGCCGGCGGCGTGTTGTACAAAGATCCCGCTTCTGCCTGAATTTTATAATGCAGCATTGTCGGTGTTTTCTCCAGTACCTCGTCCCGGATAAGATCCTTCCGGATAATAACGATCACCGTTCCTGCCGGACCGATATTTTTCTGTACGCCTCCGAAAAGCAGTCCATATTTGGTGACATCCACCGGCTCTGACAGAAAGCAGGAGGAAATATCCGATACCAGGAGCTTTCCCTTTGTGTTGGGAAGACTGGAAAATTTCGTACCATAAATCGTATTATTTTCGCAGATATACACATAATCTGCCTTCTCTGACACAGGCAGATCACTGCAGTCTGGAATGTAGGAATAGGTACGGTCGGCAGAAGAAGCCAAAATGTTAACGGTTCCATATTTTTTCGCCTCTTCGCTGGCCTTTTTGGCCCACTGTCCGGTTACAATATAATCAGCCACTCTATTTTGCATCAGGTTCATTGGAATGGCCGCAAACTGCTGGGAGGCTCCTCCCTGCAGAAAGAGTACTGCGTACTCCTTTGGAATCTTCATCAGATCTCTCAGATCCTGCTCTGCCTCGTCCAGGATCCGTTGAAACCTGTCGGATCGATGACTCATCTCCATCACAGACATCCCTGTTCCTGCGTAATCCAGCATCTCATCTGCCGCCTCTTTTAACACCTCTTCTGGCAGCACTGCCGGTCCTGCTGAAAAATTGTAAACCCTGTTCATTTTTAGCCCTCCCTTTTGTCCGTCTCATCAAATGTCTTGCTTAAATCGGCACCCGGAGCCACCATCGGCCATACCTTATCGTCACAGCCGATCTGGCAGTCCAGTACCACCGGTTCCTGCAGTTTCAGAGCTTTTTTGAATGCTTCTGCAAATTCTTCCTTCGTTTCTACCCGTATTCCCATGGCTCCCATAGCTTCCGCCAGTTTCACGAAATCCACCTTGTCCTCCAGGATGGTGGCAGAGTATCTTTTTTCGTAAAACAGGTCCTGCCACTGTCTGACCATTCCCAGAACGTGGTTGTTCATAACCACCTGAATGATGGGAATCTGGTGTCGGACTGCCGTTGCGATCTCGTTCATATTCATACGGAAGCAGCCGTCTCCCGCAATGTTAACGACTGTCTTTTCCGGCCTTCCCACCTTGGCTCCCAGGGAAGCTCCCAGGCCGTATCCCATCGTTCCCAGTCCGCCTGACGTCAGGTATGTTCTGGGCTCCTTATATTTGTAATACTGTGCCGCCCACATCTGGTGCTGTCCCACTTCTGTCACCACCAGGGCATCTCCCTGGGTCTGCCGATAGATCTCTTCTATGATATGAGGTCCTGTCAGCGTCTCCGGATTATAACGAAGCGGATATTTCTCCTTATTTTCCCGGATCTTTTCCATCCATTCCCTGTGCTCCTGCTGCGGCAGGATTTTATTTAACTGCTGCAGCACCGTCTTGATATCTCCCACGATCCCCTGGGTGATCAGAACATTCTTATTCATTTCCGCTGCGTCGATATCGATCTGCAGGATTTTGGCATTCTTCGCAAATTTTTTGGCATTTCCCGTAACACGATCGCTGAACCTCGCTCCAATGACCACCAAAAGATCGCACTCGCTGACCCCAAAATTAGCCGTCTTGGTGCCGTGCATGCCCAGCATGCCGGTATATCTTTCATCGGTTCCCGGAAATGCGCCTTTTCCCATAAGAGAATCGGTTACCGGTGCATCCATCTTGTCCACAAACTCCAGCAGTTCCTTGCTGGCCTCTGACAGAACGGCTCCGCCCCCCACAAAAATATAAGGCTTTTTGGAGGCTTTGATCAGCTTCAACGCTCCTTCCAATTCCTGAGAACAGCAAATCTCCTCTTTCTTGGAAGGCGTTCTTTCCTGCCGGGTATATTCTGCCTTGTTCGCCGTCACATCCTTCGGGATGTCGATCAGAACCGGCGCCGGCCTTCCGCTTTTTGCGATCACAAACGCTTTTCTGATGGTATCTGCCAGTTTGTTTACATCCTTTACGATAAAATTGTGCTTCGTAATGGGAAGTGTGATCCCTGCAATATCGATCTCCTGAAAGCTGTCCTTTCCCAGAAGGGCAACTCCCACGTTACAGGTAATCGCCACCATGGGAATGGAATCCATATACGCCGTGGCGATCCCCGTTACCAGATTGGTGGCTCCCGGCCCGCTGGTAGCAAAGCAGACGCCCACTTTTCCCGTAGCTCTGGAATATCCGTCTGCCGCATGCGCCGCTCCCTGCTCGTGGGAGGTGAGGATATGCCGGATCTCATCCTGATGCTTGTACAGTGCATCATACACATTTAAAATTGCTCCCCCTGGATACCCGAATACCGTATCCACCCCTTGTTCCTTTAAACACTCAATAACAATCTCCGCTCCCGTCAACTGCATACTCTTCTCCTCTGTTTTTCTAACTTCTTTTCAGGATTCCTCTGAACCTCTGCCCATTCTTGCAGGTTCTGCTTTTTGATCTGTTTTACGCGTTTTTCCCCGGTACCTCCAGAATGGCTCCCCGGTTGCCGGATGTGACCATGGCTGCGTACCGGGCCAGATATCCGGTGGTGATCCTGGGTTCTGTCGGTTTCCACTGCTTCCTTCGCTCTTCCAGTTCTTCCTCCGACAGCTTTACATTTAGAGTAAGCGCCGGAATGTCGATCTGGATCCGGTCTCCCTCCCGAATCAGTGCGATAGGGCCTCCCACTGCCGCCTCCGGAGACACATGTCCGATGGAAGCGCCTCTGGAGGCTCCACTGAACCGTCCGTCTGTAATCAGCGCCACGCTGGAGCCCAGACCCATTCCTGCAATGGCCGAGGTGGGATTTAACATCTCCGGCATTCCCGGTCCTCCCTTTGGCCCTACATATCGGATCACCACCACATCGCCCGGCTGGATCCTGCCTCCCTTGATGGCCGCAATCGCATCCTCTTCACATTCAAAGACTCTTGCCGGTCCCTCATGCCGCAACATTTCTGCCACCACCGCCGACCGCTTTACCACGCTTCCGTCCGGTGCCAGATTCCCCTTCAGCACGGCCAGTCCCCCTGTCTGGGAATAAGGACGCTCGATGGGGCGGATCACGTCTTCATCTAAATTACGGGAAGCTGCGATATTTTCTCCCACCGTCTTCCCCGTTACCGTCATGCAGTCTGTATGAAGCAGGCCTTTTTTATTCAGCTCCGCCATCACTGCATAGACCCCTCCGGCTTCCTCCAGATCCTCCATGTAAGTGTTTCCTGCCGGCGCCAGATGACAGAGGTTAGGTGTCTTTTCGCTGATTCCATTTGCAAAATCAATTTCAAAATCCATTCCGATCTCATGAGCAATAGCCGGAAGATGGAGCATACTGTTGGTAGAGCAGCCCAAAGCCATATCCACCGTCAATGCGTTTAAGACGGCTTCCTTTGTCATAATGTCCCTGGGGCGGATATTTTTTCTGAAAAGCTCCATCACCTGCATTCCGGCTTCTTTTGCCAGACGGATCCTGGCGGAATAGACGGCCGGGATCGTGCCATTTCCCTTCAGTCCCATTCCCAGCGCTTCCGTCAGACAGTTCATACTGTTGGCCGTGTACATGCCGGAGCAGGAGCCGCAGGTAGGACAGGTTTTTTCTTCATATTCACACAGTTCTTCCTCTGTGATCAGCCCTGCCGCATTGGCTCCTACCGCTTCAAACATGCTGGACAGGCTGGTCTTTTTCCCTTTGACTTTTCCTGCCAGCATAGGCCCGCCACTGACAAAAATGGTAGGCACGTTGATCCTGGCTGCCGCCATCAAAAGTCCCGGTACATTTTTGTCGCAGTTGGGAACCATTACCAAAGCGTCAAACTGCTGAGCCATCGCCACCGCTTCCGTAGAATCTGCAATCAGATCCCTGGTTACCAGGGAATACTTCATCCCGATATGTCCCATGGCAATCCCATCACAGACAGCGATGGCCGGAAATACCACCGGCGTTCCTCCCGCCATGGCCACTCCCATCTTCACGGCGTCTACGATCTTGTCCAGATTGATGTGTCCGGGCACGATCTCATTGTGTGAGCTTACGATCCCTACGATGGGACGATTCATTTCTTCCTTCGTAAATCCCAGCGCGCGAAACAACGAACGATGGGGTGCCTGCTGTTTTCCTTCTGTTACGGTATCACTTCTCATACTTGATCTCTTTCCTTTCTTTTTCTGATCCTGGACGATCCTCTTTCTGCTTTTAAACTTTTGGGCCTGTAAGCTTATGATTTTTTCGGTCTGCTGTTTTTCTCTCTTACGTTTATGTCTGCCTTTTGGGCCTCTTATCTGTTTGCCTTATACTCTTTACTTTTTTCGCAGTCCTTCCGCAATAAGACTGCCCATCTCTCTGGTTCCTACCTGCTTTCTTCCGTCTGTCATAATATCTGCGGTTCTGTATCCCAGCTTCAACACGTTCCTGACACTTTCTTCCACGCAGTCTGCCTCCTCTTCCAGATGAAAGGTAAACCGAAGCAGCATCGCTGCCGACAAGATGGCTGCAATGGGATTGGCGATCCCTTTGCCTGCAATATCCGGCGCAGAACCTCCACTTGGCTCATACAGGCCAAAATCCGACTCTTTCAGGCTGGCGGAGGGCAGCATCCCAATGGAGCCGGTGATCATACTGGCCTCATCCGACAGGATATCTCCAAACATATTTTCCGTCAGGATCACATCAAACTGCCGTGGGTTCTTTACCAGCTGCATACTGCAGTTGTCTACCAGCATATGCTCCAGTTCCACGTCTGCATAAGAAGTCCTGATCTCCTCTGTCACTGACCTCCAAAGCCTGGAGGTGTCCAGAACATTTGCCTTGTCCACACTGGTTACCTTCCCTTTTCTGGCTCTTGCGATCTCAAAGGCCTTTTTCGCTACCCTGCGGATCTCCTCCTCCTGATAGGTCAGAGTGTCTACCGCCGTCCGGACTCCGTCCACTTCCTTTGTGTACCGCTCTCCAAAATAGAGGCCGCCTGTCAGCTCCCGAACGATCATCATGTCAAATCCGTCTTCTGTAATGCTCTCTTTTAAAGGGCAGGCTTCTTTTAGGGTATCATATAAAACCGCCGGCCTTAGATTGGCAAATAATCCCAGCTCTTTCCGCAGCTTCAAAAGTCCGGCTTCCGGTCTTTTGGACGGTTCCAGAAGATCCCAGGGAGACCCTGTCGGATCTCCTCCGATGGA